>NZ_JAWPOT010000002.1:0-426134 GCF_033344415.1 Vibrio sp. 1727
CTGAAACTCGGTATGTTGTTTAAGAACTGATCAACATGGGGCTACCATGTCTTCTCACCGAATTAAGCAACAAAGCCGACGAAATGCTAAAACCAAGTCAAATTGGGCTGATTTCAGCCATGTGTCTATTTTCTTCTGTTGCAATGGCAAAAGGGGAGCGATATGGACTCTCTACCAGTATGTTGACTATCGATAGCATTAAATACGATGAAGGTAAAAGTGGTGAGCAGGATACGCTTAGGTTCGGCTTGGTTCATACTCGTCCTATTGATGAAAACAATAACCGTTGGCGTTGGTGGTTAGGGCTAAACTATCTAGCAGAAGATATTGAAGCGCCAGCAAACGGCTTATATCAAGAAGCGACGAACTATGAACTTCGTGTTGTTCCTCAATATGCGTTGACTTCTTGGAGTGTTTTCACGCCATACGTTGGTGCGGGCTTGTCTGTCGGTTACTCGCAATATTCTAATCGCTGGCAAGTAGACCAAGAGGGCTATCGTTATGAGAGTGTTGAAGACATCGACCAGTTTGAGTTAGGTGCGGTTGTGACCCTTGGTACTGCTATAAAGTTAGGCAGTAATCCTGACGCCCATATACAAATTATCCCGCAGGCCTCTTATATCCTTCCGGTTGTAAATGATGGAATTGGTGGGCTTGAACTATCAGTTTCTTTGCTCTTTTGAGGTTCGTAAATGTACTCAAATCAGCTAGTTTTATTTATCTCAAAGTGTCCAGAGGAATACACCGGTGCAAAGCATATTGAAATGCCTGAAAGTGGTGGTTCGATAGGTCGTTCCCCAAGCTGTAGCGTGTCTTTAGCCGATCACAACCGCTTTATCTCGGGCACTCATTGTTTGCTCAGCGTGTATGGAGATACCTACTATATAAGTGACGTATCAACTAACGGCACAATGGTAAATGGGAATAAAATACTAAAAAATCAACCCGTTGCGATAGTTGATGGCGACATCATTTCTTTAGGGCAATATGAGATTGGTGTTTCTCTTGAGCACGTTACCTCAACACTAGACATCGCCGCTGATATTGCTCCTGAGCGAGTATCTAGCGATCCTCTGGTTAGTCTAGGAGATGCGGTTGTCGAAGAGGAAGAAAAAGTCGGTGCCTTAGAAGATTTGTTTATGGAGACTAAACAGGATGACATTGATTGTCATGATCCTGTTGCTCACCTTAACTTTTCGATGCAGCGAGATGACGATTACTTAATTCGTGATAATGAGCGTACAGAATCTGAACAACCTAGAACCGTGGAAAGCACACGTCAGGTGGTCGATGACAGTTTCAGCATATATTCCGAATTCGATCAGCCAAGCCTAATCCCTGAAGACTGGATGGCTGCGGAAACCAAGAGTAACGCATCAGTCAATGATACATCAGCGCTAGAAAGCGGTAAGGCACATAGAGCCGATATTGCCTCAGCTGAGGTGATGCAACCAGGCACAGTAGCCCCAGATAGCACGATTCAAAGACAACATCGTACGCATAATGTTACTGAGATGGTCGTAGAGCAGGCTAATACAGGGTCAAAATGGGAAGAGATGACCCAATCTTTTACGCCTTCTCCTAACACTAATCAGCAACTTCAAATACCTACGGCAGAGCACGCGATAAACAGTACGACGAAAGCACAAGTCGATACTGATGCGGCCGTTTGCTCTCAAGATATAGCGCAAGCGTTTTTTGATGGTTTGGGTATTCGAAATCCAGAGCTGATGACAAACGAGGCGCAGTTATTCAAGCAAATGGGCACTTGCTTGCGTTTATGTATTGATAATCTACAGAAAGAGTTGCACGAAGTGGAATCGTTAAAAGATGAGCAGAGTGCGAGTGAGGCTAACTCGAACATCGCAGAGCTAATGCTCACTTTGAATAGTCAGCAATTACTGGCTCCAAATGAACTGGTTGAACAAATGCTCGATGAGCTGAACGATCACCAAGTTATGTTTAACAAAGCACTGAATGAGCTCATTTTAGAACAGTCAGAAACGAACGATCCCGTAGCATTTGCTAACAGGGTCACTAGCCAGTCTTTGTTCTCAACTAAGTCAAAGCTGTGGGCCGAATACCTAGATTTCTACACTAATAATCGTCGCCTGCTTAATGAAACATCCTTAAAAGGGCTGATTAAGAAAAACTATAACAAAGTGATTAAGGGAAACCATGCGTAGTATCGCCGTATTACTCGGATTTGCCATGTTGTCCGGTTGTTCCATGTGGGATCAATTTAAAGAGTCCACTGGTATCACACCAGAAACTTCGTCGATTGAATTGGTTATTGATGCATCACCTGTACTCAATGTGAGAAATGGGGGCCAGTCATCTCCAGTTATTCTTCGTCTTCACGAATTAAGTTCGCCAGTATTGTTCCGAAGCTTAGATTTCTTTGCCTTGTTTGAGAGCGATAAAGCGTCGTTGGGTGATGAGTACATCAAACGTTACGAATATCAAATACAGCCAGGTGGAAAAGTTCATGAAATGCTAACGCTAGACCCTGACACTCGTGCCGTCGGTTTTTCAGTGGCTTTTCGTGATATTGATGGTTCGTCATGGCGAAAAGTGGAAGTTATTGAAGAGAAGAGCGAGTACTACATCAAGCTCAAGTTAGAGGGCAGTGAGTTAATTTCTGATAACACTCGCGGCATTGAACAGGTTTACTTTTAAGGGATAGAAACATGTCTTTATACAATCCAGTTGTTTGGCAAGATGGAATGTTCATGAAGCCGCAGCATTTTCAACAACTCGATCGTTCGCAAAGTAAACTATCGAGCCTACTGAGTGCCAATGCATCGCCTTTGCATTGGGGAATTAAACGTTTAGAAATCAACTCTCAGTTACTAGCACTGGGTAAAATCGGTATTACTCGTGCTGAAGGTATTTTACAAGACCGGACACCATTTGAGCTTCCGTTGCTTGCTGAGCTGCCTGAAGTGAAAGATGTAGATCCTTCGATTGCCGATAAAGTCGTTTATTTGTGCTGTCCGTTACCATCGGAACGTTCTGAGTTATTTGGTACCAAAAAAGACGGTGCGCGCTATACGATGGAATCTCAAGAAGCGGTTGACGCTTGTTATGATTCGGAAGACATGGCAAATATCGTCGTCGGTAAGCTTAACTTTTGCTTAATGTACGATCATGAAGATAAGAGTGCTTACACGTCTATTCCGATCTTAAAGATCTCAGAAGTGAAGCCTGATGGCAGCGTGATCTTAGATGATAGTTTCATTCCTACCTGCATCGATATTCATGCGTCGACAGTACTGAGTAAATTTGCGACCGAGTTTGCTTCTATGTTGAAGCATCGCGCGGAATCGATAGTTCAGCGATTAGGGGTGGTGGATCAACAAGGCGTATCATCGGTTTCTGACTTTATGCTATTGCAAGCGCTCAACCGATACGAACCCTTGTTTTGGCATTTCGCAAGCACAGAAGCTGTGCATCCTGAGTCTTTGTATCGAATTCTTCTTCAGGCAGAGGGTGAGCTTTCGACGCTGTGCTCAACGACACGCCGACCTATTGAGTTTACGAAGTACAATCATGGTGATCTTACTAGCTGTCTTTCTCGCGTCCTAGACAGTGCGAAAATGACATTGAGCGTGATGTCTGAGCAAAGAGCAATTCCACTGACCTTAAAAGATCAGAACTATGGCATCAGAACGGCAGCAATCCCTGACAATAAGATCATTGATACGACAACCTTTATCCTCGCAGTTAAAGCCGACGTGACCTTGGATGTTCTGCATACCCAGTTTGTCAGCCAAACGAAGATCGGTTCTATCGATAACATACGTGACTTGATTAACCTTCAACTGCCTGGGATTGAGATCAAACCAATGCCAGTTGTGCCACGCGCGCTGCCGTATCACGCTGGCTACACCTATTTCGAGCTCGATAAAACGGGCGAAGAGTGGATGGCATTGAAGAACACTGCTGCGATTGCGATTCACGTTGCGGGCGATTTCGCTAACTTATCATTGCAACTTTGGGCCGTTCGTCTATGAGTTACGCAGAAACCGACGTCACCGTAGTCTTATTCCAACCAGAGCCTGGCAAACCAATGGAGGTAATGCCAGCGCCTGACTTGTCGAGAAACATCGCAGTACAAGATCTATCTATCGACAACATGGGTATTAACCCGCTAGTGGACCAGTTCTCATGGTTGATCGCCAGTCTGTCTTGTATGTCTTCGATCCCTTGGCTTGATGACCCGATGCCATTTCGTGAACAAGTGGCACGTGAGATTCGAAAAGGTGAACGAAAACTTAATGAAATGGAGCTCGATCGTGCTTCGGTTCTTGTTATTCGTTACTGCTTGTGTGCGGCGATTGATGAATCTGTTTGTCGACAAGAGTGGGGGGCAAATAGTCACTGGAGCCAGAACAGCTTACTGTCTGAATTCCACAACGAAACATCTGGTGGTGACAAGTTTTTCGTTATTCTCGACCGCTTAAAAGCCGACCCTCGCAAATACCGTCACGTTATAGAGTTTCTCTATTTATTGCTTCAACTTGGTTTCCAAGGCAAGTACGGCCGTGAAGAGCGTGGCAACGAAAAGTTAGCGGAAATTGGCAGCACCATTTATCGATTAGTGCGAGATGACCGCCTAGCAGAACAAGAAAAAGTTTCTTTAATCAACCTTAAAGCTAAATATCTAAAGAAGCCGTTAAAAAGGGTAATTTCACCCAAGCTGATCTTAAGTCTTAGTGCGATGACGTTTGCGCTTATGTATGCGGCAACCTACATCGTCATAGACTTAAAATTTCAGCAACTGCTTGAAATGTATAGATAACCAGAGATCTAAAATGAGATCTTCTGCCAGTTTTAGGGCTTGTTGTGAATATCACTGGTCTTTTAGTGAAATTCACTAGTCATTTAGAGAGGTTGCAGTTTGCGATCTCTTTTATCATTCAATCAATAAAATTCAAATGGATTGGTTATGGGCGTAACAGTTGGTGCGAATGGACTTTCGATAGTTCATAAAGGCTCAGGTGGTGAAGCGAATGCAACGCTCCCAGATGTTTGTTTAACTAAGGTCGGCAAGCCAGTCGTCCCTATCCCTTATGGCAACAATGCTAAATCAGCAGACCTTGCTGGTGGGACTACGACAGTCTCTATGGATGGCGGTAACAGTGTCGCTATCAAGGGCAGTACGTTCTCAAAAAGTACCGGCGATGCGGGCGGTGACAGAAAAGGCGTTTCCTCTGGCACGATAGAAGCTGAAGCAAAATTCATTTCAGCCTCACCAACGGTTAAATTTGAAGGTAAGGGCGTATGTCGCCTGTCCGATCAAATGACCATGAACAAAGCCAACACTGTGTGTCTTGGCGGCGCACAAAACCCATCGGTTTCTGTGAGTGAAGAGCAGGAAGGGACGTATACGCTGGATATAGAATGCAAATATCCAAATGGGCTCCCTTACTCTAATGCACAATTTTCTTTAGTCGAACCTTCAGGTGCTGTCATTGGGAGTGGAGTGCTGGATTCTAGCGGAAAAGCATCTGTTAATGGTCTCGCTCTAAAAGAATGCAGGTTAGTGCTCAGCGAAACTCAAGACTCTTACACCCCGAACCAATCTTTAGCTGAAAATATTGTTACGGAAACTTACCCTGATCCGAATGATTTTTGTACGTTTGTAGCAGGTCGCCGCTCGCCATTTTGGGAAGATCGTGTTGGGGTTGCTAATGACTGGGGCATATTGATGTCCCCATCCTTCAGTGATGATGACTTTAAAGATATTGTGTTAGAGCAAAGCCGTATATCGTCTCCTTATGCGATTAGTCAAAATCACTCTAAAGATTTTTCTGATGCTTATGTTTCGGCACTTTATCACATCCAAACTGATACTACTGCGCTAGAGAAATATGAACCTTTAGTTGAACTGCTCTTGGAGCAAGTGCACGAAAATGGCGATATATTGAGAGTCTTATATCAAGCTGATGTGTTTGAGCCTCCCTATGAATTATTAGCGAAGCTTCGCTTTTTAGGGACTGGGAATACTGTGAAGTATTTGCAGTTTGTTTTATGGACGTTGATAAACAATCAAATCTGTTCATACATCGATGAGCTAAACAGTGAAATCATCGGTCGTTTAGATTTCATACAAAGCCAAGCTTCTGCAAGATCGTTGAGTTCTGTTGAAGAGGGTATAAACGGTTATAAAAAAGCACTTAACCACTTCAAACAAGCACTTCCTGACGTCATTAGCCAAATTTTCGAAACCAAAAATGACACCCTAATTTCTATATCGGCAATGGCCCTTGGGAGTACCGTTAACATAGCGAGCCAATCTAGCTTTGCTACTAATTTAGGTAGGGTTAATGCGGTGGTGTACACGAAGTCAAACAACTTGAACCGCCCATCATTTGTCACTTTTGACGATAACTTTTCTGACTAGGACATTTAAATCATGGATGCAGTTTTTCCGATAGCGCAACGAGAAGGTGACGCTTACTACACGCTCAGTGATTTTACGAAATTGTTTGATCAAGCTAAGAGCGGTCGTTATTTAATAGGACAAGGGTACGGTTGGCATAGTGGCATTCACTTAACATCAAAAATGTTACCGTGGGGGAAAGGGCTCAGACCTATTCAAGCGATGCTTGATGGAAAAATAGTGGCATTTCGCATAAATCCTGATTACCTAACATCAACGTACCAAGAGCAAGAGTTTAAGTATAGTAATAACTTTGTGCTTATCGAGCATGAGGCTGTAAACCCCGAAGATAATGAAGATGTATTTAAGTTCTATACACTTTATATGCACCTTGCGCCACCTTCAGATATTGGCGCCAATTCATCTATAACCACGCGTTACCGTTTACAAGAAGCGAGAAATGTACGCACTTTCAAACATAGTGATGTGCCTACTAATTCTGGTGAAAAAAAACAGTCGATGTCTAAAGGAACATTACTTGAATACCTGTATGCAGAAGAGAAGGAGACCCATCCATACCAGATCGACCAAAATACCTACAAAATGATAAAGTGCCGTGTGGTAGAGAATGGTAAATCGGCAAGTGGTAGCGAAAAAGCACTGTTAAACAAGATTGTTTGGTTTGCTTCGGGTCTCAATAGTGACTTTGACATTTTAGAAGATTCCTCTGCTGTCCTATCAGAACCAGTTTCAGAACCTAAATGGATGTCGGACAAGGCGGCAATGATTAGGGACGGTAGTGTGGTTTCTTTACTCCCACTCCTATTTAGAGAGGGGATAAAGGTTTCAGCTGGGGAAGATATCGGTTACATGGGACTGCATGAGTACAGTAACGATGCAATTGGAACTAAGAAAGAAGATAATCGTGTGCATATCGAGATGCTCTCTTTTGAGGAGCCGCCCGAATTTTTCAAAAAACAGATTTCTCCCAAAAATGCGGAAGAAAATCCACTTGTTGTTCTCGATGGGGCCGATAGTAGCGGTGCCGTTGATATGAGTAATTCGTTTATTCAGCAATTACTTGAATCTGTGACAGAAGATCAAGTAACGGACTTCTCCTCGTTCACTGCTCGCGATGCCAAAGTATACTTAGACGGTAAGCGTAAACACTTTGAGCGATTTATTGTGAAACATCCTACAGATTGGCATACAGAGTCGTCACAAAGTCTTTATGAATCAATCCATCAGACCGCAAAGGAAGCTCTAGATATTAAGTGCTCCGCTGGTTTTGTGACTATAGAGGACTACCGTAACTCCCCATGGCGCGATCAAGTGATGGATAGCTTTGATCTTTTCTCGCAATTCGAACTGGAAAGAGCAGATAAGTTTTCATGGATGCAAGATTTACATGGTGATTTGCAACTAAGCGATGATAAGAGCCTTTGGCATTATTGGCCTTTTGTAGGAAATCACACCCAAAGTAAATGTTTCTGTAATCGTGATATTTCCAAGAGTTTTTTACTTGAAGTCTTAGGTGGAAAAGAAACTATTTTTGAGAACTCTCATTATGACAGTATGAGAAATGTTTCTTTAGATGAGTTATTAAATAGCTTGAATGACATGTTTAGGACGTATGAAATCGATGATTGTTTGAATAAAATCCACTTTCTGTCTCAAGCATTTCAAGAAAGTGATTTTTTCAAAACGACGGAAGAGTACTATTATAACGGGAAATATCCAGAGAAATGGAATAAGTACAGAGGTGGTGCATTCTATCATGGACGTGGTTTATTACAGATAACACATATAGAAAACTATGCTAAATACTTTGGTGTGAATACTAAAGATCTTACAAAAGAAATGATAGAAAGCGTTGCTAAAGATTTACACACGGCAGTAGATTCTTCAGGGTGGTTTTGGGTAAAAGGTAGTGCTTGGGGAGATATTCGTCCATTCGCTACCAAGAATGATCTATTTCGTGTAACGATCTCAGTAAATGGTGGTTACAATCATTTGTTAGAGAGAAAAAATAACTTATTAAAACTTTCAAAGTTGATTAATTGTAATTCAATATCCGATAGCTATGACTTTAGTAAGTTTTATCTTAAGGATAGTTCAATGATCAATAAAAATTACTATAAAAGAAGTAAGAGTGTACATCACAAGCTGGAGTTAATGATAAATGAATAAAATGATTACATTTAGTTTAATCTTTTTATCAACATATTCTTTTGCGGAAAGCAGTATTACGCAAGAGCAAAAATTCACAGAGGCTGAGGGGCCTTTTTGTCAATATTCTCTAAAAGCAAATGGAACTTCATATGATTTTAGCTTTTTTGACTCATGTGGCACAAGCGATTTAATTAAATTGAATGAAGAGCTTTATTTGGTTGACTTGACTAATGGTAATATAAATAGCGAAGCATACTTTATTTTTGACACAGAAAAAAAAGAAGTTCCAAAAGAGATTGGTAGTTTGAACCTTAGTTATGACATTTACGATTATGGTTTTGATATTATCGATCATACATTATTGGACAGAGATAATGGTAAAATAATAAAAAACGCTAATAATAATTATACTGGCGTGTTGTCTTACATTTTCCAGAGAGATAATTTTAATATGAACATACCTAAAGATAGGATTTTGTATTGGAATAGAAATGGAGAAGAGAATTATTGTTCTTCTACAATAGTTTTTTCTGCTAATTATGACGAACATAGGCGAGATGTTTGCTGGAATAGTTTTTCATCAAGATATGAATATGTTGAGATTATTGAAGGTAGAGTAAGTTTAAGGATAAAGGGAGAGTTTGATGGAAGGCAGTTTAAGTTTGATAATAATGGTGAAGAACTGACGATTAATCCATATAATGGAAAGTATAGTACTAACAAAACCAACGAAAAATTCCCTGATGAAGACTATTTTAATATAAAGTGAATATATTGTTTTTATTTTTAATGTAGTTGAAATGCTTAAATTCAATGAAATTTATAAATCAATTGTGATGGTCGGGTTTTCATTTATTGTGTCGTTTTCAAATTTTGTAAGTGCAAGCTGCAACCAAAATTCTGTCATATTTACGTGTGATTTAGAAAATAAAGGTGGCAGTTTGAAAGCTTGCTTTAATCAAGCTGAGAATTCGATGTACTTCGTTGTTGACGAAAATGGGTTGAAAACAGTTTATGCCCCACGAAAGGGGAAGAGTTTAGATAACTATAAATGGATAGATATTTCTCTTGAAGAACCTGAATTCATTCCTTTGAAATTTGAAGTAAATGAAAACAAGAATGCGTACTTTTCATTGACTAGAGGTGGTGGACGGTTGAGTGTCGTTGCTAGCTTCGTTGACATGATTGAAGATGAAAATGCTGTTGAGTACTACTGTGAATTGGGAACTGAAACAGCTCTGGATCCCAACGTTAGATTAAAAATAAAACACGTAAAGCCTAATGAGTTTGAAGCTTGGGATTAAATAGCAATAGATTCCGGTGAGAGCCTAAATAAAATTCATTGTAATAAAAAGTTAGCTTTTCTAGAAAATCTACTCGAGACGTTTGGATAAGAAATGTTCAGATAAAAAGCGCCGAAAGGCGCTTTTTATTTTCTTTAAAATAAAGTATGGTCTCCCTCCTTTTAAAATGGTAAGTGTTGAATAATTCAACAGTGGTTAGGTAAATGAATAAAATAACTAAACTCGCTTTGGCTTTGTCCGTATTGACATCTGTTGTTGGGTGTCAACTGGTCTCAAATACGCCGATGCAATCGACAGCAACGAAGGAAATAATTGAAAAAGCAAAGACAGAGTTTGATGGACAACGTTTTTATAAGTTGAATGAATATGATGAAGAAATCAACGTTTCAGATGACGGGGTCATTACCTTCAAGTCTTACTTACCACGCAGCGGCGGCTATGAATGGGTACCAATTGTTATACGCGATACTAGTTTTCGTGTTTCTTGCGATTATTTCAGTGAATATGTTGAAGCTGGAATGGTTGTTCAGGTTCAGTTTGTAGGTAAACGCGGGCGCATTGAAAATTACGACAAGCAACGTTGTGAAGAGTTTGGCGAGCCAACATGGCAATAAGATCTATGGATAATTAAAGCGCCGACAGGCGCTTTTTATTTACGTTTTAGTTAACCGTTAGAAAAGATGTAGACCAATCTTCGGAAGATTAGGCAAGCAATGCGTAGTATCTGGTCACAAGTTGGTATGAACTTGCCTTTTAGAAAACGCTAATAAAATCGCTAAACAGCTACATGCTAATAGAACGACACCTAAGTTTTGTGCTGTTCCAGCCATCGCTAATCCCGTCCCGATCATGATGTAGTACATGAGCCCAAATAAAGCGCCTGCGCTACCTACCTGTTGTTTATAATCAACGAGTGCGTCACTGAGTATATTGGGTATCGCAATCCCATAAGACATGACGACTAACACCATTGGAGCAACAAACCAGATTGATTGGCTCAGAATCAACACACCGACTGATCCCAAACTAAGCAATACTGCTGAGAGCCAAAGTAGTTGGCTTTTTCGAACATTTTTAGACACTAGGGATTTGTTTAAACAACTCCCAAGCAGAGTGCCTAACCCCAGTACCATGCCACTGTATCCAAATTGTTCGGAGTTATACCCAAGTACCGAGAAAGTAAATGCGCCAAGCTGGTAATAAGAAAATAGAGCAATGTTATACAAAGCAACCAGTAATCCTGAGCGCCAAATTCGCGCGTCTCTTACCATTTTCCAGCTAAGTTGATGCAACCGTACTGGTGTCTGTTCCTTCTGTGTTTCAGGAAGCTTAATAACGTTGTAAGCGAGCAATACTAACGCGATTAAAAACAAGGCAAAAAACACATAACGGTATCCACCAAGCGCTGTAAGCTGCCCGCCTAATAGCATGCCAACTACCGGGCTGATTGATATACCCATCCCCATTAAGCTAAAGACTTTACTCAGTTCTTGACCGTCAAACGCGTCACGAAGCATGGTCTGTGTGACAACGGATCCTACCGCGATACCAAATGCGCTTAGGGCTCGCGCGGTCATGACAACAGCAAAGCTTTCGGTTTGAGTTGCGAGTAAAGATGCGCAGCCATAGATAAAGAGCCCAATAAGCATGGTGGGCCTTCTTCCCAGTTTATCTGCGAGAACTCCCCAAACTACAACGCCAATGGCAAAAGCTAGGAAGTAAATCGACAATGTTTGGGCTGCTTGTGCGTGGTTTACATCAAATGAAAGAGCGATTGAGCTCAGCGCTGGGCTATAAATAGTTTCTACAATTTGCGGAAACATCAACATAACCAGCATGAGCCATAAAGAGGGCTTAGTATTCATATTGTTACCCATCGTTAATGAAGTTGGCGGGCAGTATAAATGAGGCTATGATTGATCTAATAACAACATAAAAACCAAATACATCAACATTCGGACAAAATGGCGCTTATTAACGAAAAAACACAATTTGATGCAGACAAAATTTCTAATTGTGTAGTGGGAATTGCTGCGGATATTGGCAAGCACGACTCAGGTATGCATATGCACAAGAAAGGGCAGTTATTGTACGCACCTCAAGGTTGTATGAGTTTTGCTCTGGAAGACTCGATTTGTATTTTGCCACCGACAAAGGCGGTTTGGATCCCACCTAATACGCCGCATCGCGCACTAATGACGAATGTGGTGGCGTACCGATCTTTGTATTTTGATTGTGAGGAGTTTGCCTGTCCGAGTAAGATCGCGATGATAGAAGTGAATAATTTACTCCAAGCTCTTATTGATAAAATGTCATTTTGGGAGTGGGATAAGCCTAGCAGCGAGATGGTAAATACGACGGCGCTTTTTTGGGAGGAGTTTTATGCTGCGAAACGTTATTCGTTTCAGTTGCCTTTGCCATCACATCGGCGCTTAACAACGTTTCGTCGAGAGTTGGTTGAACCTTCATTTCTAGCTCCTTCGCTTACTACTCTTGCAAGCAAAGTTGGGGCAAGCACCAAGACGGTAACACGATTATTTAAGTCGGAAACGGGAATGAACTATCAAGATTGGCGGCAACAGTGGAGGCTTTTAAAAGCAGTTGAATTGTTATCAACGGGCATGCCAGTCAGCGCAGTTGCCGATTGGCTGGAGTTTTCGTCAGACAGTGCTTTTATTGCATTTTTCAAAAAGCAAACTGGACAAACACCTCTGACGTTTATGAAAACCAAGCCTTAAGCGTCAAAATGCTCACACTCTTTCTAGAACAAACCCCAGGTTCACAGGCTCAGCCTATAAAGCATACATAGACAGGTACCAACGTGCAGGTTACTTGTCTTTACTCTGCAGTTTGCGAAAGTATTGCGTAGTAAAATCAACAAAGGCTCGGATGCGTTTTGGTTGATGTCGGTCGTGATGATAAAGGAGTGAAAATTCCACACTCGGAATGCTCCAATTGATAAACACTTCTTTTAGCTTGCCTGTCTGGAGTTCTTGTTGACAATAAAGTGCTGGCACACGGATGATGCCATTTCCCGCCAAGGCTGCTTTTATCATTACTCTGCCACTCTTACATCGTAACTGTCCACGTATCTGGTGTTCCGTTGACTGCTTTGTATTCGTGTTCTCAAATGCCCACCGTGTCACACTACCTGTCAAACAAACGTGTTTTTCTAAGTCCTTTGGATGAGAAGGATAGCCATATGTTTCTAAATAGTTTGGGCTTGCGTATGTCCCCATTTCCACATCGATCAGTTTGCGAGCGATAAAGTTGGAGTCGTCTAACTTTCCCATTCGAAAAGCGATATCGAATTCATCCGCGATTAAATCGACACGATGGCTACTAAAATCTAAGTTAATGCTCACTTGTGGGTGTTGGATTAGAAATTGAGCAACGATATCTGCGACAACGTCTTCTCCTAAATAGCCCCCCACACAGTTGATACGAATGTCACCTCTTAAGTCTTCTACATCATCAACCACTGCCATAACAGCTTGATCAATATTGTGAAGGGCAGTTTCACACTGTTTATACAGAACCTTGCCTGCTTCGGTGAGGTTCAGTGTTCGAGTGGTCCTTTGTAGCAAAGTGACACCAATCTGTTGCTCCAGATTTGTTATTTGACGTGAAACGTGTGAGCGAGAAACGCCAAGTTGCTCTGCTGCTTTCGTGAAGTTTCCTAGTTGAGCGATTAGGACGAAAGAGCGAATATCCGCAAGGTTGATGTGTGTTTGCATGATGACTTCTTCATAATTCAAAAAAGTATTGTTGCAGTATAACAACAGTGTTTCAACTAGGTCGGTATATATCAACAAACAAAGTTTTCTTAAACTTACCGCCACTGATGTAAACCGTTCGATTAAGGATTCAAAATGAAAAAGTTAATTGTTATTACAGGCGCTAGTTCAGGCATTGGTGAAGCGATTGCACGTCACTTCAGTGAACAGGGCCATGCTCTTCTTTTGTTAGCAAGACGTGTAGAACGTTTGGAAGCATTAAACTTACCAAATACGCTTTGTGAAAAGGTAGATGTGACCGACAAAGCTTCTTTTGAGGCTGCAATTGAGAAAGCTGAAGCGTTGTATGGTCCGGTAGATGCACTTGTAAATAACGCAGGCGTTATGCTTCTCGGTCAGATAGATACTCAGGAAGCATCGGAGTGGAAGCGCATGTTTGATGTGAACGTAATTGGTTTGCTCAATGGCATGCAGTCCGTCCTAGCACCTATGAAAGCACGTAACAGTGGTACGATCATTAACATCAGCTCTATCGCGGGCAAGAAAACATTCCCTGATCATGCTGCTTATTGCGGTACCAAATTTGCGGTTCATGCTATTTCTGAAAACGTACGTGAAGAAGTTGCGTCATCGAATGTTCGCGTTACGACGATTGCACCTGGTGCAGTGGAAACGGAATTACTTTCACATACAACGTCTCAAGATATTAAAGATGGCTATGACGCTTGGAGGGTGGATATGGGCGGCGTGTTGGCAGCAGACGACATTGCACGAGCAGTGCTGTTTGCTTATCAGCAACCGCAAGGTGTATGTGTTCGTGAAATTGCTTTGGCACCGACAAAACAACAACCTTAACATTGAGTTACGGCGATTTTAGGTCACTAAAGCCGTAAAACTTTGCATATCGATTCGTGATTGAGATGGCATCTTTAAACTAAGTTGCGTGAAAATTTAGGTCATCCATTTAAATCCGGACACTAAGTGTGTTATTGCTTATACCCAAGTTACTCAAGGTGAGAAAAAACTTTGAGTAATTTGGGTTTTTATTTGGTCTCAATTTTAGGTAGCGGAATTTATTTAGGTCGAAGGCGATAGTTGTGAAGAAAGGAGAGTGTGACGTAAAACAAAATGAAGCAATATCCGTCTCTTAATGAGAATTGATTTCATCAACGTCACAAGCCGTTACAATTATCCGTTAGGTATTATACTTTGTGGGTGGTTAATATTTAACCAAACAAGGAGGTGTGTATGAAACGATTCGCAAACATACTTTTTGCAACACAAGGATTGCCAGGCCATAGTGACGCCCTCGAACAAGCGATGAGGATTGCATCTAGCAACAAAGTGCCTGTCTCAGGGCTAATAGCGTGTCCTGATTTCCCAACAGACATGATCCAGTATCAGCAAAGTTATGAGCAATCGCTGCAAGACTCCCTCAAACAAAGTATTCACGAATACAGACAGAAGCTGGGACTCTCTGAAGAGGATCTCGCATTTCCTCTTACTGTGAAAAGCAGTGAAAAGCCCGCTGTCTGTATTATTCAAGAAGCATTAGCTGATAACAAAGATCTCATCATCAAAGAAGCTGAACCGCTCGGTGAAGGTGCTGAGGGTTTCAAAGCTATTGATATGACTCTGTTACGAAAATGCCCTTGTCCGCTTTGGTTGCACCGACCAATTGATAAGCCAAGAGATAAGCGCCGTGTTGCTGTGGCTATCGACCCATTAACGGCAAGCGATGAACAGCACTCATTAGCCGTGCGTTTACTCGAATTATCGCGTTCGATAGCCGACACCTGCGATAGTCGTTTACACGTGATTTCTTGCTGGGAGTATTACTTAGAAAACTACCTTAATGGTAACGCTTGGATTCAAGTCGATGATGCTGAGTTGAAACATGAACTCGACAAAGCAAAAGCCGATCATAAACAAGCTCTGCAACAGCTGTTGGAGGAGTCTGGGATTACAGGTGAAATTGTGATTCACCACCTGCATGGAAAACCCGACGAAAAGATTCCAGATTACGTAGAGAGTATTGAGGTAGACGTGCTGGTAATGGGAACCTTAGCGAGAACTGGTATATCTGGCTATGTCATTGGTAATACGGCTGAAAATATTTTGCAATCGATTAACTGTAGTTTGGTCGCTCTTAAGCCCGATGGCTTTGTCTCACCGATTCAGTAATTGGGGTGTAACAAAGTTGGGTTTAAGTGATGTTTTAGGTAAAGGAGGGAGATGGATCTCTAGAACATGGAATTATCAATGTATCAATAAGTTATCAGAGGAGAGTGACATGAAAAACCTATGCCCGAAATGCCACACAGAAATGATAGAACGTTCGAATGTTTATGTTTGTCCGAGAAATGATATCGGTGACTGCACCTACGATGCATTCGAGTTAGCTGATGACGATAATCCATATACATTCAGCCAAGAACACGTAAGTAGTGACCTACGTTCTTATGCCGTAGCAGACAGCAAATAGCGGTTTGTATCGGCGTTCCTCTAAGTAGCACTCAGTGATTACTGTTTGCTACTTTTCCCTTGGTTTCATGATCGTTTTTGAAGCGCTTGGGTTAAAACAATACAGTGGAGTTTGTCATTTGCGCCGAATAGGGCGTACCTTCTTATAATAACGAATGGGCTGCGATGTTGAATAACATAACGGGTAAAGAAAACCTGCCGAAAAACCTAGATAATCAGTTGGTCTTACTGATTTTCCCTGCGCTGCCAGTTTTAATCTTCTCTTTTCTCTTCTATATCTATACTCCTGCAGGCGTGAGCTGGAATGCGGAATGGATACCAAGCCTCGATATCAACCTTAGCTTTAGATTAGATGGTCTTTCATTTCTTTTTGCGGGACTGATCAGTGGGATTGGCGCACTGATTCAAATCTACGCGTTGGCTTATTTACGAGAAAGTGATAGCCGGTTTTCCTTTCATTTGTATCTAACCCTATTCATGCTTGCCATGCTAGGGATTGTGATGAGCGATAACATTCTGTTGTTATTTGTTTTCTGGGAACTCACCACCATCACTTCTTACTTACTGATCGGGTTTAATCACGAAAATAAAACGTCTCGGAAAAACGCCTTGCAGTCGCTGATTGTTACCGGTGCTGGTGGGCTAGCGTTGCTAGCTGGTCTTATCTTGCTGGGAGCAATGGCAGGGAGTTATGAGCTAAATACCATTATCGAGCAGGCAGACACTATTGCGCAGCATGAATGGTTTATCCCATCTCTAGTGCTCATACTACTCGGTGCATTTACTAAATCTGCGCAATTCCCGTTTCATTTTTGGCTACCTAACGCGATGGCAGCTCCCACTCCGGTCAGTGCGTATTTACACTCGGCAACAATGGTAAAGGCAGGCATTTACCTATTAGCACGTTTATCGCCAGTTTATGCCCACAGCGAGATCTGGTTTTATGCTTTAGTCATCACTGGGAGTATCACGGCCATTTGGTGCACATTTGTCGCATTAAAACAAACTGACTTGAAGCTGATGCTAGCCTACAGCACGAATGTTGCTTTGGGTAAATTAACATTATTACTAGGTATGGGCACAGATTTGGCCGTTAGTGCAGTATTGATGTTTATTCTCGCTCACTCTTTCTATAAAGCTGCGCTGTTTATGGTGGTGGGTAATATCGACAAAGCGACAGGAACACGAGATATTGATCAATTGTACGGTCTGAAGTCAGTTCTCGTCATCAGCATGGTTGCGGGGAGTTTAGCTGCATTGTCTAAAGCGGGGTTCCCGCCGTTGTTAGGCTTTTTGAGCAAAGAATACATGTATAAGTCCGCAGTAGAGCTCAATAACTGGATCGCCTTTGTACTTTTAATCGTGAATATACTGATGGTCGCGCTAACCATTATGCTTATTGCGAGACCATTCTTTGCTCGCCGTGATCTCGTGCCGATTGAAACTAAGCCAGTTGAGACAAAAAAAGCCATGTGGATCTCGCCTTTGCTCTTGGCACTTGGCAGTCTCCTGGTCCCGTTATTCGGTTTAAATTGGTTAGATCGCAATATTATTTTTCCGGGCTCTGCTGACATTCTGCCCACAGCAGCTCTTAAAGAGACATCACTATGGCATGGCGTGAATGTACCGTTAGTGTTAAGCGTTATTACGCTAGCGTTGGGGTATGTGGTGTACCGTGTTTATCCTACTGTGTCTGCATTTTTTCAGAGGCTACATCTATTTGTCCCCAAAGCGGAGAATATTTTTGAACGACTATTAGATGGCATGATGACAGTGGCGAAGTGGCAAACGGCGCGGTTACAGCAAAAGAAATTGAGTCGCTATGTCCTATTATTTTTCACGGTACTTGCCGTTGCGTTACTGAGTCAGGTAGCGCTTATTCCTCTGCCTTTGGTTGGCGAACTTTCAAGTGTCACTTTCTATGAGATTGGTATTGCCTTATTGTTGATTGGTGCTGCGCTCGTATGTACGTTGTCCCACGCAAGACTTCTTGCGATTTCTGCGCTTGGTATGATTGGCTTCATGACTACGCTTGTTTTTATGATTTATAGCGCCCCGGACGTTGCGAAGACTTTACTGTTAGTGGAAACATTAATGGTGGTCTTTCTTGCATTGTTAATGCGTCATATGCCGCGTCTAACCACCGTGCCCAAGCATTCAATAAAACGTAAAGTAGCGAATATTTGCATAGCAGGTGTGATAGGAGTTTCGGTTACTTTACTTTTGTTAGGAATCACGTCTCAGCCGATGGACTCTTCGGTGTCAGATTTCTTTGCAGAAAACAGTGTCCCGGGTGGACATGGGCGAAACATTGTTAACGTTATTCTGGTCGACTTTCGCGCATTTGATACATTGGGAGAAGTTGTCGTCGTTGTTATTGCTGGGATTGCGGCAGTGAGTTTGCTTAAGACAAGAGCGAAAAAGCAAAATCGTATCCAATCATTAATTTTTGCAACCACGGCACACATCGTTTCGGCACTCATGCTCGTATTTTCAGTGTATCTATTGTTACGTGGTCATAATGAACCGGGTGGTGGCTTTATTGGTGCGTTGATTGCCGTTATTGGCTTATCACTTCTCATGTTCGCGGAATCACCGAAATACGTTCGTTCTAGGTTGTATTTCAAACCATTTCTCATTGCGTTATCTGGCATCGCATTGAGCTTAGTTTCTGGTGCTTTGAGCTTTGCGTTTGATAAACCGTTTTTGACCGGACTGTGGTGGAAAGACGTGATACCACTAGGGACGCCATTGGTTTTTGATGTTGGTGTTTACCTTGCCGTTATAGGTGGCGTGATGGGTATGCTGCTTCGTATTAATGAGGAGCTAGAGTGATGGAAGTAGTTTGGAGTGTTGTCGTTGGAGTATTTGTCGCAGCAGGTGTTTATTTAATGCTTGAAAAGCATATCTTGCGCCTTTTGTTCGGCATCATGTTACTCAGTAGTGCGGTTAACCTTGCTATTTTTACCGCTGGAAGGCTGACGCCCGGAGAGCCGCCATTGATTGGCGATAATGCTCTTTTACCACCAGATAGCGCGGCAAATCCTTTACCTCAAGCGCTTATCTTAACTGCGATAGTCATCGGTTTTGGACTACTTATTTTTGCTTTAATGCTGTTCTATCGAGCTTATAAAGACACTGGAACTGCAAACGTCGATGAAATGCAACGTTCTGAGGAGGGTCAATGAGTTCGATTTTGCTTACGTTACCGGTTGTTCTATCGCTGAGTACGGCGTTGACTATCTTCTTCGTCCGTCGCTCAACAAAAAGTGTTGAGTGGTTGAGCGGTGTAAGTGCGATTTCGAACCTTTTCGTTGCGGGCTTTCTCACAGAAAACATCATAAATAATGGTATTCAAGCCGTTGCTTTTGGTCAGTGGAGTGCGCCATTTGGTATCGTGTTTGTCGCAGATTACCTCAGTGTTGCTATGGTGATGATAACGGCGGTGATTGGTGCGATATGTGTTTTCTACGCGATGGCGGACCTTCACCGAAAGCCCTCCTATAGCAATTACCATGCGCTAATGCACGTGTTGCTTGCTGGCGTTTATGGCGCTTTCCTGACTGGAGATATTTTTAATCTGTATGTTTGGTTTGAGGTCATGCTCATTTCATCATTTGGTTTAATGGTGTTAGATGCAACGAAAACTCAAGTTGATGGTGCAGTAAAGTACGTGATGTTGAACCTGATTTCGACGCTGGTATTTTTACTTGCTATCGGTTTATTGTATGGCGCAACGGGCACCTTGAACTTGGCCGATCTCTACACCAAAGTTGCGGAAAATGAATTGAGCATCAACATGATGCTGTCCGCGCTATTTTTGTTTGCCTTCTCTATTAAAGCGGCACTCTTTCCTTTATTTGCTTGGTTGCCCGCTTCTTATCACACGTTGCCAAGCGGTGTGGTGGCACTGTTTGCCGCGTTGCTTACTAAAGTCGGTGTATACGCGTTGATAAGAGTCTTCACCTTAGTATTTCCGCTCGCCGAGAGTGGCTGGCAACCGACGTTAATTTGGGTCGCAGGGCTAACCATGTTAACGGGCGTTTTAGGAGCGGCTAGCCAATTCGACATTAAGAAAATTCTTTCTTTTCATATTATTAGCCAAATAGGTTATATGATCATGGGGTTGGCTATTTACACTCCCTTAGCTTTAGCCGGTGCCATTTTCTACATTGTTCATCACATCATTGTAAAAGCGAATTTGTTCTTAATAGGTGGATTCATCGAGCGCAAATATGGCTCTAGTCAACTTGAACATTTGGGTGGGGTATATAAAGCTATGCCTTGGTTGGCGTTCTTGTTTCTTGTGCCTGCGTTTTCTCTGGCCGGTTTTCCACCGCTATCGGGTTTCTGGGGAAAGCTATTGGTCATCAAGTCGAGCATACAGGCTGAATATTACTGGTTAGCAGGTACCGCGTTATTGGTGGGGTTGCTTACTGTCTACTCGATGACGAAAATTTGGAGTGAGGCATTTTGGAAAAAGCCATTTAGAGAGAAGCCAGAACAGACTCTGCAGGCCAAAGCACATTGGTTGTACTGCGTTCCAATTATTGTATTGACGACGTTGACGCTAATCATTGGCTTAGTGGCGGAGCCTTTTTATCAATTTTCCGTTCAAGCTGCAGAACAACTGTTAAATCCGACTGAATACATCAGAGTGGTGTTAGGAGGAAATACATGATCTATCTATTCCTCAATTTTTTCTTAGCGTTAGCGTGGATGATGCTTAATGGCAGCTATTCGAGTCTGAATTTTGTTGTCGGATTTACGGTCGGTTTTTTTGCTTTAAGGTTGAGTCAACCATTTGGATTGAAAACGAGCTATTTTCAACGTTTTGCATCTGCATTGAAGTTATTGATGTACTTCGCTTATGAAATGGTTATATCGGTTGCGAAAGTGGTGTGGGACGTTGTGACACCTACTCATTTGAGTCAGCCTGATATCGTTTATGTCCCTCTGGAGGTCGATTCTGATCTAGAAATCACATTACTGGCGAACATGGTTTCTTTAACACCGGGCACGCTTAGTTTGGATGTTACGGCTGATAAAAAGTATCTTATCGTTCATGCCATGTTTGCACCTGAACATGAAGAGGTTATTCGCGGAATTAAAGATGGGTTAGAGCATCGAATTTTGGAGGTGACGCGTGGATAGTTGGCTGCAAATAACGGTCACTTTTGCCTATTCTGGGCTACTACTCAGCTTTGTTATGGCTTTTGCTCGTTTAATTCTAGGACCAACGCTAGCTGATCGAGTTGTGGCGTTAGATCTGATTTCATTTATCACTATCGGATTTATTACGGTTTACACCTTAGACAGCGGTGAGGACGCTCTGTTAGATATCGCCATTACATTAGGTTTGGTTGCATTTCTCGGCACGATCGCATTTGCACGTTTGATCGTTAAAAGAAAGGAGAAAGAATAATGGACGTGTTGATTGGACTATTTTTATGCTTAGGAACATTGTTGACCTTGATTGCAAGTCTAGGTGTTCTGAGGCTTCCGGATTTGTATACCCGAATGCATGCAGCGACCAAAGCTGGGACCGTCGGAGTGAGCTGCTTGTTATTAGCGGTCGCTTTCTCACTCCCTGAAGTTACCGTGATCTCTCGGGTTATCGGTACGATGTTGTTTATCGTTCTCACTGCGCCAGTCGCCTCCCACCTGCTCGGCAGAGCAATGCGAGAGGTCGGATATAAGATTTGGCGCAATGATTAACCATTAGCGTCGAATAGGACTACGTCCTAGTTGAAATAAACTCGAAGCTGTATTGATGAAGTCGGAAGTAATTGACGGTATATTCAAATGCACGACCATCTTCTAGGTAACCAGTGGACTCAACTTTTAGAATAGGGGAAGCTTCTGATTCATTCAGGTATGAGGCCGTCCCTGCATCTAACAAGTACGGTTTGACAGACTGACTGCTTTTCGCAATTTTCAATCCTTTGCTATTTTCAATGTACTCATATTTAGAACCATTCATTATGGCTATGCTCAAGTCTGGAAATAACACTGCTGGCATATGAGTGACTTCGTAAATTTCAGGCTCATCATTAATACATCTGAGTCTATGTATTTCATATGTATCATCATTGGGCGAGAGATTTAACTGCTTAGCAACCTGCTCATTCGGCTTTTTAAGTTCGAACTTTATGACTTGAGAGCTAGGCGTTTTCCCCTGTTTACTGACTTCCTCGATAAAACCCAGCAAATGTAAGGCATCATGTTGGGCTTTTAGATCGTTTACATAAGTTCCACTACCTCTTGTCCGACTAATTAAATTATTGTCGACCAGAATTTGTAAGCTTTTTCTGATGGTTACGCGGCTTACGGAAAACTCTTCTTGCAAATCACTCTCTTTTGGAAGCATCGATTTAGGTTGTAGTTCCCCATCTTTGATCTTTTTTTCTAATCGTTCCGCAATGTCTATGTATTTAGGTTTCATAATACCTCGCTAAGTCTTGGATCATGATAGCAAGAATGTGATCTGAGATGTAGTTAATACTTTTCCTTAGGATCTTTGTGTGATTTTTATCTCGTATCTTTGTGCTTACACTTTAAATGTATCATAAAAGTATTAATACTTATTTTGTACATTTTAGGGTAAACATTTGAGGTAGCGAAATGAAACGTCAAAAATTAACGATTGTTGGTGCCGGCAGTACATACACACTTGGTATGATGAACAGCCTTATTGCAGAAAAAGATAACTTTCCACTCGCAAAAGTCGTGTTTTACGACATAGATGAGAAACGCCAAGAGTCGAATGCATTAGCTACTGAAATTCTATTGCGAGAACACTATCCAGAAGTTGAAGAGTTTGTTTATACAACGGATAAATCTGTCGCATTCGCAGATTCGGACTTTTTCTTTATCCAGATCCGCACTGGTGGGTTGGCCATGCGCGAGCGCGATGAACAAATCCCGCTATCCAACTCTTGTGTTGGGCAAGAGACATGTGGCGCGGGAGGAATGGCATATGGACTTCGCTCTATCGGCGATATGATCCAGCTAGTGAACGAGATCCGACAAACGTGTCCAGATGCGTGGATTCTTAATTACACCAACCCGGCGGCAATTGTCGCTGAAGCTTTAAATCGTGAATTTCCGCATGATAAGCGAATTCTAAATATTTGTGATATGCCAGCAGCGATTATGGTCAGCTATGCGCAATTGTTAGGGTGTGAAATTTGGGACTTTGTTCCTGAATATTTTGGGCTTAATCACTATGGCTGGTTTACCAAAATTCGTAATAAACAGGGTGAAGACTTAACGGATAAAATTAAAAATATCATCCTAAAAGAAGGGATCAGTGCGGTTGATGCGGAAATAGCGGATGACCCATCGTGGCAAGCCACATTCAAAAACATGAGAACAATGCTTGCTGATAATCCAGAGTTTTTGCCGAATACGTATCTTCAATACTATTTGTACCCTGAAAAAATGGTAGCGAAAGAGGATATCAATAATACTCGCGCAAGGCAGGTAATTAACGGCCGTGAGAAACGAGTGTTCGAATTGAACGCAAGAATAATTGAAGCGGGCACCACGAAGCACGAAACACTGCATGCCGATATCCATGGTCGATACATGGTGAGAGTCGCGGCTTCGCTAGCCTACAACTTGAGCGATGTGTATCTCGTCATCGTACCGAATAATGGTGCTATTACAAATTTACAAAATGACGCCATGGTAGAAGTTCCAGCTGCGCTAACTAGTGATGGACCGAAAGCTTTTACTGTAGGAAAAATCCCAACCTTCCAAAAAGCCATGATTGAGAGCCAACTTGGTTACGAGAAATTAGTCGTGGATGCTTGGTACGAAGGAAGTCAGCAAAAGCTGATTAATGCACTCACACTTAACCGTACCGTGGTTAATGTGCCAAAAGCTAAAGAAATAACAAAACAATTACTAGAAGAAAATAAAGCCTACCTTCCTCAATTTTTTCAATAACAACTGGACGTTCGGGGCCTACTTGTAGGCTCCGTGAATGAAACAAGAGGTTTATATGAAAGACATTATTCAAAGGTTCGGAGCCGCGATGTTTGTACCCGTTCTATTATTTCCAGCAGCGGGCATGTTATTGGGTTTCTCTGTTGTGCTGTTAAATCAAGAAGTGTTTCCTTGGGCACTAGAGGGGAGTGCTTGGGTTAAAGTCTCGACGATCATTTTACAGGCATCACTCGCTGTATTTAAAAATATGGCACTTATTTTTGCCGTTGGGTTACCTATCGCTTTAGCTAAAAAAGCATCTGGTCGCGCTGTACTTGCAACACTTGTTTCCTACATTACGTATAACTACGTTATTGGTGGAATCCTTCAATTTTGGGGGCCAGAACTGGGAGTTAACTATACGGAAGGTGAGCGAGGTTTGACTGAAGTTGGTGGCATTCTAACGCTTGATACCAACTTGCTAGGTGCGATTTTAATTGCAAGTCTCTCTGTTTGGGTTCACAACCGATTCTTTGATAAAAAGCTACCGGATTGGGCGGCTGTATTTGGCGGAACGCCATTGGTTGTGATCATTAGCTTCCCAATTATGGTCGTGATGGCAATTCTAACTTGTTTGACTTGGCCAAGTATTCAGCATGGTATTAATAATCTGCAATCATTTTTGGTTTCTGCTGGATCGTTAGGGGTATGGCTATTTACGTTTTTAGAGCGAATCATGATACCAACGGGGTTGCATCATTTCGTATATGGTCCCGTTTTTTATGGGCCAGTTGCAGTCGATGGCGGAACGGTTGCCTATTGGATTCAAAATATACAGACATTCGCCCAGAGCTCGGAAAGTTTAACGACACAATTTCCTCAGGGTGGTTTGATGTTGACGGGAATGGGTAAAGTGTTTGGTTGTACGGGTATCGCACTAGCACTCTATTCAGTTGCGAAAAAAGAAAATAAAAAGATGGTGATGGGGTTAGTGCTCGGAGCCGCAATCACAGCAATTCTTACAGGGATCACCGAACCAATAGAGTTTACATTCTTATTTATCGCACCTGCGCTGTTTGCTTTGCATGCGTTGTTATCTGCGACAATGGCAACGATCGCCTTTATGTTTGGTGTTTCCGGTAACTTTCAGACTGGCTTGATAGACTTCATTTTCCAAAACTGGTTGCCTTTGGCTGGTAACCATGCGGGAACATACGTGATTCAGATTATTATTGGTCTCATGTTTACTGGTGTTTACTTTGTTACGTTTCGCGCGCTTATTTTAAAATACAACATACTTACTCCGGGACGTGAAGGTGCAGATAGTAAGTTGTATTCAAAAGCTGACTACAAAGAAGCGAAAGAGGTCCATAACAGTAGCGCAAGTCCGTCACAAGCTAGTGCCTTTATTGAAGGTTTGGGTGGAAAAGAAAACATTGAATTGTTAACTAATTGCGCGACGCGTCTGCGTGTTAAAGTTAAAGATGTCTCTCTTGTAAAGGAGAACGCATTTTTCACACAGCACGGAGCGGTGAATATTGTTAGAAATCAAGAGAGCCTTCAAATCATCGTTGGTTTAACGGTGCCACAAGTTCGCGAAGATATGAGCCAACTGATAAAAGCTTAACCCCCAACTAATGCTCCCGCTCATATGGCTCAAAGGTGAGATAGAATTATCTCACCTTTTTTGTGTACATGAAGCATATTTCGCTCAGTTTCCACGAAAGTGGGGAGGAGTTATCGAGCGAGCTAAAATATAGTTAGGTTATACCCGTCTGTATTGTTGGAAGACTTGTTGAGTCTCTAAGTGACAGTGGCACCACTTTCTATGTTGAACAGCGTTTTAATTTCTTCCAGCACTTCTGGGTTAGCAATAGCACCAATGTTTTTTACAGCTTGTCCGTTTACCAATTGTTTCACTGCTAGCTCAACCAATTTGCCTGAGCGCGTTTTAGGAATATCACTGATAGCAAAAATTTGTCGTGGGACATGGCGCGGTGAACATTTTGTTTTCAATGTTTGGCGAATTGAATCGGTGAGTTGTTGGGTTAACTCGACGTTGTGAGCGAGTTTTACTAGTAACCAGATTTCTTCAGACTGCTGGTTTAACTTGCCGACAGCGATGGAGTCTTCAACCTCGGGTAACGCGTTCACTTGTTGATAGATTTCAGCGGTACCGATTCGTACGCCGCCTGGATTTAAGGTTGCGTCACTACGGCCATAAAAAATAAAGCCGTCATGTTCGGTTTGCATCACATCGTCGCCATGGTGCCAGATATCGGTAAACTTGCTCCAATAAGCGTTGTGATAACGTTCGCCGTTGTCGTTCCAGAAACCAATAGGGAAGTTAGGTAGTGAGTTATTACAAGTCAGTTCGCCACGTTTTTGCGTAATAGTATGTCCATCATCCTCTAGAACACGTGCGTCGATTCCCAGCCCTGCGCCTTGGCATTCACCTTTGTAAACTGGTGAGATTGGGTTTCCAAGTACAAAGCATCCGCAAATATCTGTGCCGCCAGCAATAGAAGCGAGATGCAAGTCCTGCTTGATGTGCTGATAGACATAATTAAATTGTTCTGGGTAAAGCACCGAACCAGTTGAGCACAGAGTTTTGAGTGACTTCAAGTTATGTTCTAGTTTTGGAGAGCAGTTCGCATGTTCCAGTGCCTCTAAGTATTTCGCTGAAGTACCAAACAGCGACACGTTATGTTCTTCTGCTAATCGCCATAAGACGGAGTGATCAGGATAAACCGGACTACCGTCGTAAATCACTAAGGTTGCTCCACTCGCAAGAGCGGAAACATGCCAGTTCCACATCATCCAACCACATGTTGTGTAGTAGAAAACCTTGTCTTGCGATTTGATGTCGCAATGCAGTTGATGTTCTTTGAGGTGATTGAGCAAGGTACCGCCTGCGGAATGGACAATACACTTAGGTTGACCTGTTGTACCAGAAGAATACAAAATGAATAACGGGTCATTAAACAGCGTTGGTTGATATTGAATTGATTGTGGAGAAAAGTGGTGAGTAATATCGGACCAAGAAACAAACTCAGAAGTGCTAGCACTCTCAGCGTTTTGTAAATATTCGATTTGGCATACGCTAATAGTAGTCTCTTCGGAGGCACTGCTTAACTTACTACTAAGAGTGGTGTTCTTGTCCGTCATATCGAAAGCTTTGCCTCCGAACTGGTAGCCATCACAGCAAAAAAGAACTTTCGGTTTGACCTGACCAAAACGCTCTACGACTCTATCGATACCAAAATCAGGAGAGGTTGAAGTCCAAATGGCACCAAGACTGGTGGTGGCCAGCATGGCAATAACGGTTTCAGGAAGGTAGGGCAAATAACCCGCAACGACATCGCCTTTACCGACACCACAATTGAGTAGCCATTGTTGAATGGCGGAAACTTGTTCAAGCAACTGTTTACCGGTGAGTTGTCGGTGTTCACCGCTTTCATTGCTAAAAACAATAAACTCGCGCTCTGGTGATTGTTCAGCCTGAGATAGGAGGTTCTCTGCGTAGTTCAGCGTGGCGTCAGCAAACCATACTGTGTCTCTATTTACATGGTGATGATTAGAACCTGTTTGTGTCCATTTGGGACTGCCAAGGCTCTTGATTTGCGAACCCATATCTCCGATTACGTTGCAAAACTGCCAAGTATGTCGCCAAAATTCATCATTGTGCTCAATGGACCACTGGTGTAGAGACGTGTAATTGTTGATTACGGTACCTTCGGCTTTGTCTTTATTAACCTTTTCGATGAACCGTAATAAGTTGCTATTGCTGACGCGCTCAGCAGATGGTGACCAAATAGGTGCAGAATTTGGCATAGGTCCCTCTAATTTCAATTCTTTTGAATATGACCAAAAAACAAAATAAAGGGGCGAACATAGCAGTGTTCGCCCCTTATCTGATCGTTTAAAGTTGTTCGGCAAGCTGAGGTAGTACCTCAAATAAATCACCAACCAATCCATAGTCGGCAACTTCAAAGATAGGAGATTCTGGATCTTTGTTGATCGCGACAATCACTTTGGATTCCTTCATTCCTGCAAGATGCTGGATGGCACCGGAAATCCCAACCGCTATATAAAGCTTAGGTGCAACGATTTTACCGGTTTGACCCACTTGTAAGTCGTTGGCAACAAACCCGGCATCAACCGCCGCGCGAGAAGCGCCAATGGCAGCACCTAGTTTATCGGCAACTTGTTCGATCAACGCGAAGTTCTCTTTGCTACCGACCCCGCGTCCACCTGACACAACCACCTCTGCCGCGCTTAATTCAGGACGTTCTGACACGGTTTTATCGACAGAAACCAATTCAACCATTGGAGCTGAGATAGTGACCTGCTGATGCTTAATATCAGCTTGGTTGTGACAAGTAACCGGCTCAAACGCAGACGCGCGCACGGTGATGACGCGAACCTTGTCGCTGGTGGTCACTTTGGCAAATGCGTTTCCTGCGTAAATAGGGCGGATAAAAGTGTTTTCATCGATAACTTGGACAATATCGGAAATTTGCCCAACGCCGAACTTCGCTGCTACTCGCGGTGCAAGATCTTTCCCTTTTGATGATGAGCTAGCCCAGATTGCGTCAAAACCTTCAGCAACACTCACTACAATAGGTGCGATACTCTCGGCAAATTGATGCTTAAGTTGCTCATCATCGACACAAATTACGTTTGATATACCATCAACGCGACAAGCTTGTTGAGCGACTTCTTCACACTGGTGGCCCACTACGATCAAAACATTGTCTTGGCTGACTTGTTTTGCTGCATTAACCACTTTGAGTGTGTCCGCATGCAATTGGTTATTGTCATGCTCTGCTATGATTAAGTTCTTCATGAAATCACCTTCGCTTCGTTACGCAGCTTATCGAGAAGCTCTGAGACAGATTCAACCTTGATGCCACCTTTTCTTTGCGCTGGCGGTGTGATTTCTTGAATGGTTTGGCTAAATACCACTTCAACACCCAGACTGTCAGGTGTGATGGTATCTAACGGCTTGCGCTTAGCTTTCATGATATTAGGCAAAGAGGCAAAACGCGGTTCATTCAGGCGTAAGTCAGTACTGATCACCGCAGGTAAGTTCATCGCGACCGTCATCAAGCCGCCGTCCACTTCTCTCACGACCTGAACTTTTTGATCTTCAATCTTCACGTCGGAAGCGAAAGTTGCTTGAGGCCAGTCAAGTAGGGCGGCCAGCATCTGAGCCACTTGGTTGTTGTCCGTATCAATGGATTG
This sequence comes from Vibrio sp. 1727, assembly GCF_033344415.1. Lineage (NCBI taxonomy): Bacteria > Pseudomonadati > Pseudomonadota > Gammaproteobacteria > Vibrionales > Vibrionaceae > Vibrio > Vibrio sp. 1727. The sequence goes on from NZ_JAWPOT010000002.1 coordinate 29,265, forward strand.
TTTACCCGTAATCACAAGCTGTGCTTGTTCTTGCTCAACTAGAGCTTTGAGCAGCTTAGCAACAACTAATGGCTCTATTTTGTCTTCAGTATCGACATGAATAGCGCGATCGGCGCCTAATGCAAGCGCGGTACGTAGTTGCTCCTGACACTGGCTACCGCCAGCACTGACAACGATGACTTCATCTGCAATACCTTGCTCCTTTAGTCGTACGGCTTCTTCAACGGCTATTTCGCAAAATGGATTAATCGTCATCTTGACGTTATTGGTTTCAACATCGCTATGGTCCGCTTTCACGCGAACTTTAACGTAGGGATCAATGACCCTTTTGATTGGCACTAGTATTTTCACGTTAGATTCCTTTTACAGTGAAGACTATGTGTTTACAGTGAAGACGATGTGATGACGTCTTTAAAATGATGTTAATTTACCTTTACGTTTGCGTCAACTTTAAATATATTGTTTATTAACAAGTTGGCAACATGCAAAGAAAAAGGAATGCAATCATGGAAAGAGACTGCATGGAATTTGATGTTCTGATTGTAGGCGCTGGTCCCGCAGGTTTGTCTGCGGCATGCCGAATCAAACAATTAGCAGCAGAAAAAAAACAAGACCTCTCTGTTTGCGTGGTAGAAAAAGGTTCTGAAGTTGGAGCGCATATTTTATCGGGTGCGGTGTTTGAAACGCGGAGTTTGGATGAGCTTTTTCCCGACTGGGAAGAGAAAGGCGCTCCGCTCAATACCAAAGTAAACCAGGATAAAACCTACTATCTAGGCAATGACATCAATGGTCATGAACTGCCGTCTTGGGCGGTGCCTAATACGTTACATAACAAAGGTAATTACATCATAAGTTTGGGCAGTCTATGCCGATGGATGGCGTTGCAGGCTGAGAACTTGGGGGTGGAGGTCTACCCAGGTTTTACCGCCAGTCAAGCGATCATCGATGAAGATAGTCGTGTTTGTGGCGTGATCACGGGCGATATGGGATTAGATAAAAATGGTGAACAAAAAGGAAATTTCGAACCTGGTATTGAACTGCGAGCGAAGTTTACTTTATTTGCTGAAGGCGCACGGGGGCATATTGGTAAGCAGTTGATTAACCGATTTAATCTTGCTGAAGAGAAAACGCCTCAACACTACGCTATCGGTTTTAAAGAGCTGTGGGAAATCCCATCAGAGCAGCATCAGCAAGGTTTAGTAGTGCACGGATTAGGTTGGCCGTTATCAAATGAAGCTACAGGTGGCAGTTATCTCTACCATTTAGAGGGAAACCAAGTTGCCGTCGGGTTGATTGTTGACTTGAATTATAAGAATCCGCACTTGAGTCCATTTGATGAGTTTCAACGTTTTAAACACCACCCGTTGATTGAGCAATACCTCAAAAATGGGAAGCGTATTAGCTATGGCGCGAGAGCGATTACCAAGGGCGGCTTTCATTCGCTTCCCACGCAGCAGTTTGCTGGTGGCTTGTTAATTGGCTGTGATGCAGGAACACTTAACGGCGCTAAAATCAAAGGCACACACACCGCAATAAAATCTGGAATGCTTGCCGCTGAAGCAGTATGTGAAGCCCTTGAGAGTCAGTCAGTTACTGCTGATTATCAAAAGCATTTCAAACAGTCTTGGCTGTATGAAGAGCTTTATCAAGCACGTAACTTCTCAAGTGGAATCCACCGCTTTGGATCGTGGCTGGGCGGTGGTTTAGCGCTGCTGGAACATAACGTGTTAAAAGGCAAAGCTAAGTGGCATATCCGCTGTGATAAGCCTGATCATCAGTCTCTGTTATTGGCGGAAAACAGCAATGAAATTGTCTATCCGAAGCCTGATGGCGTGTTAAGTTTCGATCGCCTCTCTTCCGTTTATCTATCCAATATCTTCCATGAGGAAGATCAACCATGCCACTTACGACTGGAGAACCAGCGGATCCCTATTGAGCAGAACCTTGAATTATATGCAGAGCCAGCACAGCGCTATTGTCCGGCTGGCGTGTATGAAATCGTACAGGGGGAGCAGCAGCCAGAGCTGCAAATAAATGCGGCCAACTGTATCCACTGTAAGACCTGCGACATCAAAGATCCAAGTCAAAATATTACCTGGACTCCGCCAGAAGGTGGTGGTGGTCCGAACTATCCAAATATGTAAGCGTTTGAGAATAATTTTTATTAACAATTTATTTACTTAAAGTTTGCGTTAGTTCAAATCTTTCTCGATGAACTCGATTGCAACTTAATCTTTCAGGCACTATTCTGATTTTAAATTGACGTTTACGTAAACTGAATACAAAGTTGATGCATAGGTGTAAAAGCGGTTACCAGTATCAAAGTTAGGTTTGATCAAATAGTGCTCAATGGAACGCACTTAAAATAACGAAAGGGAGATCAACTATGGTATCGGAATCGCCTCTGTTGCAGGTAAACGATATTTCATTGGCTTTTGGTGGGGTGAAAGCTTTAACTGACGTGAGCTTCCATGTGAATGAAAAGGAAATTTTTTCAATCATTGGTCCAAACGGTGCAGGTAAAACCTCAATGCTCAATTGCATCTCTGGTCGATACACACCAAACAAAGGCTCTGTAATCTTCGCTGGAGATGACGTAACTAAACGTACACCAAGCCAACGAGCTGAGTTAGGGCTGGGAAGAACCTTCCAAAACTTAGCGCTCTTTTCTCATATGTCGGTACTGGACAACATCATGGTTGGCCGACACCACCTACTGAAAAATAACTTCGTCACGGGGCCACTCTATTGGTTCTCCAATGCGCAGAAAGAAGAGATGGCGCACCGCAAATATGTGGAAGACGTGATCGATTTTCTAGAAATCCAGCACATCCGAAAAGCGACTGCAGGCACGCTATCTTACGGCTTACGTAAGCGTGTAGAGCTTGCTCGTGCCATTGCCTTAAAACCTAAGTTACTGCTGCTTGATGAACCAATGGCAGGTATGAACTTGGAAGAAAAGGAAGACATGGCACGTTACATCATGGATCTGAATGAAGAATTAGATATCACGATCATCATGATTGAGCACGACATGGGCGTGGTCATGGACATCTCTAATCGCGTTTTGGTTTTGGATTTCGGTAAACACATTGCTACGGGTGAGCCTGAAGAAGTGATGGCCAACCCACATGTGAAACAAGCGTACTTAGGCGAAGAGTTACCGACATTAGAGGAGAGTGCATAATGGCACAGCAACATAATGATTGGGCAGATATAACCCGCTTAGATACCTTTCCAAAAGTGTTGCAACACAATGCCAAGAACTGGCCCGAACAAGTCGCAATGCGTGAAAAGGAGTTTGGTATATGGCGAGAGTTCACTTGGAAGGATTATGAAAACCGCGTCAAGTGGATGGCACTGGCACTACGAGATTTGGGTATTGGTGAGCAAGATGTCGTTGGTTTGCTAGGTGATAACCGCCCTGAATGGGTATGGGGCGAGTTAGCGGCACATGCGATCAAAGGTTTCTCGCTGGGCATCTATCAAGATTCTATGCACGAAGAGGTGGCGTACCTTATCAACTATGCAAAAGCAAAAGTCGTGATTGCCGAAGATGAAGAGCAATGCGACAAGCTGCTTGAGCTTGGTGATGAAATTCCTAGCGTTGAATACATTATTTACTGCGATCCTCGTGGAATGCGTAAATACGATGATCCAAGATTAATTGATGTTGAACAGGTCTACAAAAAAGGTCAGCTGATTGATAAAGCGGACCCAGACAAATATCTCAATATGGTTGTTGAAACCAAAGGCAGCGATCTTTCAATTCTTTGTACAACGTCGGGTACGACTTCTAAACCAAAATTGGCTCAGCTACACAGTGGCACGTTCTTGGATCACTGTGCGGCTTACTTGCGTGCAGACCCTCGTTCCCCAGGCGACAACTACGTTTCTGTTCTGCCTTTGCCTTGGATTATGGAGCAGGTTTACGTGGTTGGTCAGGCGTTGATTTCTCGTCAAATCGTTAACTTTGTGGAAGAACAAGAAACCATGATGTCCGACTTGCGTGAAATCGGTCCAAACTTTGTGCTGTTAGCGCCACGTGTGTGGGAAAACATTGTGGCAGACGTGTCTGCACGAATGATGGATTCGACACCGTTTAAGCAAAAGATGTACAAACTGGGCATGAGCTTAGCCAACAAAGCGTTAGAGCAGGGCAAACGTTCTAAACTCGCCGAATGGATTCTTTTGCGTGCTTTGCGAGACCGTTTAGGCTTTTCGAACCTAACATCTGCTGCAACGGGCGGCGCGGCGATGGGGCCTGACACTTTCCGTTACCTACAAGCTATTGGTGTGCCACTTAAGCAGCTTTATGGTCAGACCGAAATGTGTGGCGCATACACCGTGCACCAAGCGGATGATGTGGATTACGATTCCGTTGGTGTTGCGTTTGATAATGCAGATGTGAAAGTCATCAACCCGGACAGCAATGGCGTTGGTGAAATCATCGCGAAAAGTACAGGCATGTTTACTGGCTACTTAAACAACCAAGCAGCATATGATGAAGATGTTCAAGATGGTTGGATGCACACAGGCGATGCGGGCTATTTTAAAGATTCCGGTCACTTGGTGGTGATTGATCGTCTGAAAGATATGTCGGAAACCAGCCATGGCGACCGTTATTCGCCACAGTTTATCGAAAACAAACTCAAGTTCTCGCCGTTTATTGCAGAAGCCGTGGTGGTAGGTAAAGGTCGACCTTGGCTGTCTGCCATCATCTGTATTCGCTATGCGATCGTCGCGAAGTGGGCAGAGCAACGCGGCTTGGCATTTACCAACTACACCAACTTATCTGCTCAACCAGAAGTGTACCAAGCGATTCGTGAAGAAGTTCAAAAAGTGAACGAATCCCTACCGGATGCACAGAAGATCAGCAAATTCATTCTACTTTACAAAGAGCTGGATGCCGACGATGGAGAGCTAACTCGCACACGTAAAGTACGCCGTGGTGTGGTTGCAGAGAAATACGGAGACATCATCGAAACCATCTACAGCGACGATCCAAAAGTCGATGTCGATACGGTGATCACTTATCAAGATGGCACCAAAACACGCATTCAAACGTCGCTAGTTATTGAAACGCTTATTGAGCATGAGCCAACACTAGTGGATAGCGAACAACGGAGGATCGCATAGTGAATACGGATTTATTACTGCAACTCGTCATTAATGGCGTGATCGTTGGCATGTTGTATGGCGTTGTCGCCATGTGCTTTGTATTGATTTACAAATCGACCCAGGTGGTCAACTTTGCTCAGGGTGAGTTCTTGTTGATTGGCGCATGGGTATGTTGGGCGGCATTGGTACACCTACAGTTACCGTTTTTTATAGGCTTTTTACTCACGCTCGCGTTCATGATGATTTTTGGTATCGCCGTGCAAACCATTGTGCTCAGACCGTTGATTGGTGAACCGATTATCTCTGTGATCATGGTGACCATTGGTCTATCGATGTTTTTCCAAGCGCTGATGAAGTGGATATTCGGTGTCTCTGCTGTGTCGTACCCGCAAGTGTTCGAAACTAACGTGGTGAATATCGGAGGTTTGAATGTTGAGTTTGCTTACATTCTTAGCTTGATCTTCTCAATGCTCATCATGGGCGCGTTCTACTGGTTCTTCAAATTCAGCAAAATGGGTCTGGCAATGCGCGCAACGGCATTCAACCAGCAAGTAGCCCAGAGTCTTGGCATTTCCATCAAGAAAGTGTTCGCCATCAGTTGGGCCATTTCGGCAATGGTATCTGCAACAGCAGGGATTGTTATCGGTATCGTTAACGGCGTATCTGACGCGCTATCCATTATTGGTATCAAAGTTTTCCCAGCCGTTATTTTAGGTGGCTTAGATTCGGTAGTCGGCGCAATTGTCGGTGGTATTACCATCGGGGTGCTAGAAAACTTGGCTGAGTTTTTTGATAGCCAATACCTGCAAGTGGGTAACCTGTACAACATCGCACCATTCTATGTGCTGTTAATCATTCTTGCCTTCAAGCCATATGGCCTGTTTGGTACCAAAGATATTGAGCGTATTTAAGGAGAAATAACATGGCTCAACTTAGCATGCGCCCATGTGGGGATTTTCGAACCACATACAAAAGCGATACGCCAATTTTTGAAACCAAAACCATCAGAAGCCTTGCGATTGCAGGTGTCATCGCCATGCTGGCAGCACCGCTGGTCTTGGATATTTACTTCCTAAACCTGTTTATTCAGATTGCATACCTCGGTATCGCGGCATTGGGCTTAAACATTTTGGTTGGTTTTACCGGACAAATCTCGCTAGGTCACGGTGCGTTCTTTGGCTTTGGCGCCTTTGCATCGGCTTGGCTAAATAACCAGTTTAACATTCCAGTCGTGTTTGCGATTCCGCTCGCGGGTTACTTAACCATGATTGTGGGGATGCTGTTTGGTCTGCCAGCGGCTCGAATTAAAGGTTTATACCTAGCTATCGCAACGTTGGCGGCGCAGTTTATTCTAGAGGACTTCTTTGCTCGCGCAGATTGGTTCAGTGGCGGCTCATACGGTGCTAGCGCGAACCCAATTAATTTGTTTGGCTTTGAGTTTACGACTGACGAAAGCTTTTTCTATATCGCTCTGTTTGCGCTGATCTTCATGTATATGTGGGCATCAAACTTAATCCGTTCTCGTGACGGTCGCGCGTTTGTCTCAGTACGAGATCACTATTTGTCAGCAGAGATCATGGGTATCAACCTAACCAAGTATCGTCTGCTCTCATTTGGAGTGTGTGCATTCTATGCAGGCATCGGGGGGGCACTCTACGGACATTATCTAGGGTTTGTATCAGCAGAAGGCTTCACCATCATGATGTCTATCCAGTTCTTGGCAATGATCATCATTGGTGGCTTGGGTTCAGTCAAAGGCACATTGATGGGGACGATATTTATCGTATTGCTGCCTGAAGTTTTGGAGTTTGGCGTAACGGGGCTTTCAGCGTTTGGTGATACCACCGCTTTCACTGATGGTCTGGCTTACTTCAAAGAAATGGCGATTGGTCTAGTCATCATGCTGTTCCTCATTTTCGAACCTCAAGGATTATCGCATCGCTGGCAACAGATTCGAGCATATTGGAAACACTATCCGTTCTCATATTAACGTGGAATTAAGTGGAATATACCTCAATAACAAGGACAACGAGTTATGAACAAAGGACATTTAGCGACAACGTTGGTGCTGTCATCTGCACTGTTTACTACCGCAACTTGGGCAAAAGATTCTGTGTTTGTCGGGCAATTAGTCGACTTTTCTGGACCAACTGCCTATGTGAGCAAGCCTTATGGTTCTGGCGTGCGAGACGCATTGCGTTGGATTAACCAAAACGGTGGCATTAACGGTACCGAGCTCGAATTTGAAACAGTAGACATGGCGTACAAAGTACCAGTGGCGATTTCTAACTATAAACGTTGGGTGGCGCGTAAAGACATGGTTGCGCTGCAAGGTTGGGGTACGGCGGATACCGAAGCGCTTATTTCGTTTGTTACCAAAGACAAAGTGCCGGTGTTCTCTGCTTCTTACTCTGGTCACTTAACTGACCCAACCGGTAAAAACCCAAAAACCGCGAAACCAGCGCCTTATAACTTCTTTTATGGTGCGTCGTACTCAGATGCGTGCCGTGCGCTAGTTAAGTGGGCGAAAGAAGATTGGGAATCTAAGGGCAATCAAGGTGCGCCGAAATTTACGCACATTGGCGATAACCATCCATTCCCGAATGCGCCAAAAGAAGCGTGTGCAGAGTACGCTAAAGAGCTTGGTTTTGATGTGCAAAACCCAGTCGTTGTGTCACTAAAACCAGGGGACTTCAAAGCGCAATGTTTGTCGCTGAAAGAGTCAGGCACCAACTATGGTTACATTGCTAATATCGGTAGCTCGGTTATCTCACTAGTGAAGTCTTGTAACACGGTTGGGACAGAGTTCCAGTACATGGCAAACATTTGGGGCGGCGACAAGCCAGTGCTTGAAGCAGCAGGCGATGGCCTTAAAGATTACGTTTTCCCGGGTATGACGGCGTTTTGGGGAGATGATAATGAGGGCATGAAGCTGGTTCGTGAGATTTCTAAGCAGTCTGAATCAGAGCCGGGCGAATTCAGAACTCACCATTACATTCGCGGTATTTGTTCTGCGTTCTATATGAAAGAAGCAATGGAGTGGGCGAAAGACAACGGTGGTATCACAGGTGAAAACATCAAGAAGGGCATGTATGTCCATGACAACTGGGTACCACAAGGCTTAGAAGGTGTTTGTGTCCCTGCGAACTGGAAACCGGAAGATCACCGAGGCACAACAACCGTGAACGTCTTTATGGGCAACAACGATGGCGGTGCAGTTGATATTAAGAAAGTATCTCAGGTGACACTGTCACGTCGTGACGATTGGCTAGGTTACTAATCTACGACTTATTAATAACAAAGCTTACTGAAAATAAGGATGGGTGACAGAACACTCTCACCCTAGCAAGGAGTAGCTTGATGGCTGAATTAGCAACGAATATCGAACCGGCAGAAATACTGCTTTCAGTGAACAACATTGAAGTCGTCTACGACGAAGTAATACTAGTACTTCGCGGTGTGAGTTTAGAAGTTCCAAAAGGGCAGATTGTGACCTTACTGGGCGCCAACGGTGCGGGTAAATCCACAACGTTGAAAGCCATTTCTGGTTTATTGAAAACCGAAGATGGTGAAGTGACGCGCGGCGAAATCAACTTCATGGGCGAGCGTATAGACAACAAAAGCCCGGAAGAGATCGTCCGTTCGGGCATCTTCCAAGTTATGGAAGGGCGCCGAATTGTTGAAGATATGACGGTAATAGAAAATCTTCGCTTAGGCGCTTATACACGCTCTGACAACGAAGTTGAACAAGACATCGAAATGGTGTTTGACTATTTCCCGCGACTCAAAGAGCGCACTGGCCTGGCGGGCTATTTGTCTGGCGGTGAGCAACAAATGTTAGCGATTGGCCGAGCGTTAATGGCTCGACCGAAGATGATTTTGTTGGACGAACCGTCTATGGGGCTTTCTCCGCTGCTAGTTAAAGAAGTATTCAGCATTATTAACAAGATCAACAAAGAGCAAGGCATTACCATGCTTTTGGTTGAACAGAATGCCAACTTCGCTCTTCAAGCGGCCGATTACGGTTACATCATGGAATCAGGCAAAATCGTACTGGATGGCAGCAAGCACGAACTGTTAAACAATGAAGACGTAAAAGAATTCTACCTTGGCGGAGGCGATGAAGATCGCAAGAGCTTTAAGAATCTGAAATCTTACAAACGTCGTAAGCGTTGGTTGTAAGGAGCAAGGATGAACGAACTATTTGATGCGAAAGAATCGTTGTCTCTACAGGCGCGAGAAGAGTCGCTGTTTCAACGTTTGCCAGCGCTGATTGAGAATTCGAAAGCCAATAGCGAACATTACGCAGCGCATTTTTCTGAGTTAGAGCCTACATTGGCAAACAATCGTGAAGGGCTTGCTCAGCTCCCGATTACACGTAAGTTCAATGTACCAAATCAGCAGCAACTTAAACCGCCGTTTGGTGGCTTAAATAGCGTTGCCATTGGTCAAATGGCGCGTGTTTTTCAGTCTCCTGGGCCTTTATATGAGGCTCAAACGGATGAGGCCGATTTCTGGCGTATGGGGCGCGCGTTTCACGCTGCTGGGTTCTGTGCGGGTGATTTAGTGCATAACACGCTCTCTTACCATTTCTCTCCTGGCGGATTTATTATGGATGGTGGCGCAAGGGCTTGTGGCTGTGCGGTATTTCCGGCTGGAGTAGGCAATACCGAAGCGCAAATAGAGGCAATTAAACAGCTTCAACCTAATGGTTACACTGGTACACCTTCGTATTTGCTGACGTTGCTACAAAAGTACCAAGAGAAATACGATGAGCAGCCTAGCTTTGAGAAAGCTCTGGTCTCTGGTGAAGCGGTTACAGCAGACATGCAACAGATGTTTGAGGAAAAAGGCATTGCAGTCTTTCAAGCCTACGCAAGTGCAGAGCTTGGCTTGATTGCTTATCAAGTGTCTGGTGAACAAGGATTAGTGATTGCCGAAGATATTATTGTTGAAATCGTTGATCCTGATGGTGTTCCTGTACAACCGGGAGAAGTCGGTGAAGTCGTTGTAACGTCGCTCGATGAGAAGTTCCCGCTGATTCGCTACGCAACGGGAGATTTATCGGCATATCTAGAGACAAGTTCTGATTCTTCACGCACGAATGCACGAATTAAGGGCTGGATGGGACGAGCAGACTCCGCGGTGAAAGTAAAAGGGCTGTTTGTTTATCCGCATCAGATCCAAGAAGTCTGTCGTCGCCACGATATTAAAGGCTCCTTGAAAATTGAGCGCGATGGCTTCAACGATGCCATTACTTTCTGCTGTCATGATGTTCATGTCTCGGCAGAGGACATTCAAGCGACACTTCAGTCTGTCACCAAACTGAAAGGCAATGTCCAGTTTGTACCGAACCAAGTGGAGCAGCCGTTAATCAATGATCTTCGCAGTTAACTCATTGGTGGCATAAGTGCAGTAGAAAGTGGTTGTCATAAAAAACTAACAACGTACAGACAAAAGGCTAGAAAAGGGATACCACATTGCGCTGCGTATCCCTTTATTTTTTACTACCGCAATCAGGGAGCGGGTAAATGAAACAGGCACCAATGATTAAGACACAATTCTGGGATGATTTGTTTATCCGAGGCACTATGCCTTGGGATGCCCAATCGACACCTCAAGAACTCAAGGATTATCTCGACAATTCACTTCATGTAGGCCAGTCAGTGTTTATTCCTGGGTGTGGTGCCGCTTATGAACTGAGCACTTTTATTCAATATGGGCATGACGTGATCGCGATGGATTACAGCCAAGAAGCGGTAAAAATGGCGCAATCAACGTTAGGTAACTACAAAGATAAAGTCGTATTGGGTGATGTATTTAATGCCGATTTTTCTCACTCGTTTGATGTCATTTACGAGCGGGCCTTTCTCGCAGCACTACCAAGAGACATGTGGTCAGAATATTTCTCTATGGTGGATAAATTGCTGCCAAGAGACGGTTTGTTAATTGGTTATTTCGTTATAGATGATGATTACCACTCTCGCTTCCCTCCATTTTGTTTGCGAAGTGGGGAACTGGCATCTTTTCTAGAGCCCACGTTTGAACTTGTGAAGTCCTCAGTGGTGGCAAACAGTGTTGAGGTTTTTAAAGGCAGAGAGCAATGGATGGTGTGGCAGAAGTGTTAGTCGTCACTGAGACTTCTTTAGAAAGTATTCGCGGAAACTGTCTGGTTCTTTGTGAATCGCTGATACATAAGTCTTCACTCTATGTCTGATGGAATGCTCACATAGTTTGTCGGTTTGTGTGAAACATTAATTGCTCGTTGCTGGTTTAAGTTGTTGAGATATCTCTAACAGCGGTTGAGTGGTTGAGTTTATTGCTGGCACGAGTTATGTGCTCAGAGCGTAAAGCGACAGATCAGCATCGATCCGAAAGGTAGTAGAACGTCTCTTACTGATCTGTCTATTTCATGCTTACACTATTTTAGGTTGACCATCTGATGCGGTGGCACCGCCGTCTACAGGTAGGTTTACGCCATTAATGAAAGATGCGTCATCACTTGCCAAGAAAGTCACGACAGACGCAATTTCTTCAGGTTCGGCTGCTCGGCCAAGCGCAATGCGCTCATTGAATTTATCGCGGATGTCCTGCGGCCAGCCGTTTGTCATGTTGGTTTTTACTAAACTTGGGCATACGGCGTTAATTCTTACCCCATCCGCACCATGGTCCAATGCCATCGCTCGGGTAAGGTTCACCACTGCGCCTTTACTCGCGCAATAGAATGCGGCACCCCAGTCACCACCCAAACCGGAAACGGACGCGGTATTTACCATACAACCTTTCGTTTTTAAGAGTTCAGGCAAAGCAAACTTCGCGCAATAAACAACACCATCAATGTTTACACCAGAGATCTTCTTCCAGTCTTCCACACTACCTTCAATCACGGTACCAGGGACATGTACGCCAGCATTGTTTACTAAAATATCCAGTTTACCGAAACGGGTAACAACATCAGAAATCAGTGCTGCGACTTTGTCTGGATCAGAAACATCAATGGAATGCGCAGACACACGCTGTTTATCAAAGCCCTCAACGGCGTTTGCCAACTGCTCTTCATTCCAATCGGCAAGAGCGACGTTTGCGCCTTCTTCATACAAACGTTTTGCGATGGCCAAACCAATGCCATTGGCAGAGCCAGTCACGAGTGCGACTTTATTTTTTAATCCTCTCATGCGATTTCTCCTTCGAAACTTACAAAAACGGGATCTTGATTTTTCTCTGTGCGCGGCAACATCAGTTTGTCGTTGTCGCTGTAATCTACGGGGATAGCCACCACTGCTGGTCCTTCAACGTCCATGGCTTTATTCAATGTCGGTAGCAATTCGTGTTGACTAGTCACTGCGAAGCCTTTCGCGCCAAATGATTCGGCGTACGCCTTGAAATCAATTGGTCCAAATTTCACACCAGAGCAGCGCTGATATTTGTTGATCTCTTGCATTTCTACCATGTTGTAGGCGTTATCAACCCACACAATATGGACGATATTGCAGTTCAGTCTAACCGCGGTTTCTAACTCCATGCTCGACTGCATAAAACCGCCGTCTCCTGATATCGATACCACTTTGCTACCAGGTTTTAGTAGGCTGGCACCAATGGCCCATGGTAGTGCAACGCCCATCGTTTGTTGGCCGTTAGACACCAGCATTTGGCGAGCTCGAAAACAGCTTAAGTAACGAGCGATCCAGATGTGGAAGCTCCCCATATCAAGGCATAGCGTGGTATCTGGTGTGATGATAGATTGCATGGCTTTAATTAGCGCCAGTGGATGAAACCCTTGCTTGTGATAGACATTGGGATAGGTCTTGATCACTTGCCGTTGCAGTGCTACCTCTTCCAGTACTGAAAGTGCCGTTGGGGAAAGGCGAGCATATTCAGAGATATAGCTGCCCATCTTGTCTAATGACTGCGCAATGTTTCCGACGATTTCAACACAAGGTTGATAATTAAGTTGGTATTCTGCTGGTTCAATATCGAGGTGAATCACTGGGTTGCGGTGGCTGTTCCAAAGCTCAGGGTCATACTCTATTGGGCTAAAGCCGATGGTGAGAATTAAATCGGCATCACGCAGTAAAACATCGCCGGGTTGGTTGTTAAATAAACCGACACGCCCAGCAAAGTGATGATAGTAATTGATATCTACCGTGCCGGCGGCCTGGTAAGTGCCGACAACGGGTAGCTGCGTATTTTGAAGAAATCGGGCGATAGCAGCAGCGTTTTGACTGCGGCTCGCGTGAAGGCCAAGTAAAACCACACAGCGCTTTGCTTTACTGATTCGACTGACCGCATCTTCGATTGCTGCGATGTCAGCGCAACCAGGCTGTGTGTAAGGCGAGGGGACAATAATGTCCGTTTGGGTTTGCTCGGATAAAACATCTTGGGGGAGACTCAAAAAGCAAGCCCCAGGACGACCTGACTCTGCGATACGAAATGCGTTCGCCATGATCTCGCTTGCGGCGTCCACATGCTGCACTTCAGCACTGAACTTAGTAATAGAGCGAAAAATACTGACGGTATCCATGCTCTGGTGTGTTTGTTTTTGCTGGTCAGTTCGTTTCACCGCACCACCGATAGCAATCAGCGGATCGCCTTCGGAGTTTGCTGTTGCCACCCCCGTAACTAGATTTCCACAGCCAGGGCCTGACGTAACCATGGTGACGCCTGCTTTGCCGGTTAGTCTTCCCATAACGCCCGCCATAAATGCGCCGTTAGCTTCGTGGCGTACCGGAATCATTTGGATGTTAGTGTCTTCAATCGCATCGAACAGTCGATCGATTTTTGCACCGGGAATACCGAAAATGTACTTAATGCCGAGAGACTCTAGCTGTTGAGCGATCAACTGAGCTCCATTTTTATTTGAAGGTTTGGATTGCATTTGTTGTCCTTATTATTTGCCTGACTTTGTTACTTTTCCGCCTTTTCTATGGCGGTATTTATATCTTCCGGAGCCAAATTGGCGTTGAGGAAGTCTGTCGATACCGGGGTATCAATCACTAGCCGCGAGACTTTGCCAATCTGGAGGAACCCTGACGAAATGCTGTAATCCTGAATATGACCACCTCCTTGGCGGTCATCGGTAATAAAGTGTTCGTGATAGCCGGGCACATTGATGCCAGTCGTATATTTAGGACTGCGAAAGCCGGCGACCACGCCTTGCTTATGCGTGAAGCGGAACGTTGGTTGTTCTTTGACCACTTCAAGCATTGGCCGATAAGGGCGTGTTTGTTTAGGTACGGTGCGAGTACGAACTGAATCGAAAACGCCATCAATGCGCACTGCGCAAAATAGGTTATCGCTTGGAACCATGTCGTCTATGAGGCTATGGACTTCATGACGTGACATGCGCGATGTCAGTGGCAGCTCGATATCAGGCTTAAAAAAAGTCATGACAGCAAAGGGCGTTTTTTGCGCCAGGTCTGCCGGGTTTGCGGAGCCATCCGACTTGAGTTGAAAAACTTCCTTATCAAACGCAATCAACTCACCATCCAATTCATTGAACGTACCTAAACCAAAATCCCCATGTTTTAGCAGTTCTTCTATGGTTGTCGAGCCTTCGTAAACACCAGCGATCAAAGCACTCATTAACGAAGTCTGATAAATCTCAACATCTCCGGTAACGTGATGGTATTCAGAAAATTCTTTCGCTACTTCAAGCGAACAAGCACATAGAGGGTTATAAAATCCACGCATGAGTAAGACCAGTTATGCAATGAAGAGTATATTTAGATTGACTTCTACACGGTGCTAAATCCAATATAAAAAAGATTTATTTTGATATGGAAAATATATGGAATTTCGCTACCTGAAGTATTTTGTCGCGGTCGCCGAGACTCGTCACTTTACCCGAGCAGCTGAACAGCTAGGGATTGCGCAACCTCCTTTAAGTCAACAAATCAAAAAGTTAGAGCACGAGCTTGGCGTAGACCTATTTAAGCGCTTGTCTAGAGGAGTAGAGCTGACCCATGCAGGGCAAGTCTTTTATACGGATGCGGTAAATATTCTTGCTGATGTGGAACGCGCTAAAGCAAAAGCTCGACAGATTGCCCGTGGTGAAAATACGCAGGTTAAAATCGCGTTCGCAACGTCAACATCAACTTGCATTAAGGTATTAGAGAGGGTGGGGCGAATTCAAGAGAATGGGGTTCACTTCCAGACGGCGGAACTGTCAATGCCAGAGCTTGCCACTCAGTTAAAAAGCAAACAACTTGATCTCGCAATCATGCGGCTACCCTGTTACGCCAGTGAGCCTTTTGAGCACAAGGTGTTGTTTAACGACCCGTTTGTCGCGGTGATTCCGGCGGGGCACGAACTGGCAAAATATCCCTGTATCCAGATGAAACAGTTGAGAGGCCATAAAATTTTACTGTTTCCACGAGAGACTGGACCCGCACTGTTTGATGGCATGAGTACACTTTTTGCCGACGCAGGAGTAAGGCTCGAACCACAGTTCGCAGCACCGCAACTTCGTACGACGATTGCCATGGCGCAGGCTGGGTTAGGTATTGCTCTCGTTCCGCGCTCACTGGCTGAACATCTCGATGATTCCGCGACAGTCGCCGAGATTGATGATATCCCCCTAACCAGTCGTGTTGTCGTTGCTTGGGAGGCATCTAATCTCAATAAACAAGCGCTAAAAGTAGCCATGCACATCGGTCATGTTGAGGCTTAAAGCTTTGTCATATAACCTGTCGATTGTACCCAACGAACAAAACTTACTGAAGATTGCGACTCTGTTGTCGTATATATTACCTACATCAAGTTGACTTGATAGCTGAACTCTCGTTTTTATCGAGATGATAATGACGAGGACCTTGATTTAATGCATGGTTAAACCGCAAGGGTGATGGATGATTAAAGCGCAAATATTTGATGTATTTTGTGATGAGTTAGCTCAAGGTAATCCATGTGGCGTTGTCGAACTAAATCACTGGCTGAGTGATTCTGAATTACTTCAAATCACTCATCAGGTCGCTCAACCTGTCACATCATTTGTGGTTCAGTCTGGCAGTGACTACCACATTCGCTGGTTTAGCCTAGAAGGAGAGATCAACCTATGTGGACACGGAAGTTTGGGCGCAGGCGCTGCAATCATTTCCAACTATCATCAGAATGAGGTCATTCTAAAAAGCCAGTATGGCCATATTACCGTTACTGAACTGGATGGAATGTACAGGATCGTGATGCCAAGTTGGCAAGCCAAGCCTCATGCCATCCCCTTGGGTATTTCAGGCTTTTCCAATCACCCCGTAGATGCTTTTACAACGCGTGATTTGGTTGTTGTTCTCGAATCCGAAGATGATGTTGTTCGCTATCAACCTAACTTTGATGAGCTGATTAAAATTGATGAGTTTCATGCGGTCATCGTGACGGCTCAAAGCTCTGATAGTGGCTATGTGCTGCGTTACTTTGCACCTAAAATCGGTATTTCAGAAGATCTTGCCACAGGCTCGGCTCAGTGCTCATTAGCGCCTTATTGGTTTGAAAAGCTGGGCAAAGAAAAATTGACGGCTCGTCAGCTATCTCGTGCTGGTGGTTATTTTGAAGTGGCTCGTGGTTCAGAATCTACTATCGTATTGTCTGCACACGTAAAAAATCGGACTTGAATGTAAACGCCTCTAGCTCTTACACAAGCTCTAGAGGCATCCATTTTTTTATTGACTTAAAAGTGCCGAGCTAAGATTTTAACCCTGCAGCGGTCATCATGACGCGAAACAGCATTGATACGAACCCCAGAGCTAGCACACTGGCCGCCCAGATCCCAACCATCCAAGCCCACTGGCGACACCAATTTTTGATTTTCATACTCACTCCTTATCAACTCGTTAATGGTACGCTTCGCCTTCTTTCACTTTTCCGGAGAAGACGTAGTAACTCCAAAAGGTGTAAGCCAGAATGATCGGGATGATGATCACCGCTCCAACGAGCATAAAGCGCTGACTGCTTGCAGGAGCCGCTGCTTCCCATATCGATATGCTAGGAGGAATGATATTTGGCCAGATACTGATACCAAGCCCAGCGAACCCGAGAATCACGATCACCAATGCCATCACGAAAGGGTTGCGCTCTTTTCGCTTTTTTACGGAGTCGGCAATCTTCAAACAGACCAGTCCAGTAATGACAGGTACCGGCAGTAAGTAGAACAAATTAGGCAGAGAAAACCATCTTTCCGCAATGGCAGGGTAAGCAAGTGGAGTCCAAGCGCTCACAATGACTAATGCGGAGATCATCGCCAGTAGTGTTTTGTTAGTGAAGCGGTGCATCGTGTTTTGCAGTTCACCTTCCGTCTTCATGATGAGCCATGTGCTACCAAGCAGCGCGTACGTTGCGACTAAACCCAAACCACAAAAGATGGGAAAAGGGCTGAGCCAGTCGAGTTGGCTACCTACGAAGACGCGGTTTTCCACCGCAAAGCCTTGAATTACCGCGCCAACAACGATGCCTTGGAAAAACGTGGTTAAAATCGAGCCGACCATAAAAGAGCGATCCCAGAACTTTAAGTGGTTTTCCAATGCTTTAAAGCGAAACTCAAATGCGACGCCACGAAAGATCAAAGCAATCAACATCAACGTTAAAGGGATGGTTAGCGCTTCAATAATCACCGCGTAAGCCATCGGAAAAGCGCCAAATAGAGATGCGCCTCCAAGCACAATCCAAGTTTCGTTGCCATCCCAAACTGGCGCGACACTGTTGACCATGACGTCTTTTTGTTTTTCATCCTTGATGAAGGGCATCAGTATTCCAATACCCAAATCGAAGCCATCCATGATGATGTACATCAAAGTGGCAAAAACGATGATCGCGAACCAAATCACGGATAAATCAAAATGCATATTTTCTACCTTCACTTTGTGACAAATTCTAGATGCGGCCTGAAACGGTCGTCATGTCGTGCTCATCGTGTTCGATTGCATCGGGGCCTTTCTTGATTTGGTGGATCATGTAGTAATAACCAAAACCAAATACCAAGCTGTATACAACAAGGAAACACAGCAGGCTGATGCTCATTTGTAGGTCTCCGTGTGCAGAAACCGCATCACGCGTTTTTTGTACGCCATAAACGACCCAAGGTTGCCGACCAACCTCTGTCGTAAACCAGCCAGCGAGTATTGCGATAAGACCAGATGGCCCCATAAATAATGAAAACTTGAGGAACCAACGCGAGGTATAAAGCGTGTTCTTTTTTCGTAACCATATGCTGTAGAAGCTCTGAAAAATCATCAGAAGTCCTAGCCCGACCATGATTCGAAATGACCAAAAGACGATAGGTGAGTTCGGTTGTTCCTCTTTCGGGAAGTCTTTCAGCGCCGGGATTGGCTCAGTTAAACTGTGGCGTAGGATCAAACTTCCTAGAACAGGAATTTCTAAGGCATAGTCTGTGCGTTCTTGTTCCATGTTTGGCATGCCGAACAATATCAATGGGGTTGGTTTGCCATCGCTGTTATCCCAATGTCCTTCGATGGCGGCGATTTTGGCGGGCTGGTATTCCAAGGTGTTTAACCCGTGCACATCGCCAATCACGGCTTGGAGTGGCGCAAGGAACACTAAGATCCCGAGCGACATTGAAAACATCGTTTTTACCGCAGTCGATTGATTGCCTCTCAATAAATGCCAAGCGGCTGACGCGCCTACAAAGAGTGCTGAACTGACAAAAGCCGCGACGCTCATGTGCGCCAAACGATAAGGAAATGAAGGATTGAAAACGATAGCAAACCAGTCGGTTGGTACCACGCGTCCGTCGACAATTTCATAGCCTTGTGGCGTTTGCATCCAACTGTTGGAGGCGAGAATCCAGAACGTCGAAATGATCGTGCCTAACGCCACCATAGAGGTTGCAAAAAAGTGCAGATTTTCGCCGACGCGACGCCAACCAAACAGCATCACGCCAAGAAATCCAGCTTCGAGAAAGAAAGCCGTTAACACTTCATAAGTCAGTAATGGGCCAGTGATAGAACCAGCGAAGTCGGAGAAACCACTCCAGTTGGTGCCGAATTGATAGGCCATGACAAGGCCAGATACAACGCCCATCCCAAAGTTAACCGCAAAAATTTTCGACCAGAAGTGATAGAGCTTTTGGTAATCGGGATTACGTGTTTTTAGCCATAAGCCTTCCAGCACGGCGAGATAGGTGGCCAAACCTATGGTGATAGCGGGAAAAATAATATGAAAGGATACCGTAAAGGCGAACTGTATCCGTGCAAGCATAAATGCGTCGAGGCCAAACATTAAACTTCCTTTGATCTTTTAAGTTTTATGAGAGAGCTATTTTAAAAGGAGCGGAATGAGGGAAGTAGGTACAGACAGTGACTATAAACCTATAACAGATTAAATATTGAAGTGTTATTATTTTGAATTCAGCTTTATGGAGGGGGATTTGCGTTTGGCGAAGTATCAAGAGTTAGTGGAACAGCTTAAAAGGCAGATAAAATCGGGGATATGGCATCCGGGTGACAAGCTGCCTTCTCTGCGTCGCCAATCTGAACACTCGGGTTTAAGTTTGATGACGGTGTTGCATGCCTATCAAATTCTGGAATCTCAAGGCTGGGTGACGTCACAGCCGCGCTCTGGTTATCGAGTCGCTCCCAATATTAAGAGTTCAAATGAACCCCAAGCGCCAGCCGCGGTTTCGTGGACAGAGCAGGTAGACATCAATGAGTTTATCTTTGATGTTCTGCAGGCGAGCAAAAATCCATCCATGATCAATTTTGGCTTTGCCTATCCAGACCCAAGTTTGTATCCACGCTATCACGTGAATCGGGCGATGAGCGCAGCCGCTCGCAATATGCCGATTTCCACCACCTTTGATAACTTACCGCCGGGAAACGAGCAATTACGCACCATCATCGCGAAGCGTTATGCTGCGAAAGGCATTGAAATTTCACCCGATGAAATTGTTATTACGGCAGGCGCGCTGGAGGCGTTAACGCTCAGTTTGCAAGCCTGCACAAGGCCGGGAGATTGGGTGGTTGTGGAGTCGCCTGCATTTTATGGTGCATTGCAATCCTTAGAGCGGTTAGGTTTGAAAGCGCTCTCAGTAAGAACAGACCCAGTCACGGGCATTGACCTAGACTCATTGGAACGAGCGCTGCAAACACACGATGTGAAAGCATGTTGGCTGATGTCGAACTTCCAGAATCCTCTGGGTTTTACGCTTTCCAACGAGAAAAAACAAAAGCTGATTGAACTGACACAGCGATATAACGTGCCAGTAATTGAAGATGATGTGTACAGCGAACTGCATGCCGAGAATGACTCGGTTTACCCACTAAGAATGTTTGATGACACGGGTAATACCATGTTGTGCTCCTCGTTTTCAAAATCATTAATCGCAGGGCTACGTATTGGTTGGGTTGCGGCGGGAAAGCGGGCGCTAGAGGTACAAAAGTTACAGCTAATGAGTACATTAGCGACGAGTGCACCAGTGCAAATGACATTGGTACACTATTTAACAAGCCGCAATTATGAATCTCATTTGAAGCAGTTACGGAAAAAGCTGTTTGAACGTAAAAGTAAGATGACGGTTCTGCTTAGTGAGCTGTTACCTGAAGCAGTCAAAGTGTTAAGCCAAAGCGGTGGGTACTTTATTTGGTTAGAGCTTCCCAAGCATATTGATGCCTTGCCGATATATCGAGAAGCGCTAAAAGGTAATATCAGCATCGCACCGGGAAAGATGTTCAGCCTGACAGAACAATACGATCACTGTATTCGTCTTAACGCTTCTTTTGAGCTCAATGACAAATATGTTCATGCTCTCAATCTGCTCGCTAATATTATTCGCGAGCATTTGGCGAAATAGCGACTTTCTTCAGTTTTTTGGTTTAATGGAGCGCGCCGGATTTCCAACAACTCGATCGCCCGGCGCAACGTCTTTGGTTACGACAGAGCCAGCGCCGACGACGGCCTCATCGCCAATGGTCACGCCCGGCAGTATGATTGCGCCCCCACCAATCCAAACGTTATTGCCAATTGTTACCGGTTTGGCGATCTCATCTCCGGCTAAGCGTCTTTGTGTATCGAGTGAATGAGCGGCTGTGTAAATTTGCACTCTAGGCCCAATCATGACGTTCGCGCCAACCTCAACCTGCCCATTGTCCAGAATAATGGCATCCCAGTTGATGTAGGTGTTTTCTCCGATGGACAAGTGACAACCGTAGGTAAGTTGTAGCGGTGGCTCTATACAGGCGCTGTTTTTTAATTGGACGCCCATTTCCGCCAATAGCTGTCTACGGATATCTGGGTTTGGTTCGTGGTTAAATTGGAAGACAAGCTGCGCAGTTTTGGCGCGCATTAGCTTTAGTTCTTCATCCAGACAATTATAGGTTTCTCCAGAGCGCATCCGAGTCAGTTCTGACATAACAATCATTCCATCAATGTTATTTGCAATAAGGTGCATAATAGGTGAGAGTGATTCGAAGTGAAAATTTGATGCTTAAAAATCAGAAAGTTATCACTGATTTACCTTGCGTATCCAGTTGGTTGATTGGCTCGTTTAGTTCACAAAGACGTATTCCCTAAATGGCTTAATCGGTTGAAAAAGTGGGAAACCACTCGAAGCGTTTTACGTAGATTACAATATAGTTAATAGGAAGAACTTAATTGAGCCGCTGCGCTATCGATTGGGCTAAAAATATAAGACTTATGCGCTCTGGCTTGCTGGTAACGATGAATCAAGAGTGAGCACTTTATGTTCGAACGGGTCATTTCATTTTTAGAAACAACACTGTTTACCTTTAACGAACAACCTATCACGTTGTGGGCGATATTGATGGTGCCGACATGGGTCATTGTCGCTTTATGGTTATCCAAAATTTTGATCAAAACCGTTACGTCAAGAATGTCTTCATCGGGGAAAGACCCAAACGTGATTCATTTGGTTAAACGGATATTATTTGTCATCGCTCTCGCCATTATTTTTATGACCACACTTTCGATGATAAATGTGCCAATTACCGCGTTTGCCTTTCTGTCTGGTGCCATCGCTATCGGCTTCGGTTTTGGTGCGCAAAACATCATTAACAACTTCATAAGTGGCTGGATTTTGATTGGTGAAAAGCCAATCCGAATTGGGGACTTTTTAGAGGTTGAGGGCGCCAAAGGCACTGTCGAGCAAATAAATACACGCTCAACGAGAATCAGACGAACCGATGGTGTTCATATGCTCATACCCAACAGTCAGTTGATTGAGAACGTGGTGATCAACTGGACGTTATGCGACAGATTAGTTCGTGGCTCTGTCGTCGTCGGTGTCACGTATGGGAGCGATGTCAAACAGGTTGCTGCCTTAATGGCGGAAGTGACTTCGCAGCAAGCGAAAGTTCTGAGTTCGCCAGCGCCAGATGTGTTTTTTCAAGACTTTGGTGACAATGCTTTGATCTTCGAATCTTATTTTTGGATTAACTCAACGGTTGAGGGCGGTATTCGCTCGGTCGCAAGTGCCATGCGTTTTGAAATCTACGAAGCTTTCGAAAAGCACGGCATTGAAATCGCGTTTCCACAACGAGATGTGCACATTGATGGGCAAATCAAGTTGTCTAGGGAGAGAAACGGATAGGGCGATAAGCGGTATTGGTGTTCTTATCTTGGTGTCGAGTAACCATAGCGAGGCGGTCACAACACGGATTCACCTCGCTAGAAACCAGTTTGAAGGCGTTATTGGTTGTCCCACATGACTTCGCATTCTTCTTTGATTGCTGATTTTAGCAACTCAATCAGTGGAAACGCTCTGCGTCCTAGGTTTACCGCGGGCTCTGCTTGTTCTTCCTCTTCGTCTACATCAGTAGGGAGGTTTTCTTCAGCTGCATTTTTCGCAGATAGAGCAGAAGTTAATCTTGATAACGCGTCAGGAACATCTTGAGCGGAAATTGATCCCGGCACCGTGCCGCTGTGACCCATCATTTTGAGCATATCTAATGCAATATCACCAAACATTGTGACGTTTGAGTGGCTTCGACAACGAAATGTTATGAGCATTTACCTGATCCTGTTTTATATGTTCGCTTTGAAACTAAATTGTAGCTGAAATCAGGCACTAATTAATGTGATGAAGACCGTTGAGCGTTAAGGTTTTTATGAGTAACAATAAAAAACGGGCACGTACGTCTGCATGCCCGTTTAAATACATTACCTGATTGGTTGTTGATGATTTACAAGCTATACGGATCGCCCAGAGCTAATGCGACCCTAGAAGCAGGAGACTTTCCTAACGCACGGCAAATTTGCCAACCCGCTTCATTGATGACGCCAAGGTCAACGCCTGTTTCAATCCCAAGTTGCTCACACAGATAAAGTACATCTTCCGTTGCAACATTGCCACTGGCTCCTTTCGCGTAAGGGCAGCCGCCGAGCCCCGCTACTGCGCTATCAATGGTGTTGATGCCCATTAACAAGGCTTGGTAGATATTGGCTAATGCTTGTCCATAAGTGTCATGAAAATGTACTGCGAGCGCGTCTTTTGGCAGTAGCGTTAACAACGAATCCAGCATGGCGATAACGCGATTAGGCGTTGCTTTACCGACAGTATCACCGAGCGAAATCTCATAACATCCCATATCAAACAACGTATTGGCGACCTTGGTAGTTTGCTCTGGCTTGATTACTCCCTCATATGGACACACCATGGTACAAGACAAGTACCCGCGTACAGGAATGTTGTGCTGGTTCGCCAATTCGATAACGGGTTCAAATCGAGCGAGACTTTCGGTAATGCTGCAGTTGATGTTCTTCTGGCTGAACGTTTC
Organism: Vibrio sp. 1727; assembly: GCF_033344415.1. NCBI lineage: Bacteria > Pseudomonadati > Pseudomonadota > Gammaproteobacteria > Vibrionales > Vibrionaceae > Vibrio > Vibrio sp. 1727. The sequence continues at coordinate 53,120 of NZ_JAWPOT010000002.1, forward strand.
TGAAGCGGAGCCAAACACCGCAATTCGCTTTACACCGCTTTCCAGCGCACGTTCTAACCCTGCGAGATTTGGTGTGAGCGCGCTATAAACCACTTCAGGCTTTTTTGAGATACCAGCAAACACCTGATCGGAATCGGCCATTTGAGGCACCCACCTTGGAGAGACGAAAGATCCCGCCTCAATATGCTTTAAGCCACTGCTGCTTAGTTGGTTAATCAAACGGATTTTATCAACCAGCGTCACTGACGTTTCATTTTGCAGACCATCACGAGCGCCGACTTCGACGATATTAACCTTCGCTGGTAGCATATTCGCGCTCCTTATCTTCACTGACGTTATCCGATATCAAAGCCAAATTCAGCAGGATGGAACCGTGCTGTACTTGGTCCCCGTGCTGATAAAACAATTCGTCGACTTTTGCTGCTACCGGAGCCGTGATGGTGTATTCCATTTTCATTGCTTCGAGTACCAAAAGCGGATCGCCCGCCGCCACTTCGTCACCTTTAGCCACCATAACTGCTGAAATTATGCCGTTGAGTGGTGCGGTTGGACTTAGTTCATCATCTACATCTTTTGCAGAGTCAAAGTTAGGTTGATGAGCGAACGTGCGCTGCTGACCAAGATAAAATAGTGTTGTTCTTTGTTCATCGCTAAGTGCATTAAAGGTGTAACGCACATTATCAATATCGACGATAAACTGGTTGTCACTTTCAAGCAGGATGACCTGATGCAGATCCTCGCCGCATCGGACAGTGAAGTGAGATCCTGTATCTTGCGATGATTGTTGCAAACGTGCCTGATGGTTGGCATTGGCATCCGTGAAGTTAAATCGGTAAACGTTGTCAACTGACAGTCTAAAACCTCGTTTGGTTGGCGCGGGTAACGTTGAGCTGTCTGATTTTGAAATGAGATCATTCCAACGAGCAACCGCCGCCAATGTAAGCCAGATTGAATCCGAGACGTCTTGCTGCTCATTTATGCCTTGTTGATGTCTTACGAGGAAACCTGTATCGAGCTCAATCTCGGCAAAGGCTGGCTGCGAAATAATACTGTGCAGATAACCAATGTTTGTCGTTACGCCACGTACGTGATATTGAGTTAACGCCTGCTTAATCTGCTTTAGAGCGATATCACGAGTTTGCCCCCAGACGATCAGCTTGCTGATCATTGGATCGTAATATTCGCTGATGCTATCGCCTTGGGTAACACCACTATCAACGCGTACGCACGCTAGGCGCACACTACTGTCTGATACGGGTTCTTTTAAGTAATCAATGCGGCCAGTCGACGGCATAAAGTCATTGTCTGTATCTTCTGCGTAAATTCGCAGCTCAATTGAATGACCGTTGTGGGTGATTTCCGATTGCGAAATAGGTAAATGCTCGCCAGCTGCGACTTTGAATTGCCACTCCACCAAATCAACGCCGGTGATCAATTCAGTGACAGGGTGTTCAACTTGCAGACGGGTATTCATCTCCATGAAGTAGAATTGACCTCGGCTATCGAGTAAGAACTCCACCGTGCCAGCGCCAACATAGTCGATCGCTTGAGCGGCCTGAACCGCAGCTTCACCCATTTGTTTACGCAGTTCATCACTAAGACCGGGAGCTGGTGCTTCTTCGACTACTTTTTGGTGACGACGCTGAATGGAACAATCGCGATCAGAAAGATAGACACAGTTGCCACGCTGGTCTGCGAATACCTGAACTTCCACGTGGCGAGGCTGCAATATGCATTTTTCGATTAGAAGCTGCTTATCGCCAAAGCTTGAAAGTGCTTCACGCTGCGCTCCGTCGATAGCCAGCGGCATTTCGGCTGCGCTGTTGACCACTCGCATGCCTTTGCCGCCGCCACCTTGTGTTGCTTTAAGCATCACTGGGTAACCGATTTTTTCAGCTTCCGCTAATAAGTGCTCTACGCTGTTGTCTGTGCCGTGATAGCCGGGAACCAAGGGCACGTTCGCCTCAGACATGATGGCTTTGGCTTGCGACTTCGAACCCATTGCTTCAATTGCGCTGGTGGGAGGGCCAATAAAAACAATGCCATTTTCGCTGCACGCTTTCGCCAGTTTAGGGTTCTCGGAAAGAAAACCATACCCAGGGTGGATAGCATCGGCTTGCCATTTTTTCGCAGCGCCGATAATTGCATCGATATCGAGATACGATTCACTCGCAGGAGCGGGGCCAATGAATTCAGCGAAATCCGCTTGTTTAACATGTAAGCTGCTGCGATCCGCTTCGGAATAGACGGCAACCGTCTCTATAGCCATGCTTTTTGCGGTTTTAATGATTCGGCAGGCAATTTCACCGCGGTTTGCGATCAGTATTCTTTTAAACATGATTCCTCCAATTGGCGGCGCGCTTTTCAAAAAATGCACTCAGTCCTTCTTGTCCTTCTTCGGACACGCGGGCGGTTGCAATAGCTTGGCTGGTGTATTCAATTAATGAATGCTCGATAGGTTGATTGTCACAACGTAAGCAGAGCGTTTTTGCTGCCTGCATGGCTTGTGGACCGTTGTTAAGCAGGTGATCAATGGTGCGATTGACGGCTTCACGTGGTTGAGAGTCTATCTGATGAAGAATACTCATCGATAGTGCGGTTTCGGCATCAATCAGTTCCGCGGTTAAAAAGTAGCGTCGGCTTTGTCGTTGTCCAATCGCTCGAATGACGTAGGGTCCGATTGTCGCGGGTAACAAACCGAGTTTCACTTCACTCAAACAGAAGCGGCTTTCAGGTGTACCGATAGCGATATCGCAGCAGCAGATAAGCCCAAGTGCGCCGCCAAATGCAGCGCCATGCACCATAGCAATGGTTGGTTTGCTAAAGGTATCCAGTTTGTGCAAGAGCAACGCTAACTGCTGTGCATCTTGCAGATTTTCCCCCTCGGTTTTGGTGGCCATTGACTGCATCCAGCCAAGATCCGCACCCGCAGAAAAGTGTTTACCTTGCGCCGTTAGTACCAATGCACGTAGAGAGTTGTCTCTCTCAAGTTTTTCCAAGGTGTCGATAAGTGAAGCAATTAATTCATCATTAAACGCGTTGTGTTTCTCTGGTCGATTGAGGCTCAACCAAGCAACGCCATTGCTGTCTTTTTCAAGCAGTAGTCCGGTCATGTGACTTCCTTTGTCTGACATTTCAGTCTGTATTTCAATGCTCGCTAACCATTACTTTTTAAACATCGGTATTCGCGAGGAGTTAAGGTTTGCCTTGCATCCGGCTACATGCGGAAGATGCCAAATTTACTGTCTGGTATTGGCGCATTAAGCGCAGCAGACAGAGCAATGCCGACAACATCACGGGTTTTCGCAGGGTCAATAATGCCGTCGTCCCACAGGCGTGCACTGGCGTAGTATGCATGGCTTTGAGTCTGATATTGCTCCGCAATTGGACGTTTGAACGCTTCTTCTTCCTCTACGCTCCAGCTTTCACCTTTGCGAGTTTTGATATCGCGGGTCACTTGCGCCATCACGCCAGCCGCTTGCTCTCCACCCATGACGGAGATGCGTGCGTTTGGCCACATCCACATCATGGTTGGATCATAAGCGCGGCCACACATGCCGTAGTTTCCTGCGCCATACGATCCACCAATAACCACGGTAAACTTCGGCACGTCTGCACACGCAACAGCAGTTACCATTTTCGCACCATGTTTGGCGATGCCTTCGGCTTCGTACTTCTGACCGACCATAAAGCCCGTGATGTTCTGCAAGAAGAGCAGAGGAATTTTGCGTTGTGCGCACAGCTCAATAAAATGCGCGCCTTTTTGTGCTGATTCCGAAAATAGAATGCCGTTGTTAGCGACAATGCCAATCGGCATACCGTGAATATGGGCAAAGCCACAGACCAAGGTTTCGCCGAACAAGGCTTTAAATTCATCGAACTGGGAATCATCAACAATTCGGGCAATGACCTCTTTAACATCAAACGGCTTTTTGAGATCGGTCCCGACGATGCCGTACAGCTCTTGGGCAGGAAAATGTGGTTCCTGTGGTGCTTTTTGCTTGAGTTGAACGGGTTTCAAGTGGTTAATTTGAGAAACGGCTTGTCTTGCCAACTCTAACGCGTGGTGATCATTTTCTGCGTAATAGTCCGCCACACCAGAGGTGCGACAATGAACGTCTGCGCCACCAAGATCTTCCGCACTGACTTCTTCACCTGTCGCTGCTTTTACAAGAGGTGGACCTGCCAAAAAAATCGTGCCTTGTTCTTTGACTATGATGGATACGTCGCACATGGCAGGGACATAAGCGCCGCCAGCGGTACATAGCCCCATGACCACCGCAATTTGTGGAATGCCTTTGGCCGACATACGGGCTTGGTTGTAGAAAATACGGCCAAAATGGTCTTTATCTGGGAAGACTTCATCTTGGCGGGGGAGGTTAGCACCGCCAGAGTCGACTAAGTAAACACACGGCAGTTGGCATTTTTCTGCAATTTCTTGTGCTCTTAAGTGCTTTTTCACGGTGAGTGGGTAGTAACTGCCGCCTTTTACCGTCACGTCGTTCGCGACGATCATGCACTCAGTGCCGTCAATCACACCCACACCTGCAACCACTCCAGCACATGGAACGTAATCTGGATACACATCCCAGCCAGCAAATTGACCAATTTCTAGAAAGGACGAACCAGGGTCGAGTAGGGCAAGAATGCGCTCACGTACCGGAAGTTTGCCTTTCTTCTGCTGATGCTCGCGGGCTTTCTCACCGCCACCATCTTCTATTTGGGCAGTCACGGTATAAAGTTGATCTACAAGTGACGCCATAGAGCGGTAGTTTTCCTGATACTGCTCTGAATGGGTATTAATATTGGTCGTCAAACAAGCCATAAATAGCCGATCTCCATTCGGTAGACGGGTGTCACCACCCGTCTTTATTTAGGTTGAATAAGATTTAGATTGAATAAGGAAGTTGTTTCGAGTTCGAACCGCCTAGGTATGATGATTAGGCGCTTTCGTTAAACAATTCGCGACCAATAAGCATGCGGCGAATTTCTGACGTGCCCGCACCGATTTCATACAGCTTGGCATCTCGCAACAAACGGCCCGTATCAAACTCGTTGATGTAGCCGTTACCGCCAAGTAGTTGAATCGCATCCAGTGCCATCTTGGTTGCCAGCTCTGCGCTGTAGAGGATCGCGCCAGCAGAATCTTTACGTGTGGTTTCACCGCGATCACAAGCGGCAGCGACGGCGTAAACATACGCTTTAGCGGCATTCATTTGTGTGTACATATCCGCGATTTTTGCTTGAACTAGCTGGAATTCACCGATGGATTTACCGAACTGTTTACGGTCGTGAATGTAAGGCACAACGATATCCATACACGCCTGCATGATGCCAAGTGGGCCGCCTGCAAGCACCACACGTTCGTAGTCGAGGCCGCTCATCAATACTTTCACGCCTTGGTTTTCTTCGCCGAGAATATTCTCCGCAGGGACCTCGCAGTTTTGGAAGACCAGCTCACACGTATTCGAGCCGCGCATGCCCAACTTGTCGAGTTTTTGTGCTTGAGTAAATCCAGGGAATCCGCGTTCCACAATAAACGCCGTGATGCCTTTGGAGTGCTGGTTTGGGTCGGTTTTTGCGTAGACAACATAGGTGTGTGCATCAGGGCCGTTGGTGATCCACATTTTGTTGCCATTTAATAGGAAAATATCGCCTTTACGTTCGGCTTTAAGCTGCATAGAGACCACATCAGAGCCGGCGCCGGGTTCACTCATAGCAAGGGCGCCGATATGTTCACCGGAGATGAGCTTAGGTAGGTATTTCTCTTTTTGCGCTTGTGTGCCGTTACGGTGGATTTGGTTGACGCAAAGGTTGGAGTGAGCGCCGTAACTTAACGCAACCGAAGCGGATGCTCGGCTTATTTCTTCCATAGCGATAACGTGGGCGAGATAGCCCATGCCTGCACCACCAAACTCTTCGCTGGTGGTCACACCTAAAAGACCCATGTCACCTAATTTGGACCAAAGATGGTTTGGAAAGTCGTTAGTTTGGTCGATAGATTGCGCTAGCGGCGCAATTTCTCTTGCAGCAAAACTATTGATTTGCTCGCGAAGCAAATCGGTATTTTCGTCATAAACAAAGTTCAGGGAAGAGTAGGTAGATTTCATTGCGTGTCCTTGCCTTTACGTCACCTACATCCCAGAGTTGAGGTGTTAGGTGACTTTTTCGCCTTTCATGGATCTCAGTGTGTTTTGGCATCGCAACTGCGCAGCATTTAACTCCATCATTACCGCTTGAATGTCGTTTGCTTGCTGTTGCAATGCTGCCTTCTTCTCTTCGATCAACCGAATCATATAGTTCAACTGCTCAGTACTTTGATCGGTATCGTAGAGTTCAAATAACTCTTTGATATCTGCAAGAGAAAAGCCCAATCGCTTACCTCGCAAAATCAGTTTTAGTCGAATTCGATCGCGACCATTGTAGATTCGAGTGTTGCCTTTACGTTCTGGAGTTAGGAGACCTAAATCTTCGTAGAAGCGAATGCTTCGAGTAGTAATGTCGAACTCTTTCGCGAGCTCGCTGATCTTAAATGTGTTCATTCCTTAACCTTACGACTTTCGTATAACATTCACATGAATATACAATTCGTTAACGTTAAAGTAAACAAACAACATCCACTCTTGAGCCTTGATATCACTCGCATTTACTCAAAATCAAAGAGTCACTCGAACAAACAATAACCTCAAACTTGACGTTAACGTAAATGTTAGTATAGTTATGACGTAAACGTCAACAAAAGGTTAATGGAATGAAAAATGAAACATGGATTGTTGCCGCTAAGCGAACGCCTATCGGCTCTTTTCAAGGTGCATTAGCTTCAACAGATGTCACGGAACTCGGTGCGAAAGCCATTCAAGGGGCGCTAGCCGAAAGCCAACTCGATGTGCACAAAATAGACGAAGTGTTGATGGGATGCGTTTTACCCGCCGGTGTGGGGCAAGCGCCTGCAAGACAAGCAAGTCTTAAAGCTGAAATGCCACAATCGATTGGTTGTACGACACTGAACAAAGTTTGTGGATCGGGTATGAAAACCGTCATGCTGGCATATGACCTTATTCAATCTGGTAATGCGCATGCTGTCATCGCTGGTGGCATGGAAAACATGTCGTCTTCTCCTTATCTATTAAAGAAAGCGCGTGATGGTTTCCGTTTAGGTCACGAGCAAGTGCTTGATCACATGTTTTATGACGGGTTGCAGGATGCCTACCAAGGCGAGCTGATGGGTGTCTTTGCAGAACAGACGGCGCAAAAGTATCAGTTCAGCCGTGAAAGTATGGATGCCTGGGCGCAACAGTCGGTGACTCGTGCGCAGCAAGCAATCGAACAAGGTTTGTTCAAAGAAGAGATCGTGCCTGTTAACGTAAAAAGTCGACGCGGCGAAACCCTGGTTGTAGATGATGAGCAACCGAGCAAACTCGACGTCACTAAAATTCCTACCTTACGCCCTGCGTTTGCCAAAGATGGCGGCGTAACCGCAGCAAACTCTAGTTCCATTTCGGATGGTGCGTCGGCAATGATCTTAGTCGATAGTGAGTTTGGTCGTCAGGAAAACCTTCAGCCTCTAGCCAAAATTGTCGCGTACAGCACGCATGCAAGACAGCCTGATGAGTTCACCATCGCACCAGTCTTCGCGATTGAATCGCTGCTGGAAAAAACGGGCTGGGACAAATCAGACGTGGACCTTTGGGAAATCAATGAAGCGTTTGCAGTTGTAACGCAGTACGCAGTGAAAGCGCTTGAGTTGGATGCAAGCAAAGTGAATCCACGTGGCGGCGCATGTGCGTTAGGCCATCCAATTGGTGCAAGTGGTAACCGAATCCTCGTCACTTTGATTCACGCTCTTAAACAGGCAGGCGGCAAACGCGGTGTCGCATCACTTTGTATTGGTGGTGGCGAGGCAACCGCTATCGCGATTGAAATCTGCTAAATCACTCTCAACAAAGTTTCACTTACATAACAGTAGTCAGTAACAAGCTGAAAAATACAAGGATGTCATCATGACAGAACAAGTAAAGCAGTATATCGGTGGTGAATTTGCCATCTCCGATTCAAAACAATGGCTAGATGTAACCAACCCGGCAACCAACGAAGTGATTGCACAAGTACCTTGTGCCACGGAATCGGAAATGAATGCGGCGATTGCCAGCGCAACAGAAACGTTCAAACGCTGGAAAGAAGTTGCAGCGCCGGAGCGTGCGAGATTGATGTTGCGCTACCAACATCTGTTAAAAGAGCAACACGATGAGTTGGCGATACTGCTTTCAAGTGAGACAGGCAAAACCCTCGCGGATGCAAAGGGTGACATTTGGCGCGGAATTGAAGTGGTAGAGCAAGCTGCAAACATTTGTAGCTCAATGATGGGCGAAACGGTGGAAAACGTCGCGACCAATATTGATGGTTACTCTTACATTCAACCGCTCGGTGTTTGTGCTGGCATCACACCCTTTAACTTCCCTGCGATGATCCCATTGTGGATGTTCCCGATGGCGATCGCTTGTGGCAACACCTTTATTCTAAAACCTTCGGAACAAGTTCCGCTGACTGCAATGAAATTGGCGGAGCTGTTTGAACAAGCTGGCGCACCAAAAGGCGTATTGCAAGTTGTTCACGGGACCAAAGAGCAAGTCGACCGCATTCTGACTGATCCAGTCGTTCGTGCGATCTCTTTTGTTGGCTCTGTGCCCGTTGGTGAGCACATCTACAAAACAGGTACAGACAACCTGAAACGCGTGCAGTCATTTGCAGGTGCTAAGAACCACATGGTCATCATGCCGGATGCAAACAAACAGCAAGTCATCAATAACCTAGTTGGTGCGTCAGTTGGTGCTGCAGGCCAACGCTGTATGGCGATTTCGGTTGCCGTATTTGTCGGCGAAACCAAAGAATGGATTCCAGAGCTTAAAGAGGCGTTAGCTCAGGTTCAGCCTGGCGCGTGGGATGATGAAACCGCCGGTTATGGTCCACTGATTAGCCCTCAAGCGAAGCAGCGAGTGGTGAATCTGATTAATGAAGGCAAAGCGTCAGGCGCGAATTGTGTTCTGGACGGGACAGAGTGCCAAGTACCTGGCTTCCCGAACGGTAACTGGGTGGGGCCAACACTGTTTACCAACGTGACCACAGACATGTCGATTTATCAGGAAGAAATTTTCGGGCCTGTGCTGTTAACTATGGAAGTGGATGACCTAGATGAAGCGATTGAACTGATCAATGCAAACCGCTTTGGTAATGGTACGTCTATTTTCACGGCGAACGGCGCTGCCGCGAGAAAGTATCAACACAATATCGAAGTAGGTAACGTAGGCATCAACGTTCCGATTCCGGTGCCATTGCCATTTTTCTCATTTACTGGGTGGAAAGGCAGCTTCTACGGCGACCTGCATGCTTACGGTAAACAAGCGGTTCGCTTCTACACCGAGACGAAAACGGTCACCGCGCGTTGGTTTGAAGATGACATTCCAAGCGGTCCAAACATGACCATTCAACTTAGCTAATTACTGGATTAGCGACACCTCTAGCCAAGCGCCACCGTTTAAGTGGGCTTGGCTCGGATACAAATGCAACGAATTAGACCTTAGGACTTCAAGATGGATTTTGAATTAAACGAAGATCAACTCGCGTTTGCCGAAGTAGCAAAGCAGTTTGCAGACCAAATGTTAGCGCCTCATGCGGCCGAGTGGGATGAAAACCATCACTTCCCTAAAGATGTACTGCGTCAGGCGGGTGAGCTGGGCTTTCTGAGCATCTATACGCCGCCAGAGCATGGTGGCTTAGGGTTATCTCGTTTGGATGCGGCGATCATTTTCGAGCAGTTGGCTATGGGTTGTACCGCGACTACTGCGTTTATGACCATTCACAACATGGCGACGTGGATGATCACCAGCTTTGCCAAAGCAGAAGTGGCGCAGCAATTTAGCGCGGATCTAATTTCGGGTGAAAAGCTCGCTTCCTACTGTTTAACCGAACCTAATGCCGGCTCTGACGCCGCTTCTCTAACGACTAGCGCAGTGCGTGATGGCGATGAGTTTGTCCTCAATGGCGCAAAAGTGTTTATCTCGGGTGCGGGTGATACAGATGTTCTCGTCGTGATGGCGCGTTCGTGTGGTGAAGGAGCGGGTGGCGTTTCTGCATTCGTTGTTCCTGCTGATTGCGAAGGCATTAGCTACGGTAAAAAAGAAGCCAAAATGGGTTGGAACTGCCAGCCAACTCGCATGATTACCTTCGAAAATGTCCGCATTCCGGCTGACTATCTGTTGGGTGAAGAGGGAGAAGGCTTTAAGTTCGCCATGCTTGGCCTTGATGGTGGTCGAATCAATATCGCTACTTGTTCCGTCGGTACTGCGCAACAAGCACTGAACGAAGCCAAGCAATATATGAACGAACGCAAACAGTTCGGCCGTTCACTGGCGCAATTTCAAGCGTTGCAGTTCAAGCTTGCTGATATGGCGACTGAGCTGGTCGCTGCGCGTCAAATGGTGCGACTCGCTGCCGCTAAACTCGATGCCCAGCACGCAGAAAAAAGTGCGTACTGTGCCATGGCAAAACGCTTTGCTACTGATGTGGGCTTTAAAGTCTGCGATCAGGCGCTGCAAATTCACGGTGGCTATGGCTACATCAAAGAATATCCAGTCGAGCGCCATTTCCGAGACGTTCGTGTTCACCAAATTCTTGAAGGTACCAACGAAATCATGCGTCTGATCGTCGCAAGACGATTACTAACGGAAGGCGTTGAGCTGCTTTAGTCAGCGAGACACAGCCTTACCTAAAGAAATTAAAAAGGACTGAAAGATTATGACGGCACAAATCAAATTAGAGCGCGAAGCGCATATTGCCAAGCTCACGATTAGTAATCCGCCAGCGAACACTTGGACGCTTGAGTCTTTGAATCAGCTAAAAGAGTTGGCAATTGAACTTAGTAATGATCGCTCTATTTATGCGTTGGTTTTAACAGGCGAAGGCGAGAAATTCTTTTCTGCTGGAGCAGATCTTAATAACTTTGCATCGGGTGATAAATCACAAGCAGCAAACATGGCGTTCGCATTTGGTGAAGCGTTTGAAGCGCTTTCTGCATTCGATGGGGTTTCTATCGCAGCGATTAATGGTTACGCGATGGGCGGCGGTCTGGAAGTGGCGATGGCGTGTGACATTCGTATCGCAGAAGAACAAGTACAAATGGCACTTCCTGAAGCATCGGTAGGTTTGTTGCCGTGTGCGGGTGGGACGCAAAACCTGACCGCGTTGGTAGGTGAAGGTTGGGCGAAGCGTATGATCCTGTGTGGCGAGCGTGTGACGGCCGAGCGAGCGGAAAAAATTGGGTTAGTCGAAGAGGTGGTGGCGAAAGGTCAAGCACTCGAAGCGGCTATGGAGCTAGCACAGCGTGTTGCAGGTCAATCACCGAAATCTGTGTCTGCGTGCAAAACGCTAATTCAAGGTCGACGCAGCCAAACTCATGCAGCTGGATTGGTTTTGGAGCGTGAACTGTTTTTACAGCTGTTCAATACACAAGATCAGACTGAGGGTGTGAATGCGTTTTTGCAAAAGCGCAAGCCACAATGGACAAACAGCTAGCGGAGGCCAAATGACAGGTACAGTAAATGTTTCAAAACTTGAGTGCGCTGATGGCTCTGTTATTGGTGTGCTGGAGCTGGATAATCCAGCTGCTCTCAACGCGTTGAGTTACGTGATGATTGAGAAGTTGTACAAACAGCTTAGTGAATGGCAAACGGACGACAGCGTCGTCGCGGTATTCTTGCATGCTCAAGGTGAAAAAGCGTTTTGTGCTGGTGGCGATATTCAAGCGATCTACCGTGCACTTGAAAACAAAGAGCAAGACTTTGATTCTGCGTTTTCAGCGATGGAAACCTTCTTTGACCTCGAATATCGCTGTGACCATCTTATTCATACTTATCCAAAACCGATCATCGCGTGGGGACATGGTTATTTGATGGGCGGGGGAGTTGGCCTGTTTATGGGTGCCAGCCATCGCGTAGCAGAAACCACCACACGCTTTGCAATGCCAGAGATTAAAATTGGCCTTTACCCAGATGTAGGCGCGACGTACTTCCTGAACCAGTTGCCAAAACATTTGGCACTGTTCTTAAGTTTGACTGCTTGCCAAATTAACGCAACAGATATGAAAGCGTTGGGGTTAAGCCAATGGATTGCACAGCCAGAAAACAAGCAAGTGCTGCTGGATCTGCTTGCATCGGTAAGTTGGAAAGGTGAAGCGAACATCAACGAAAAAATCGCCACTACGCTGCGTTCGGTACACGTGGACGAGCCAACCGAAGGGATGTTGATGCCCTATGCGGAATTGATTGAGCAGTTATGTTCGGGTGACTTAGCGTCAATTGTTGATGCAATCAGCCGTGCTAACGTTGATAACAAGTGGTTCGTCAATGCGCAGAAGTCACTGAACTATGGCAGTCCGTTGTCGCTCAGTATCACTTATCAGCAGTTAACGCAGTATCAAAACCTCTCTTTGAAAGCGTGTTTTGATATGGAATTTAACCTAACACTACGTTGTGGCTTAGAAGGTGATTTTAGAGAAGGGGTTCGTGCGCTGATTATTAATAAAACCAATCAACCGACTTGGCAACATCGCACGGTTTCTGACGTAACGCCACAAGTTTTGGAGCGCTTCTTCTCGCCAATTGACTCAGCAGAATACCCACTGACCGCATCGTCGGTAGCTATAGCGGCACTTTAGTACAAGGAAGAAATACGATATGGACAAAATTGCATTTATTGGCCTTGGTAACATGGGTGCGCCTATGGCTAAGAATCTACTCAAAGCGGGCTTGAATGTCGAAGTATTTGATTTGAACCCAAGCGCAGTTGAGGAGTTGACCGCATTGGGCGCTTCAAGTGCCGATTCCGTTCAGCAGGCAGTACAAGGTGTGGAGGTGGTTGTCACTATGCTGCCAGCGAGCCAACACGTTCAAAGCGTTTATCTTGGTCAAGATGGCATCTTAGATAGCGTCGAATCAGGCACCTTGCTGATTGATTCATCCACCATCGATCCTACGACTGCTCGTTTGGTTGGCGAAAAAGCATCGCAACTTGGTATCAGTTTTGTTGATGCGCCAGTATCTGGTGGCGTTGCGGGCGCAGCAGCAGGTACGTTAACTTTCATTGTTGGCGGCTCACAAGAGAACTTTGTTCAAGCCAAAGCGGTGCTTAGCCACATGGGTAAAAACATCTTCCATGCTGGTGATGCTGGAGCTGGTCAGGTGGCGAAGATCTGCAATAACATGATGTTGGGCATTTTGATGAGCGGCACCTGTGAAGCACTCAATTTAGGGATGGAAAACGGACTCGATCCCAAAGTGCTTTCCGACATCATGTTGCAAAGTTCAGGGCGTAACTGGGCGCTAGAGCTTTATAACCCTTGCCCAGGTGTGATGGAAAATACGCCTGCAAGCAATGGTTATCAAGGCGGCTTTATGAGCCAGTTAATGGCTAAAGATCTGGGTCTTGCGATGGAAGCGGCGGTTGCCAGTCAAACATCAACGCCAATGGGCAGCTTGGCTCGTAATCTGTTTAATTTTCACAACGGTCAGGGCAACGGGCAAAAAGATTTTTCGAGCTTGTTTGAGTTCTACCAAAAGCAAAATCAGGCCTAAGGAGCGCTTATGGAGTTAGCAAATAAGGTCATTGCGATCACGGGGGCAGGGCAGGGGCTGGGTAAACAAATGGCACTGTCACTGGCGGAAAATGGCGTTCATCTTGCGCTTATCGACCTCAATTCAGATCAACTGGCTGAAACGAAAGCGGAATGTGAATCTCTCGGCGTTACCGCTCGTTTTTATGTGACGAACGTGACTGACGAACAGCAGGTGTGCACTGCTTTTGAGCAAATTGAGGCAGATTTCAAGCAGCTCAATGGCGTTATCAATAACGCAGGTATTATGCGTGATGGTATGTTCATTAAAGTCAAAGATGGTCAGGTTAACACGATGTCGCTGGAACAATTTCAGTCTGTTCTAGATGTGAATGTAACAGGCACTTTCCTGTGTGGCCGTGAAGCGAGCAAGGTAATGCTGAACACCGATAGCAAAGGGGTTCTGATCAACATATCCAGCGTTGCGCGTGCCGGGAATATTGGTCAAACCAACTATTCAGCATCTAAAGCGGCGGTAGCCACCATGGCAACGGTGTGGGCGAAAGAGTTAGGGCGTTTCGGAATTCGCTCAGTGGCGATTGCTCCGGGTGTCATCAAAACTGCCATGACAGACCAAATAAAACCTGAAGCGATGGAACGTTTAATCGGAATGATTCCGGTTGGACGTTTAGGTTTGGCGGATGAAATTTCATCGACCATAAAATACGTGTTAACCAACGAATTCGTGACCGGAAGAGTGTTCGAAGTCGATGGCGGAATGCGAATGTAACCCCTTCTGCAACATAAAAAAGGGGAGCGAGTTTGATTGTCCGCTTCCTTCCATTTTCTCCTTTCTTTTATTGCTTCTATCTGAAAAATGTATTGGATGCATGGTCGACTGCTATCTCATCGAACGGTATAAAAATTGATTCTATTTCTAATGTGAATGGTTAGTTCTATATTGCTTGTCATGTAAATGTATCAACTCACAACTAAGACGATCTTTTGTCTCACTAACGAGATCGTCATTCTTGGTGTGTAAAAAACATTCTTATTGGTCATATTGTAACCGAAAACTATTTCGGCATCTAAAGATGGTGATTTATTATTCAGCGCAAAATACATGGGAATATGAGGCTGACTGAATAACCTTCAGTTGTCTTAATAATAAATAATCAGAATTCTCAATTACACTGAAGTAACTACCCATTAGGGAAGAGCAATAATGTCACTATTTCATTCGCTTAGGACGATGCCGCTATTATTGGGGTGTCTGTGTTTTTCTGTTCAGGCCTCCACAGAAAAGGTGGAACAGGAAGGTAAGTTTTTACAGTCGTTAGAAGGCATCGAAAATCAAATTTACGCATTACCTCAGAGTTCTTTAGCTTTGATTGAAGCGTTAGAAGAAGAGTCTTTACTACAAAACCAACCAACAGCGCTGTTGGTGCGTTACTGGCTTGCCAAGGCCACGGTTTTAGAGCTGCTAGGGCGCGTAGAAGAGAGTCAGAGTGTCGTTCAAAAAGGATTGGAGCTTGTGCGTCCACAGAGCCATGAGTATCTCCTGTTTAAGTTGATTCAGATGCGAACTATGGTTGGAAAGAGCGATATCGATACCGCGCTTTCTGCGTTGGATAGCTTGTTGGAAACATCGCGTGAGAATGGTGATAAGCAACTTGAATCATAAATCCTGTTGCTAAAAGGACGCTATTACGATGAGCAAGGTGAGTTTAAAAAATCCTATGCTGCACTTATGTCGTCCATGGATGCGGCTGAATCTTCAGGTGTTCACGGGCTGGTCGAACGTGCAGCACTAGAGCTAGGTGACGTACTTGTCAAAATTCAGGGTTACGACCGATCTGAGGCGCTTTTGGAACAAGCATATCGCTATTTTAGGGATAGGCGTATGTCGTTCAATGAGTTGTTGAGCGTTTTGACGATAGCGAAACTTCATAAAGCACAGTTCCAATACGAAGAGGCGATAGCGTCATATCAGCGAGCGTTAAAGCTGGCTCAAATTATCGGTGATGGACGCTTTAGATTTCGAGTTAACCTTGAACTTGCAGCTTTATATCGCGAGACGAAACAAGAAAAGAAGATGGTTAACCACTTGAAGCTGGCGGAGAATTTACAGTACAGAGAAACGTCTAGCGCGTATTTGGCAACATTTAAGTTGTTACAAGCCGAATATATGTTAGAGCAGCAGCAATTTGAAATACTTTTAGCGATGATCGCGCCAATGCTGCCGGAGATTATAGAGAGTCGATACGTCAAGCAACAGCAAATGGAGCTACTAAAAGTCGCCGCTATGGCCTATGCGGGAAGCAATGACTTTAAACTAGCATTCGAAACTTACGGTAACTATCACGATAAATTTATCCAATTTAGCAATCAAAGAGAAGTTGAAAATCTTGAGCGCCAGCAGACGTTATTTGAGTTGGAACGACTTGAATATGAGAACGAAGATCTCAACTGGAACAATGTTTTGCAGCGTATGGAGCTAGAAAATAACCGTCGTACTTTTTACTTATTGGGTGAAGCGCTACTTGCGCTCATCGGTGTTCTATTTTTGATGGCGGTAGTATTTCTCGTCGTCAATCGCTCGCGTTTGAGAATGCGTCGCCTCGCAAAGACAGACACATTGACAGGGTTGTTCAATCGCCGTTTTTTAGAGGACTGGTTCACTAAGCCAGTAGAAGTGAGGCGTGAGCGAAAAGAGAAACCGGTACCTCAATCTAAGCAAGAAAAAATACAACACTTTGTTTTTGAGCAAGTCGAGCAAGTTAAGTACGGTTATCTAGCTTTAAATAAATGGGTAGATAGCAAACTCGATAAACAGAAAATGGTGCCAAATAAACCACAATCGGGGCCAGTAACTTTAGCGTTAATCGATGTGGATTATTTCAAGCAGGTAAATGATACCTATGGGCATGTGTTTGGAGATACCGTACTAACGGGCGTTGCCAAAGTGTTGGAGGAAACTGTACGTGAGAACGACATTGTTGCTCGCTTTGGTGGTGAAGAGTTTGTTGTTGTTATGCCCAATACAGACCATGAAAACGCCCTTATTACTGCCGAACGTTTACGTAGCGCTTTATCCCTACATGGCTTTGTTACGGAACAGAAAGAAGAAGTGAGAGTGACCTGTAGTTTTGGAGTCGTTACCACTGAAGATAATGAGATGAGCTTTAAATCACTTTGCGATCAGGCCGATAAATTGCTTTATCAAGCGAAAGCGAACGGACGCAACTGCGTGAAAGGTCGCTCGCTAGCGTAACAGAAATCAAAAGTTCAGGCTCATCGCACGATGAATCTGAACTTATCCCTCCCATTTACTTTGATAGCCAAGTGACTTTGAGATCCTTGCTTCGAATATAAAACGCTGAATCTAAAATCTTAAAGTCACTTGGCGATATTACTTAAAAATGGCTTAAGGATATCGAATCGCATATTCATGGCGTTCAATATAACCTCTCTTTTTGCCTCCTTCACCTTCAAAGTGCGAATGCCACTTGTGTCTACAAAACTATAACAAACTAGTGTGTCTATTCTTTGTACAAACAAACCATGTACAGGTGAAATGATTAGTGGTCGATATAAATTTTTTGTGGCACAGATTTTTGTTGTTCAAAAATCAACTCGTTCATCATCGTTTTAAAAATGGATTGATATTTAAGTGATTGATTTTAATTGCTTTATTTGTTTGTTCTTAAACTGAAATCTAGTTATCCCGACAAGTTCTTACCGAGCAATTTTTCGTACACCCTCAACTTTTCATCCTTTTTTACTAACATTTTTCTTTAAAAATAATTTGAGTTCGAATTAATTTTCAGGCATTTTATATTTAACTAACCGTTCAATTAAAAATAACAGGGACGCAAAATGCCAAAGGTGGGGATGCCTGAAATCAGAAAACCGCAGCTTGTGAAAGCGACAATGTCAGTGATTGATAGAGTCGGTTTACACGCGGCGAGTATTTCGTTAATCAGCAAAGAAGCCGGTGTATCAACGGGGATTATCAACCACTATTTCGGTGGTAAGCACGGATTGCTGGAGGAAACGATGCGCGAAATCTTGCGTCAGCTTTCGTCCACTATCACACAGAAGTTACGTGAGCTGCCAAGTGATGCTCATCACCAAAGAATTAACGCCATCATTGATGGTAACTTTGTCGGCTATCAGGCAGAAAACCAAGTTGCTAAGACTTGGCTGGCGTTTTGGTCGTACTCAATGCATGACGAGCAGCTCAAGCGTTTGCAGCGTGTCAACGAACGACGTCTATTGTCCCATCTAAGAAAAGAACTCAAAGCATTATTAAATGCAGAGCAGGCTGAATTGGTTGCTCATGGTATTGCATCACTTATTGATGGAATTTGGCTGCGCGGAACGCTCAACCCGCACGGCATTGATGCAGAAAGAGCGAGAATCATCATCAACGATTATCTCGAAAAACAACTTACGTTTTATTCTGAAAAAATATAAAAGTTACAGGTCTTCAAAATGGAAATGAAAGCACACTATATCAATGGTGCGATGTACGACGGGTGTTCAGATGAACACTTCACCACTTACAATCCGGCGAATGGTGAGCCATTGGCCAATATTAAACAAGCGAACCAAGACGATCTTCAAGCAGCGATTGAATCGGCAAAAAAAGGTTTTGCTGCATGGTCGGCGATGACTGCGATTGAGCGCAGCCGTATTTTACACAAAGCCGTTGCCATTTTACGTGAGCGTAATGACGAGTTGGCTGCATTGGAAGTGGCAGATACTGGTAAGCCAATTCAAGAAGCTATCGCGGTTGATGTCACAACAGGTGCCGATGTTCTTGAGTACTATGCGGGACTTGCTCCAAGTCTACAAGGTGAACAGCAGCCACTCAGCGACGATCAGTTTTTCTATACACGTCGTGAGCCATTGGGCATTTGCGCCGGTATTGGTGCTTGGAATTATCCAATTCAAATTGCGATGTGGAAATCGGCGCCAGCACTGGCTGCGGGCAACGCAATGATCTTCAAGCCATCAGAAGAAACACCATTAACGGCGCTTAAGCTCGCCGAAATTTATTCAGAAGCGGGCATGCCAGATGGCGTATTTAATGTCGTGCAAGGGGATTACCGAGTAGGACAGATGCTAACGGCGCATCCTGATATCGCAAAAGTGTCATTCACGGGTGAGTCAGGCACCGGTAAAGTCGTCATGAGTGACAGCGCTAAGACACTAAAACAAGTAACGATGGAGCTTGGTGGTAAGTCTCCGCTGATTATTTTTGATGATGCGAAGTTAAACGATGCCGTTTCTGCGGCCATGGTGGCGAACTTCTACACCCAAGGTGAAGTTTGTACGCACGGTACACGCGTATTTGTCCATGAAGGTATTTATGATGACTTTATCGCACAACTTAAAGCCCGAACCGAGCTGTTAGTCGTCGGCGATCCGCTTGATGAGAACACGCAGATTGGCGCGCTAATCTCTAAAGATCATGAATCGAAAGTTTTAGGAGCGATTGAAGCCGCGAAAGCGAGTGGCGCGACGTTACTGACTGGCGGCTACAAAGTAACAGACAATGGTCTAGCTAATGGTAACTTTGTTGCTCCAACCGTATTTGTCGATTGCGATGATGACATGAGCCACGTTCAACAAGAAATCTTTGGCCCGGTAATGTCAGTCCTGAAATTCCGCGATGAGTCGGAAGTGATTGCGCGTGCAAATGGCACCGATTATGGCTTAGCGGCAGGTGTATTTACTCAAAACCTATCTCGTGCGCACCGTGTGATCCATCAAATTCAAGCGGGTATTTGTTGGGTGAACACATGGGGTGACTCACCTGCGGAAATGCCAGTTGGCGGCTACAAGCAATCAGGTGTTGGCCGTGAAAACGGAGTCGAAACCCTTAAGCACTACACACAAACGAAGAGTGTTCTTGTTCAGCTAAGCGACTTCGAAAGCCCTTACAAATGATACCAATCGTAGTAGATAACTGACCACTTTAGCTTGTTAAAATGCTCGATAACTACGTTGTCAATTTTGATTGTAGGTTAACTACTTATCAAAATTTCCGCCTTGTTCTCAAGCATTTTTCCTACGCTAATTTCGTTCACTTATCTACGGTGATTAGTATTAACTCCTAGGAGAATAAAAATGCAACAACACTACGATTACATCATCGTCGGTGCGGGTTCGGCCGGCTGTGTGTTAGCGGATCGCTTAAGTGAAAGTGGTCAAAATTCGGTCCTTTTACTCGAAGCGGGTGGGTCGGATAAAAGTATTTTTATCCAAATGCCTACAGCGCTTTCTTACCCGATGAACACTGAAAAATACGCGTGGCAGTTTGAGACGGTTGAAGAGCAAGGGTTGGATGGCCGTCAACTTCATTGCCCTCGCGGAAAAGTTCTGGGTGGTAGCTCATCCATCAACGGCATGGTTTACGTTCGCGGACACGCTTGTGACTTTGACCAGTGGGAAGAGGAAGGCGCGAAAGGCTGGAACTATCAGTCGTGTTTGCCTTATTTCCGTAAAGCAGAGTCTTGGATTGGTGGTGCTGATGAATATCGGGGCGATCACGGTCCAGTCGGCACATGTAACGGCAACGATATGAAGCTCAATCCACTGTACCAAGCTTTTATTGATGCAGGCAAAGAAGCGGGCTACCCAGAAACAAAAGATTACAACGGCTATCAGCAAGAGGGCTTTGGCCCAATGCATATGACGGTCGACAAAGGCGTACGCGCTTCGACCTCTAATGCATACTTAAGCCGTGCTAAAAAACGCAAAAACTTCACCCTAATGAAGAGGGTGACGGTTCATCGAGTTTTATTAGAAGAAACTGGTTCAGAAGGAAAGAAAGCGGTAGGCGTTGAATTTGAAAAGTCAGGTTCAATTCAGCAATGTTTTGCGAATAATGAAGTGATTTCGAGTGCGGGTTCGGTTGGCTCCGTTCAGCTGTTGCAGCTTTCAGGCATTGGCCCTAAGGCAGTATTAGAAAAAGCGGGCATTGAGGTGAAACACTCGTTGGAGGGGGTAGGTAAAAACCTGCAAGATCACTTAGAAGTGTACTTCCAATATCACTGTAAGCAACCTATCACGCTCAACAGCAAATTAGGTTTGGTGAGCAAGGGCTTGATTGGCACTGAGTGGATATTAACTCGCAAAGGCCTTGGTGCTACTAACCACTTTGAATCGTGTGCGTTTATCCGCTCTCGAGAAGGGCTAAAGTGGCCAAATATTCAATATCACTTCTTGCCAGCGGCAATGCGTTATGACGGGCAAGCTGCTTTTGATGGTCATGGTTTCCAAGTGCACGTTGGACCTAACAAGCCAGAAAGTCGCGGGTCGGTCGAGGTTGTCTCTGCGAATCCGAATGATAAGCCGAAGATTGAGTTTAACTACATTTCCACTGAACAAGATAAGCAGGATTGGCGTGATTGTATTCGCCTTACTCGCGAGATCCTCAATCAGCCAGCCATGGATGAGTTTCGTGGGGACGAGATCCAACCCGGTCTGAACATCACAACGGATGAACAGATTGATGAATGGGTGAAGCAAAACGTCGAGAGTGCTTACCATCCATCTTGTACCTGCAAAATGGGCGCAGATAATGACCCATTAGCCGTCTTAAATGAGCAATGCCAAGTACGCGGTATTCAAGGTTTGCGTGTGGTGGACTCTTCTATTTTCCCAACCATTCCGAACGGTAATTTAAATGCGCCAACGATTATGGTGGCAGAACGCGCCGCGGATATGATTTTGGATAACGCCCTAGAAACGTCGAACAACGTACCAGTTTGGATTGCACCGGACTGGCAAGAGATGCAACGAATGCATCCGCCAAAAAGAGATCTCGATTCGATCTCATAAAATGAAAAAGTCAGTAATCATTACAAGGAATTCAACATGTCTAAGATGACAAAAATCTTCTCAACAATTGCACTAAGTACTTTAGCAACAGGCGCTTACGCCAACCAATGTGAAACGGTTCGTTTCGCAGATGTAGGTTGGACTGACATCACAGCGACCACTGCCGTTACATCAGAGTTACTTAAAGGGTTGGGGTACAAAACGAAGACCGATCTTCTGTCTGTGCCTGTAACTTACTCCTCTATGGCTAATGGCGATATCGACATTTTCTTAGGTAACTGGATGCCAACGATGGAAGGTGATATCGCGAAATACCGTGATGCAGGTACTGTTGAAACCGTACGCGCGAACCTCGTTGGCGCAAAGTACACGCTAGCGGTTCCAAAATACGTTTATGACGCAGGCGTAACCAACTTCGCTGACCTAGTAAAACATGCCGACAAATTTAAAGACCGCATTTACGGCATTGAACCTGGAAACGATGGCAACCGCTTAATTCAGTCAATGATTGATAGTAACGCATTCGGCCTAAAAGATTTCAGCCTAGTTGAGTCCAGTGAAGCTGGCATGGTGTCTCAAGTATCACGTGCCGCACGCCGCAATCAATGGATTGTGTACCTAGGTTGGGCGCCGCACCCAATGAATAGTAACGTTGAAATGGAATATCTAGCGGGTGGTGATGACTTCTTCGGTCCTAACTACGGCGGCGCGAACGTCTACACAAACGTACGTAAAAATTACCTCGCTGAGTGTCCAAATGTAGGTCAGCTAGTGAAAAATCTAGAGTTTAACCTAGAAATGGAAAATGAACTGATGGAAGCGATTCTTAACCAGAAACAGAAGCCATCAAAAGCAGCGCAAGCATGGTTGAATGCAAACCAAGAGCAAATTGAAGCGTGGCTAGAGGGCGTGAAAACGGTGGATGGCCAAGATGCGCTAACAGCTATTACAAACTACTTAAAAACAAACGCTTAATAAGCAGTATTTGAGCTCGTTTTTTTAAAAGAAAGTGGGCAGTTTTGCCCGCTTCATTAACACAAAGGTTTTATTTTGAATTTTATTACGGACAACAAACTACCGTTGGGCCAATGGATGGAAACTGGCGTCGATTGGTTAACCATCAATGCATCGGGTTTTTTCGATGCAATCTCTATTACACTTGAAACGATCATTCTTTTCGTGGTGGACATTTTTAAATGGATGCCACCTGCAGCGCCAATCATTATGACGGCGGCAATTGCTTGGTTCTTACATCGCAGCATTCCTCTTGTCGTATTTATCGTGTTGGCCTTACTCGCAATTCTCAACCTTGGTTACTGGCAAGAAATGCTGGAAACCTTTGTCCTTGTGTTTGCAGCGACAACGATTTCCGTATTAATTGGCGTGCCGTTGGGCATTATGGCGGCGCACCGTCCTTGGTTATACACCTTGTTGCGGCCAATACTCGATTTAATGCAGACCGTCCCGACATTCGTTTACCTAATTCCAACCTTGGTTCTGTTTGGATTGGGTATTGTCCCTGGTCTAATCTCGACCATCATTTTCGCTATCGCTGCGCCAATTCGATTGACGTACCTCGGCATTATTAAAGTGCCGGAGGAGCTACTTGAAGCGGGTAAAACATTTGGTGCCAGCCGCATGAAGCTACTGTTTAAGGTGGAGTTACCTGCGGCATTGCCAAGTATTATGGCTGGCGTTACGCAGTGCATTATGTTGTCTCTTTCTATGGTGGTCATTGCGGCGCTTGTTGGTGCTGATGGGCTTGGTAAGCCAGTCGTACGTGCACTGAATACGGTAAACATTTCACAAGGTTTTGAAGCTGGTTTAGCGATTGTACTCGTTGCCATCATTCTTGACCGCTTGTGTAAAGCACCAAACCAGAAGGAGGCATAATCATGGACGCTATTACTATTAAAAATCTTGATGTCGTTTTTGGTCAGCAACAAGCACAGGCGCTAGCACTACTAGATCAAGGGAAATCTCGACAAGAAATCATTGATGAAACTGGCCAAGTGGTTGGGGTTGATAATGTTTCGCTGAACGTGAAACAGGGTGAGATCTGTGTCTTGATGGGGCTTTCAGGCTCGGGTAAATCAAGTTTGCTGCGAACGGTTAACGGATTGAACGATATTTCTCGTGGCTCTCTGAAAATTAAAGATGGCGACGATATGGTTGAGCTCTCTAACTGTGACGAACAGAAACTGCGCCACCTTCGTACGCACCGCGTGTCCATGGTGTTTCAGAAGTTTGCATTGATGCCTTGGTTAACGGTGTTAGACAATGTAGCGTTTGGTCTAGAGATGCAAGGCATTGGTAAAGCAGAGCGTCGTAAAAAGGCGCGTGAACAGCTCGAAATGGTCGGTTTATCTGAGTGGGAAACCAAATTCCCGCACGAGCTTTCTGGTGGTATGCAGCAGCGTGTTGGCCTAGCGCGAGCGTTCGCGATGGACACTGATATCTTGTTAATGGATGAACCGTTTTCAGCACTTGATCCATTGATTCGTGCTCAGCTTCAAGATGAATTGATTCTGCTTCAGGAAAAGCTAAACAAAACCATTCTTTTTGTGAGTCACGACTTGGATGAAGCACTTAAAATCGGTAACAACATCGCCATTATGGAATCAGGAAAGCTGATTCAACATGGCAAGCCAGAACAGATCATTCTTGCTCCAGAAAACGATTATGTGGCGGACTTTGTTGCTCACACTAATCCATTAAATGTGCTGAAGGGACGTTCCTTAATGCGTGACGATTTGGTTCGCGAAGATACGCGTGTTCTGATTTGCCCTGATAAAGATATTTGGGTGATACAAGAGAGCAAGGGGTTAAGTTTAGCGGATAAAGATAAATCGTTGATTCAATGGAAGAGCGATTCTTCGAACCTTGACGAAGTTAATGAAAACTCTCTGGTTCAGGTTAGTCCAGAAATCAGTATGCGAGAAGCGATTGAACTTAAACAGCGTAGCAATCAGCCTCTGCTTATGGTTGAAGATAATAAGCTGGTTGGTGTGTTAAGCGACAATGAGCTTTACGATGCATTGCTTGGTAATTTTAAGTCAGAGCAAGTTGCGTAAAGTTGACGCAGAACCAAGTAAAAAAGAGCCGCATTAATGTGCGGCTCTTTTTAGTTTAAACAATGATTTAAGTCGCTAAGCTAAGACAATGGTCGACTATAGAGTCGTAATTACGTCATCCATTGCAAGGCGCGCTTTTGGAAGACCATGATTGTAATCTTCCCCATCTTTATGGTAGCCAATCGCCAGCGCAACTTCACAAATATGGCCCTCGAGCTCTTCTTTAAACTCTTCTCCAATCAGAGCCGGATCGACACCTTCCATCGGTGTTGAATCAATGCCTAGTCGTGCCAATGTGTGTAGTAGGTTGCCTAGTGCCAAATAGACTTGTGCTTTTGTCCAGTTTCCGTTGAAGCCATTTTCGTCCGTATTTGCATCGGCAAAAGCGTAAGCACCCATAAAGTTGTTGTACATCTCCGCTGGCAAGTGGCCAGATGTTACTTCTGCATCCACACGTTTCGCAAATTTCTCTTTAGTAAATTTAGGATCGTAAGCAAACAGAATCGTATGTGATGCGGCTTTCGCGTGTGGTTGGTTAAACTGGTGCATATTTGCAAACGTATTGTGGAAACGTTGCTTCGCTTCATCACTTTCAATAACGATGAATTTCCATGGTTGTGAGTTGATAGAAGACGCCGACAAACGCAGTGCTTCTTTGATTATCGCCATGTCTTCTTGAGAAACGCGCTTGGTTTCATCATATTTTTTTGCAGTGTAACGGTTATTTAGATCGGTAATGATTTGATGGGACACGTTTATATCCTCTTTATGTGATGACAGATGAGGATGCACTAGCATCGACAACCATGCGTACCTCGAATATGGGTTCATGATAATGGATATTTTTTCATTGATAAGAGGGTGTTTATTTAAATCACTTTTTACTTTTTGTTGAAAATCGATGTGAGTTGATCGATTTGAAACTTAAAAGTCCTTATTTGGAAGCTTTTATTTGATATTAAATTAAACTCATATTGAGGCGTAGGGGAAAGCAACATGAACGTGATTGAAGTTTTTAATGATAGCTATGAACGTTGTACTTCAGATCAGGAGTTTTTCGACTTGTTCTACAAAAATTTATGGTCGAAAAGCGCCAACTTTAGACAGAAGTTTGACGGTATAGACATGCACCAACAAGTGAGAATGCTTAGAGGGTCTATCGTATTTTTTATGATGGCAGATACCTCGACCGAAGCGCACAAAATGGTGGAAAAGTATGGGAAAAAGCATGCAAGTGCCGAAATTGGTATAGAGCCGCAGGATTTTGATGTTTGGCTTGAGAGTTTGTTAGAAACGGTTCGACAGTGTGATTCCGGGTACGATACCGATGTTGAAACCGCTTGGCGAACATGCTTTAAAACGGGCTTAGAAGTAATGAAACAAGAGTGTGATAAAGAAGATGGGCACATCCTTAAAGCGAGTTCCAAATAAGGAAGTAACGTGAGTGGTCGTTACTTCCTAGGGTCAGAACCTTACTTATCTTGTGTCTCTTTATTCTTTTTCACCGCTTCGGCGATATCACTGACAGCTTCGACAAGATTGATCGGCATTGGAAAAATAATAGTGGATGTTTTGTCTGTAGTGATTTCAGTGAGTGTCTGCATGTAACGTAATTGCAGTGCATTCGGTGCTTCGTTGAGCATTTGCGCTGCTTCTTTTAATTTATTTGAAGCCTCTAACTCACCAGTAGCGTGAATGATCTTCGCCCTACGGTTACGTTCTGCTT
The DNA here is from genome assembly GCF_033344415.1 of Vibrio sp. 1727. Classification (NCBI taxonomy): domain Bacteria; kingdom Pseudomonadati; phylum Pseudomonadota; class Gammaproteobacteria; order Vibrionales; family Vibrionaceae; genus Vibrio; species Vibrio sp. 1727. The sequence continues at coordinate 79,377 of NZ_JAWPOT010000002.1, forward strand.
CTGCCTGACGGGCTAGGGCTCTGACCATGCTGTCATTTAAATCAACATGTTTGACTTCAACCGTAGCAATCTTGATTCCCCAGTCATCAGTCTGTTGATCGAGAATGGATTGTAAATCCTTATTGAGGCGTTCTCGCTCTGATAGCAATTCATCGAGTTCATGCTGACCCAATACCGAGCGCAGCGTGGTTTGTGCTAACTGACTGGTGGCATCGCTGTAGCTTTCAATATTGTTAATCGCCATTTGAGGATCGACTACGCGAAAATAAACGACCGCGTTGACGCGCACAGAAACGTTATCTTTGGTAATTAAATCTTGTGTCGGCACATCCAAAACGACAGTACGTAAATCAACCCTCACCATTTGCTGAATAAATGGGATAAGGATGATCAAACCAGGTCCTTTGACTTCTTGAAATCGACCAAGAAAGAACACAACCCCACGTTCGTATTCTCTCAAAACCTTGAACATTTGGGTCGCTAGTGCGAACAGCAGCACCACGATCACCGCAACGGTATAGAGCATCATAAAGCGCCTCCTATTTATTTTGGCGGTCATCAGGCATCACAGTTAAGGTCAGCCCTTTAACATTAAGAATGGTGACGTGATCACCTTGTTTGAATTGTTGATGGTCTTTGGCTTTAGCTCGCCATAACGCACCGTTGAGTTGAACGCGTCCTTCGCCATCGATAAAGTCATCGCTTACCACGGCGACCTTCCCAGGGTAAGTCTCTAAACCCGTCGTTACACGCCGGCGACGAATTTTGAGCAGCAGGCCGACGGTCAGCACGATTAGAGCCACGGAAAATATGGCAATACCAAAAATCAAAGGAAGGGCGATCTGGAATCCTGGTAACTCACTGTCCATGAGAAATATCGAACCGAGTACAAAGGCGACAACGCCGCCTAAGCCCAAAATACCAAAGCTCGGGCTGAATGCTTCCGCTATCATTAGTGCAATACCGAGTAACAGCAGACCAAGACCTGCGTAGTTGACGGGCATCATTTGTAGTGCGTACATGGCAAGAAGCAGACAAATCCCACCTAGCACACCGGGTAAGCCAATTCCTGGGTTGTAAAATTCAAGAAGTAAACCGTAGATGCCGATGAGCATTAGAATGTAGGCAACGTTTGGATTGGTTATAACGGCTAGCATTTCTGCTCGCCAATCGGGTGTTCTTTCAATCCATACGGGATTTTCCAGTGACAATGTCACATCACGATTGTTAACTTTAACAGTTTGTCCATCAATGGCTTTGACTAAATCCTCTGGTGAGTTGGCTATATAATCAATAACGTTTAATTCCAATGCCTCTGTGGCGTCCAAACTCGCTGCTTCGCTCACTGCTTTCTCTGCCCACTCTGCATTTCGGCCATGAAGCTTTGCTAAGCCTTTAATATAGGCTCTAGCATCATTAATCACCTTTTTCTCCATTGCGGTTTTCGCGGGAACTTTCTCTGAACCTTCGTTGGTTCCTTCTGACGTTTCTTCCGCGTTTTGATCTTTGCCATCATCCGATGAAGGGGGCTGAGGGGCACCACCTAACGCGACGGGCGTTGCCGCGCCAAGGTTGGTGGCTTCAGCCATGGCGGCAACGTGGCTGGCGAGTAAAATGTATGTCCCTGCGCTAGCCGCTCTAGATCCTGACGGGCCAACCCAAGTCGCAATTGGAGTGGAGGAGGTGGTAATCGCGTGAATAATATCTCGCATTGCGCTATCTAAGCCGCCTGGTGTGTCCATCTCTAAGATCACTAAACTGACACCGTTTAGTTGAGCTTCTTCTATTTCACGAGATAAATAGTCGCTAGTAGCAGGCCCTATAGCGCCTTTGACAGGAACAATCCAAACAGTATTCGCCAGTGCTTGACTGGCCATCAAGAGTAAAGGTAAGAACCATATCCATAGTCGTTTCATGCAGTCCTCCTTGTGTGGTCACAGGGACTTTTTGAAATCCTAATTCAAGTATATCCAAATAACTTAGAGATGCTTGAGTATAGGTTCTAATGAATAAGCTGCCGAGGCTAATTAGGAGACTACTTTTTTATATATAAACGCTGTGTGAGATAGTAAACTAAAGCAAATTATTGGTAATTGTGATGTTTATGTTTATTGTTCAGCGTTTGATTAAGTTGGCCGTTATCTGTGCCGTTTTCTTTACTATTTTCGATCTGATCTCCTATGGAGAGGTGACTTGGTTTCAACGGTTTTTGGCTTTTCTACACTAAACTCAGATTTCAATACGTTAGCTACTCATAAGGCGATAGGTTTCTTCCTATTCGCCTTATTACTCCCTCTTCAACCAAAGCCTTAAACAAAGCAATACTTAACTCGTTTTTTCAACTTCCTGTCGGTGGAAAAAACGCCAAAATGCAACTAAATTCATATCAATGACAAGTTTAAGGTATGTAGTTGATGAGGCAATTCAGCGCAATCGCACTAGCTGTTGTAACACTCATTTTGAGCCAAACAACAACCGCAAGAAACGCGAAGATGTTAGGTGATATCTCCCTAGTTCAGCCCATACAGGGTGATCCTAATGTGGATATTAAGCTAGCGAGAATTGGCTGGCATCTCTTCCGCGATCCTCAATTATCGTCAAATGGTAATGTCAGCTGCGCGACATGCCACAATCTGCAAACCAATGGCGCTGAAAATACACCAGTCTCTACGGGGGTGAAAGGTGATGGAATTAGAAATTCTATAACAGTGTTTAATGCGGCGTTAAATTATCGTTTTTTATGGGATGGAACGGAAAACACCTTGATGGCTCAGATTGATGGTCCAATCCATAATCCAATGGAAATGGACTCAAACTGGCAAACAATAGAGCAATATGTAAAAGAGAGTGAACATTATCAAGCGCTATTTAGTCGTGACGATGAATTGCCGATTAACGTTCATAATATCAAGTCCGCTATTGTGGAGTTTGTTGAAGGGCTGCAGACGCCTGGCGCACCATTCGATGCTTACTTATTGGGTTACACGCATGTACTGAGTGAACAGCAAATCAGAGGTTGGAAAACATTTCAGACTTCAGGTTGTGTGCAGTGTCATCAGGGCAAAAATATCGGCGGAGCGATGATCCAAAGGTTCGCCTATTTCAAGGATAAGCCAGTAGTAGAGGACTCGGGCCGGCAACTCGTTACGATAGAAGATGAAGAGCGATTCTATTTTAGAGTAGCCAGTTTACGCAATGTCGCGCTAACGAGTCCTTATTTTCATAATGGGCAAGTCGATAAGTTATCCGACGCGATACAAATCATGGCTAAAACCCAGCTCGGTATAACGATGAACGATGAGAATGTCGCGGACATTGAAGCATTCTTGCAGTCGTTGACAGCACCTAGACCCATAATTTTAGAGGTGTTGGAAAATGAATAAATTCAAACTGATCAACTTTTGCTTTTTTATTGGGATACTGACGTGCTGCACACTGGCGTATATGTCGTATATGAATTCAAAAAACGCTCAAGAATTTCATGCAGGGCTAATGAATATCGGACATGAGTTGATTGAAGAGCGTGATGTTATCGTGAACCGATATGCCGTTGAAGATAGGAAAAACTATGAGTTAACAACATCTTTAGTAGAGATAGAAATCGCAGCACAGGCACTGTTGGAATCATCAAAGGCATCAGTTTGGTTTCCCGTGACACCCAATCGTATAAAAGTTAGGGATACGCTTGAACAGTTTAAGGAGCGAGTGCTTCAAACAACGTTGAAGCTTGATATGTTAATTGGTGTTCAGGTAGAAAATCGGTATGCATTACTCATGTTGTTCAATTTATATCAGCAAGAGGTTTCTACCGAGAGCGGTCAATCATTGGGTGGCAGTCGTTATTTTGAATTTCTCAACCAGTTGCTTCTAACACAAACTGAAGTTGAGAGTGAAAAAGAAGCGAACTTCCTTAAACGGCTTCAAACGAGTGATAAAAGAATTGAATTGCTGACGAATGAACTGCTTGATCACACTTATATTGAGTTTGTCGAAAGCTCAGAGCATCGGTTACTCAATATTGCTCAAAGTGAGGCGCGTTTTACGTGGTTGTTTGTATTTATCGCGGTGATGTTTCTAGTTAGCGCGTTTGTTTATCAGTCACATCACCGAATGCATAACTTAAAACAGTTGAATCTTGAAATTGAAGAGGCGAGAAACAAAGCCGAGCGAGCGGCAAAAGCGAAATCAAATTTTCTTGCTGCAATGAGTCACGAACTAAGAACGCCGATGAATGGCGTACTAGGGCTTTCTCAAATGATTGCAGAAGAGACCAAAGAGCCGACGACGAAAGAGCACATTAGGGTTATTCTTGACTCTGGCCAGCATCTGATGACTATCCTCAACGATATTTTGGATTTTTCTAAAGTTGAAGAAAACAAACTGGAATTTGAGCAAGCTAAGTTTAAGCTCGATCAAGTGCTTTCTCCGGTGTGTAGCGCAATAAAACCACTTGTTGATGAAAAAAATATCGAGTTAATCTTGGAAAACGAGGTTTCTGAATATACTGAATTTACTGGAGATTGTGCGCGTTTACGACAGATCTTGTTTAATCTCGCCGGTAACGCGGTGAAGTTTACCAATGAAGGGCATGTGCTGGTTAGAACTGAGTTAGATGAATCGAATCAGTTGTTGGTCATGCGCGTGAGCGACACCGGTATTGGTATTGCGCCAGACAAGCACGAGCATATTTTTAACTCGTTTGAGCAAGCAGACTCATCAACGACTCGAAGGTTCGGCGGAACAGGGCTTGGGTTAGCCATCGTCAAAAAACTAACCGATTTGATGGGTGGCCATATTACTCTGAAGAGTATAGAAGGCGTTGGAAGTCAATTTATCGTTGAGTTGCCGATTCCTTGGGTAGAATCTGCTCCGAAAAAGCAGCAAGAAGCACCGAAACCTCGCGCAAAATCACACCATTTAAAGATACTACTTGCTGATGATAACCGTGTGAATGCCATTGTGGCAAAAGGGTTTTGCGAAAAGCTTGGGCATGAAGTGGATGTTGCAGAAAATGGATTAATCGCGGTTAAAAAGGCGAAAGAGAACGAGTACGACCTGATCTTGATGGACAACCATATGCCCGAGATGAATGGCGTTGAGGCGACACGGGTTATCCGACAAGAGTTAGGTATCAAGACATTACTCTTTGCGTACACGGCAGACGTATTTCGTGAAGCTCACGATAGCTTTATCGAAGCAGGAGCAGACCATGTGCTTACGAAACCGCTACAGCATGAGAGCTTTTCAGACGCTCTCAAACAGTTTGCCGCCAGACTCGAACCGAAACAGAATCCGCCACTAACGAGTGACAGCAATGTGCTTCAATTGCAACGTAAGCCAATCGAGAACTTAAGGTTAACAGAGGAAGAACTCTCCCGTTCAGGCATGTTTACTTCTTTACGAGATGAGCCAGAAGCGCTCGACGAGTTGCTAAAAAGCATTATTGTCGATTTTGAGACTTCTGTTGATGAACTTATTGAATACTTTATGGCTGAAGACTTTGCTTCATTAGAGCTGACGTTGCACAAAACGAAAGGGATGGCACTGAACCTAAGTTTACCTATTTTGGCGAGCCAAACGGAGGCCCTGGAAACTCAACTTAAAGCCAACCAAAGTCCCGAGATTGAGCAGTTGCAGATGCTGATCAATCGGTTACAGGTCAACATCCATCAGTCTCATAGACTTTTGGATGATATCCAGAAGAACAATGCCGATCCTCAACAGATTTTATAGTCCCTGTGAGTGCGATGCTTTCCTTAACTCATTTTGTTGTGGTTTACTGTGGCAAGGACGGATAGTGTTGATTCGTCGTCGGAAAATCAGGGAGTTAGAATGAGTAAGCATTCCGCTTTAATCAAATGGCATCGTAAAGCTGGCGAAGAGTTTAGTGATAATAAGTATAGTAGGGCACACATTTGGCAATTTGATGGAGGGTTGCAAGTCCCAGCATCTCCATCTCCCCACGTAGTACCATTACCACTATCCGTAGAAGAAAACGTTGATCCAGAAGAAGCGTTTGTCGCGGCACTTTCTAGTTGTCATATGCTCGTTTTCCTGTCTATTGCAGCAAAGCGACGTTATGTTGTGGACAGTTACTTCGATGAAGCGGTAGGGGAGCTTGAAAAAGGCGAAAACGGAAAAGAGTGGGTATCAAAGGTAACGTTAAACCCTAAGATAACATTTTCAGGTGAAAAACAACCGACACCATCTCAATTAGAAAAACTGCACCACATGGCCCATGAGAATTGCTTTATCGCCAACTCCGTTAAAACAGAAGTGACAACGCTTATTGCGAATTAAGTGGAGCTCTTTATCAAAAAGCGCAGCCTATTGCGGAGTTATATTAAGCCAGCAGTCATCCTGCTGGCTCGTTCATCTAGACGACACCTTGCTCAATCATTGCATCAGCGACTTTTCTAAAGCCTGCAATGTTGGCGCCTAAAACTAAATTTCCAGGTTGGCCAAACTCTTTACTGGTTTCGTTTGCATTGATGAAAATATTTTTCATGATGGTTTGCAACTGACTATCCACTTGTTCAAACGTCCAGTTTTGCATGCTGGCGTTTTGCGCCATTTCAAGTTGACTGGTTGCAACGCCGCCTGCATTGGCTGCTTTTGCAGGCCCATAAGCTATGTCCGAGTCCACGATAATATTGGCAGCATCACGGGTGGTTGGCATGTTCGCCCCTTCACTAATCAAAATACATCCGTTTTCGATAAGAGCCAGTGCGTCGTCTGACGTTAATTCATTTTGAGTCGCACAAGGGAAGGCAGCATCAGCCTGATATCGCCAAACAGCATGTCCTTCATTAGGATAGTCGCCCTCTGGTGTGTATTCTGCTTCAGGGTAAGTTTCTAAATATTCTTCTAAGCTTGCTCTTTTCACTTCTTTCAGTTGTTTTAGGAGCTTAAGATCAATACCGTGCTCATGATAGATCGTACCTCGAGAGTCGCTGCATGTAACTGGCGTTGCTCCCATATGGTACAGTTTTTCAATGGCGTAGATAGCCACGTTTCCAGCACCAGAAACGAGACAAGTTTTCCCTTTCAATGAATCGTTGCGGTCGTTGAGCATGCATTCTGCAAAATAGACGGCGCCATATCCTGTCGCTTCTTTTCTGGCGAGTGAGCCACCCCAAAGCAGACTCTTGCCTGTAAGCACACCTTCGTAGCGGCCCGTCAATCGTTTGTATTGACCAAACATATAGCCAATTTCGCGCGCCCCGACACCGATATCGCCTGCGGGCACATCGGTGGTAGGACCGATGTGACGGTACAACTCGTTCATAAATGATTGGCAAAATCGCATGATCTCGCTGTCGGATTTTCCTTTAGGATCGAAGTTTGAACCGCCTTTGCCGCCACCGATAGGAAGGCCAGTCAGTGCGTTTTTAAAAATTTGCTCAAAGCCGAGAAATTTTATGATGCTCGCATTGACTGAGTGATGGAATCTCAATCCTCCTTTGTACGGCCCCAAAGCAGAGTTGAATTCAACTCGATAACCTTTGTTTACTTGTACATTTCCAGCATCATCAACCCAAGGAACTCGAAACATGATTTGACGTTCTGGCTCGACGATCCTCTGGATAATCGCTTGTTCCTTATATTTATTATTGCCTTCTATTACCGGCGCGAGAGAAGTTAATACTTCTTCTACCGCTTGGTAAAATTCTTTTTGCGCAGGGCTACTGTGTTGCAACGCAACAATAGTATCGTGTATGTATGACATAGATTTCTTCCTTGATGTGAATAAGCAATCAGTTTATATGAATGTATTTCCATTAAATAGTGATTTTGACCAAGATTCAATGGTTGTAGTGGTCTTTCCTGCGGATGAGAATGTGCAGCTTCTAACCCAGGCTGTGTTGGTTGAGATAGGTAGGGCTAGCTAAGTAAGCGGGTGGTTGAGTGATCAGTTTCACATATAACAAGCAGAAATCACTTTAGTCGATGTTGTTGTGCAGTTACGCAAATTGTTTATGTTAACGTCATGTTAAAGTTTGTGTGTGTGATAACTTGTGAAAAGACAACTATATGGATGAGCTTAAGGTTCTGAACTCGTTTATTCAGCAGAATGGCCTACCAGCGTTTGGCCACCTTGATGGAATTCCAACATCGTTACAGCTAGATAAATTTACCTACCTCGATGAGATGGATAAGCCGGTATCTAAGTGGCGCCGTTACCGCGATTATAAGCAGTTTCAGTTCGTCAATTTGGTCACACCTAATTACGTCATTGGAGTAGCGATTGCTGATATACGGTATTTAGCATCCGGCTTTTGCTACCTGTTTGATATTAAAAAGAATAAGTTGATTGAGCAACAATGGTTGAAACCTTTTAATATAGGTTATCAAACTCAGCCTTCCAGTTGGTGCAGTCTTGCCCATCTTGCTAACAAAAGAGTTCAGTTTTCTATTAAGGATGGTATTTGGCACGTCCACTTTGTGACAGAGTCAGTCAATGCGGATCTCTATTTACGTCCAGAAAATATGAGTTTGCCATTAATGTTGTGTACGCCAACAGGTTATGCGGGTTGGACATATACTCAGAAGCACAATGCGTTAGCAGTAGACGGTAACTTGTTCATATTAGGAAAAGAGCAAGATCTTTCAGAGGTGGCTGCTGGTTACGATTTTTCCGCTGGGTACATGCGGCGAGAAACAAGTTGGCGCTGGGCGAGTATCAATTGCTTTGAGGATGACAGGCGTCTGGGGTTGAACTTGGCAGCTGGCGTTAATGAAACTGGCTATTGCGAAAATGTATTGTGGATTAATGGTCAGCGTCACTTTTTGCAACCTGTGCAGTTTCAGTTTTCACGAAGTGATGAAGGGCAAAAGTGGCATATTACGTCTGAAGATAAACGAGTTAACTTACAGTTCACGCCTTTGAATCGACGCTCAGAGAAGAAAAATTTTTGGCTTCTCAAAAGTAACTTTCGTCAGTACATCGGTTATTTCTCTGGCTATATTATCGATGGAAATGGCATCAAACATCAGTTAGAAGAAGTTATGGGTCTTACTGAAGATCACTATGCAAAATGGTAGAAACACAATGGATTGGACGCAGTTGATGGACCGCCCAGAATTACTTCTGATGATTCTGGCTCCAGTTTTCTTTTTCTGCATGCTTGCCGAATATTGGTTCGGACAAAGAAGAGGACGCTTGCCTGAAAGCGCGACGTATTACTTCCCTGAAGTAGCGTGTAATTTTGTTCTTGCGGGCTTACACCAAGCGACAGACATACTCACGGGTTTACTGATTGCTCAGTTGTATTTGTGGTGGTTTGATTGGCGTTTGTTTGATATCGAAATGAGCGTCTCAGCTTTTCTTTTACTTGTTGTCCTGCAAGATTTTTTCTATTACTGGTTTCATCGGGCTAGCCATCGTATTCGTTGGATGTGGGCCGCGCACGTTGTTCATCACAGTTCGGAAAGAATGAACTTCAGTACCGCCTTTCGTCAAAGTTTAATGTATCCGCTAGCGGGGATGTGGATTTTTTGGTTGCCCTTGGTGATTATTGGTTTTGAGCCAAAATGGGTTGTCTTCGTTGTGTTGTTTAATCTGGGCTTACAGTTTTTTGTTCACACCCAATCAATTCGTTCGCTCGGGCCACTAGAGTGGGTATTTAACACGCCGTCTCACCATCGCGTTCATCATGGTGTGAACCGTCAGTACATCGACAAAAATTATGCGGGTGTATTAATTATTTGGGATCGAATGTTCGGAACGTTTGAACCAGAGGTGGAAACGGTTCGGTATGGGGTTTCTAAACCTGTAAACAGCTTTAATCCCATCCGCGTGACGTTTGCAGAATGGAAAGACATGTTTTATGACGTAACTCGACCAAACTTATCATGGAAACAACGCTGCCGCCGTTTGTTCGCTCCGCCATCGGATTTTTATGAGTAAATTGAGATAAAGAGATTGGAGCGGGCAGCGGGAATCGAACCCGCATCATCAGCTTGGAAGGCTGAGGTAATAGCCATTATACTATGCCCGCGCATCGATAGGACTCGGTTAATATGCCACACTGGACGAAAAAGAAAAGTCTTTTCTCATCAAATGTTTGTCAGTTGCCTAAAAAAGTAGCGGACTGATGTTAAAGTGTTCATTGTCTCTGGTTTTTTGTGGCACTCGCGATTTCGTTACTAAGCCTAGAGGCTTCCAATTAGGTCGTAAACACCGAATTCTTAGGTGTTTAGATGTTGATGATATTCAAGATTTTTTGTGCAAAGGTTAATCTCGTTTATTGAACAGTCACGTTTCATGGTCAAGACTAGATATTGAAATGATTACTTTTTACTGTTGATGCGTATGTATAACACAGGGTAATTCTGCTGAAACAGTCAGCTTAACCAAAGGAGATTTAACATGATGAGAGGTTTGATATTAGGGTTGGTGGTGATGCTGGTATCTGCTTGTACGACCGTGACAACCGATGTAGATAAACAAGCCGACTTTTCAGCTTACAGAACGTTTGACTTCGGTGCTCAGGCGGAAGCTCCTACCAGTATTGATGGTCGACGTATTGAGCAAGGGCTTGCTGAACAGCTTGAGGGTAAGGGTTTAAATAAGGTAAATAGTGGCGGTGACCTTTACGTACATCATGATATCGTAGAAGAATCCGAGCTTGTTTCTTCAGGATCGTCGGTGAGCTTTGGCTATGGCTGGAATAGCTTTGGTGTGATCACTTCAAGCCCAGAAAGATATAAAGAGCGTAAGTATGGGAAGTTGGTGGTTGAACTGGTTGATGCAAAGGCTAATCAAGTCGTTTGGAAAGGCGTTTCAAGTCGTAAACTGTCTGAGTCAATGAGCTCTGAGAAAAGAGAATCTCTCATCCAAGAAGAAATCGCGAAGATGTTTGAAAGCTACCCTTACGGTGAAAAATAATTAGTATTCTTAACGATTAAGAATACTAATTGCCAATAGTTACGCACAGGGTTAAAAGAACTTATCATTTTGGTTCTGGTTACCTTTGTGCGTACGACTCTGATTGCTTTACTCGGACTACTTTTCTGCTTGTTGGCTCCGAGCATGAGCCTTGCGTACTCACACCCAAATTTTCTTTCCGTTCATAACCAGAATATCGCTGTTGACGCTAAGTCGAAGCACTTTTCAGAACATCCCATCTCTTCAATACAGCAAGACTTTCCGAGTTTAAACAGCCGGAATGTATTGAGGGTTAGCCATGCTAAGGAAATGAGCTCGAACGACGATGTAGAACCCGAATGGTTTGAAATGCTTGATGTAGCATGGTGGGCGCATCGTTCGGCAATTTACTCGATGAAGCGGCTAAAACGCATCGGTAATGAGGCTTTAGGTTGTTGTATTGAAAGTATTTTTACTCACTCTAAATACAGAATCGGCGTGAGAAAAGAGTCGAATTTCATATACCGCTTTATACATGCTCGCTAACACATTCCATGTTTTTGCAACTTTTGGTTAATTATGCTTAGGAGCGGTTTATGTTTGATTCGATCATTCAGGTCTTGAGTGCTTTTTGGCATCAAGATTTCACGGCGTTAATGGCGCCAGGCAGTGCAGGTTTGGTTTATTTTGTTGTTGCTGTGAGTATCTTTTTGGAAAGTGGTTTTATTCCTGCTGCACCTTTCCCATGCGACAGTGTCGTCGTATTATCCGGTACGCTGGCGGCGGTTGGCGTCCTTGACCCAATTATGATCATGTTGGTGATAGCTGTTAGTGCGGGGTTGGGAAGTTGGGCGGCTTATTTACAAGGCAAGTGGCTAAATCGCTTACCTAAGGTTCAAGGCTGGGTGAGTGCGGTTCCTCAAAAGCGTTTGGAACAAGTCGACGTATTACTCAGTAAACATGGATTGGTTGCGCTTTTGTGCGCGCGGTTTATTCCGGTTGTTCGTTCCCTATTGCCATTAATGATGGGGTTGCGAGTGAAACGTATTAGTAAATTCCATTACTTTGCGTGGCTGAGTGCGATTTTATGGACGCTGATATTATGCGGTTTTGGTTCATTACTTCCTTTGCTACCAGAAAATATGAGCAAAGCAATCACAATGCTATTAATGGCGGCACCAATAATTACTCTTGTGATTGGAGTGCTTAGTTTCTTGTTTGTTAAAGCACGTCGAGCGACCTGTAAACCCAAGGATGTGTCAGAGTTTTCCCAATAAGTTTACTTTGATTTGCACTTTTAAGCTTGTATGCAGATTAGACATCTAATCGACAGGTTTTTGTCAGTAAAAAGAAAGGCGCATATATTGCGCCTTTCTTTTTGAGTGTCGTTAGGGTTTCGAATTTAATAGCCAATGCTATATAGGTATTCGCCAACTTCTTTGCACTGAGACTTGTAGATGTTCTCTACTTCAGACTCATTCTTATCTGCTGCTTTAAATTCAAGTTCGGCAGACGATAGCTGGTCAAAGCTGTAGTCTCTCTCAGACATTAAGTAGTGTCTGAACATCGCTCTGTGTTCCGGAACTGCAATACGTGCGTTAGAAACGTTGGCACACTCTAACAGAGTGTCGTTACTCATTTCTTCTGGCTTAGTTTCTGTGTTTGCTAAGGTTGAGCCCGCTGCAAATAGTAATGCTAGTGCGATGGTTGTAGCGATTCTTGTCATTATATGGACCTCAAATTGGTTCTAGTAACAATGAGCATATTGGTTCTTATCGTTACATTTTCGTGTTCTCTGTATGTCATAAAAAGTTAAACAACAGAGAAGGCGTTGCGACCATGAGTAAAGACGTACATTAAGTTCGCTTCCTTTCTTCCTGAGAGGCGATAAAGAGAGCGTTGACTCATGAGTCCGCCATAACTGTCTAGAGGTAAGCGAGATGCTTGTTTTGCCAACTCCAGTAGTGGTGGAGAAGAGAAAGCAATAAGTAAAAAATAATCAGGAGTAAAATCTGATGATAAAACGCCATCAGTAGCTGATGTTCGGCGACAGGAGACAAGCCCGAACAACTCGCGCTTTATATGTAGGTAGTAACTTTCTGAACCCCAAGAGCTCAGAGAAGCTGAGGCATGAAAATCAGTGTGTGCTAGCTCAAAATCGTCCTGTTGAGAGAGTTTAAGTAGGCGCTCGGAAGTGTAATGTTTGGTGTGGTGCCACTCATGCGCATATGAAGCTGTGATGAGCCCTGAGAGCAGGGACAAAGAAAGCATCAATAATATACGGTGTAGATAACGCAAGAAGTAACCCTAAACATATAAAGCCACAGTTACCCACCATGATTAAGGAATCTTAGTGGAACTATGATAACGATGAAAGCCAGTGTCTGATCAACTCAGCGTATACTAACGAGATGGAAGGGGGATGAACAGAGTTTTCTGATCGCACTTAGGTATATCAGCGAATAACACAATAATTTTCGCTTTCGAGTAAGCGAAAATGGAAAGAGAGTCGTTGCACAGGACGATTAAGCTAACAGGATTATTACTAGGGAAGAAATAGAATCTTCTTTTTCTTCCCCATATGTGTCGCATCGATATTATGCGCTTGCGTAAATAACGCTGCCGCCTTTTATGGTGTCAATGATCTCGCGAGACAACTTCTCTGGCAAAGCAGGGCAACCCCAACTGCGTCCGAGGTATCCATTCTTCTTGATGAAGGAAGGGTTTGCGTAATCGGCACCGTGCACGACAATGTAACGCTCGCGAGCTTTGTCGTTTAATCCAGAGCTTAGCCCATCTAATCGAAGTGAATAGCCATTTGAGCCGTAGTAAGTGGTATCAGTCAAAAAAGTGCCCAATGATGTTTTTCGCGAGTTCACGACATTTGAAAACTGTGTCGCTGTTTTCTTTCCGCTGTTCACGCCGTGAGAAACATACGTATTGTAGATTAGCTTCTTTTTATCTAAATCAACCACATAAAAACGCTTTTCAGTTGATGGTTTACTATAGTCGATGATCGTTAGTACCGACTTCTTTCTATCGGGTGTCTTCTGATAAGCGATGTAAGCGTCACTGAACAACTTAAAGTCTACTATGCCATCTAGCTTGGCTTGTTTAAACACATGTTCAACTTGCTTTGGTCGTAAATGATCCCTGGGTTCGTTATCTGATTGTTTTGCAAAAGCAAAAGGTGAGACAGACAACAGCGCACATGTAAATAATAAAATTAACTTTTTCATCTTGGCTAAATAAAACTCTATGGTGTTACAAATTTACCGATTGCTTCATGCATTCGTTAAAACAACATGCACATCAATATAATTCTATTCCCAATGTTTCTTATTGCACGCTTAGGTGCTTGATATTGGGTTGACGATAAGTTTTCGAGTTAAAAACTAACTAATTGAAACTTATAAAAAATATGAAGTTTAACGATGATTTCTATAAACTTCGGCGTAAATAATATCTGATATATGTAATTAATAAAACTGTGTTTAAGGATATTTGTGAAGTTGCTAATTTATAAAAACGGCGTTTTATTTTTCGTACTTTAGAAACTCTTTTTATTTCAATGTGTTTTCTTTTTCTACGCTTTATCCAATACCTCAAAAGTTTGTGATTTAACTCGTAACAAATCGTAACGCCGAATCGTTATGTGTATAAATGCATTTATAATGTATGAATAAACAACAGGGTGGTAAGAAAAGGTAGTAAAACAGCGGTGAATCGGTTGTTTTTAATTCACGATTGACAAAGCTAAGTCTAAGTCGTACAAAAATTGAACTTGTGAATGTATCGTTTAAGTGAGAGTGATGAGCTCGACAAAAGTGAAGTGATGCGTGCTATTGTTTATTCTCTAACTTATTCGATTACATAAGGAAGGTACATAGTAAAAATTGAAAAAATAATTCTATCGTGTGGATTAAAATATATAAATAATAAAACTTAGAAATTAAAAGATAAGAACGCCAGATATTAATTCATTAAATTTTTGAACATGAAAGTAAACTCTATCTATTATGTTTGGTTTGGTTTGGTTTGGTGTGAAAGCGCTCGTCTCATTAAGAAAAGCGCTCAAATTTATTTAAGGACGGTTATGACAGCATTTAATAAAGTGTTTATTGTCACTCCCAATGTTAATGATTTTGCAATGTTGCAAGAGTCGCCATTGGAAATGTCTCTTCAAGTAACGGCAAGCAAACCTATCCAACTCTATGGAGAGTCTGTTAAAGCCAGTTGGAAAAGTATTGATATTGAATGGTTAGACGTTATGGGTGAAAAGCCATTGCCCAGGCCTGATATTGCAGCATGGGGATCTTTTACTCTTGCTGTATCCGCTTCTATTGCGGATAAGCTCGATGTGTTGAGCGAGAATGTCGAATTTTTACCATTAAATCTACAAGGAAAGCCTTGGCGAGCATTAAACATTGTCACTCAAATTGATGCCATTGATACCTCTGCTACCGAGTATAATCTTCGTCATGGTAAGCTAAGTCGTGCTAGACCGTTTAAGAAACTCGTTTTGAATAGAGAAGCCGTTAATGAGTCTGACTTGTTCAGAGTAAAAGGTGCTGGGCTCAGAACGTTTTGCACGGACAAAAAAGGTGGCTTGTACGATAGCGTCAAAGCGCTGAATTTGACCGGTTTGGATTTCAAGGAAGTGCTGGTTTAAAAACGAATAAATAGTAATTTACTCAACTAAAGTCATAGATATAGGTATGGGGGAACAAAAGCTGAGCATCTATCAATGAAGCTCATATACAGCTAAATACAGCCGCCACAGTTGTGACTGCTGTACTTCTCCCCTTAACTTATGTTCTTGAAACCCTAATTGAGCTGACCATGGACGCATCAAATCGACTGTCGTCATTTGCCGATTGCCACCACAAGCTCAATTGTTCTTTAGTCATTGGTTTGCCAAATAAATAGCCTTGCATATAGTCGCAGCGGTATGCCGATAGCCATTCATGCATCATATTGTGTTCAATACCTTCTGCTGTAACCGTTTTATTTTGGGCATGGCATAGCTCAATAATAGGTTTGATCACATGGCCGTTGTTGGTGTTCATCAATGTAACGAGGAACTCTCGATCAAATTTGATTTTTTGAACCGGATACTGAACGAGCTGAGTTAACGATGTGTAACCAGAACCAAAGTCATCAATTGCAAGACGGTAGCCACGTTTTGATAGCTCATCAAGTAGAGCCGTGCCTTGTTGTTCTGCGGCAAAGGTTTCGGTTATTTCTATCTCAATACATTCTGGTTTAACACTGTGCAGTGTCGCTTGTTCATGGATGTAGTTTGCCATTTCTATCGAGTTTAGCTCTGCTGATGAAAGATTGACCGAAAGAACAATATCCTTACCGAAAATATTCCTTAATTGATAGTATTCCGCCGTTGCATTGGCGAAAACCCAGCGGTCAATTTTATCAAATAATCCGGCTTGCTCTGCAATTGGAATAAACTCCTTTGGAGGGATAGGGCCGATACCTTCGGCTTCCCAGCGCAACAAGACTTCTAACCCCTCAATTTCGTTGTTTCGATTGTTCATATAGGGTTGAAAAACGAGGTGAAATTCTTCCTCTACATTGCTTTTTCGGAGCGCACGTTCAAGTTGACTTCGTCTTTGAGACTCAATATTGAGAGCGGCTGAATAATAGGCGTATTGATTTTTCCCTGCCCGTTTTGCTTGATACATAGCCGCATCGGCACTGGAGAGTAACTTCGCGATGTCAGTACCGTCTTGAGGATATTGTGCAATACCTACGCTTGCCGTAACGGGAAATGAATTACTCCAAGATGAACTGAGATTACTAATCGGTTTTAGTAACTCTGATGCAAGCAAATCAGGCAAGCGTTTTACCTCTTGATTTGAGCTCAGCAAAATTGCAAATTCGTCACCAGATAACCTGGCGGCAAAGCAGGGGCTGTTGTAATCGTGCGATAACTTTTGACAAGCATCCTTGATGTGTGATGAGAACACTTTTAATAAGTTATCTCCCAATTCATGCCCGTATTTATCATTCACGTATTTAAAGTTATCAAGATCGACGTAAACAACCCACAGAAACTGCGAAGGGGAGATAAGTTCACGAGTTGCAAGCTCATGAAAACGATGGCGATTGGCGAGTTGCGTCAGGTGATCCGTTTCAGCTAGGCGTTTTGTCTTTTTATAGATGACATTAAGTTCCTCATACATATCAAAAAAGCGTGCAGAGAGGCGTCCTATTTCATCGTTTGTTTCTAGCTTTTCAATATTGTCACGTTGATTAGATTCAAGTTCGTTCAGCTGCTTATCAAGGCGAGAAACAGGGCGCAACACATAGCGGTACAACACCAAAATGATTAATGTGATAGTGAAAAACGCCGCTACGCCAAAGGAGAAAGCAAGTTCTAGCCACACTTTATCGACTTTATTCCACATTAAATATTCGGCAGGAGAAAGCACGGCATAAAAGTGCGGCAGCAGCTCAATGGTTTGAGCGAGAGGAATATCAAGATAAATGGGTTTGTCGGCGAAAGTAATCACGCTGTGCGTGTCAAACTCGATGTCATGCTTAATCTCGTTAAAGGCTTCAAGTGATACGGAAACTACCACAAAAAACACATTTTTCGAGTCAAAGCTCAAAGGGTGAGTCCCCGTTCTTTTGTCGACGACCTCATATTGAAGAAGAATGCTTTGTCCACTGGAGTTATAAATAAAGCCAGTGTGACTGAAAGCCTCTCTCTCATTGAAACTTCGTGATATGTACTCTAATACCTTTGGGTCGACCACGCCCGATGATTCGTAATATTTGTTTTCTGTGTAGTAGAGAAGGTTTTGTTTGCCGTCGAGGATCGCCATGCTCGCATCGCCTTTGTAACCATGGCTTAATACTTCAGCGGTCTCGTCTAATCGATTAAACAAGACTCGCTCACGATAGGGGTTGTTATGATTAACCAAATAGTCTTGTAATACATCACTTTTACTGAGCGTATAGGCATAGCTATTAAGAAAAATATTCGCTTGTCGAAACTGCCCGGCGAGCTTTTCCATCTGCAACTGAATATAGCTGTCTTCCCGCTTGATGAGCGTCACTTTTTGAATGCTATAAATAATATAGCTAGATACTAACGCGCTTAATAAGATCACTGGCGCGACAAGCAAAATGACTCTATTGCTTAACTTCATTATGGTTCTTAGTTTCCGTTTGTGTCCCTACAAACGTCGCGTACCAGGTAAGGTACTGAACGGATGATGTGTTTTGGCAAATTGTAACCAGATTGTAAGGTGAGCGTTCTCCAAAATCAGGCAGCTATCTAAGAATTGTGATGACGTGAAAGGTTTCGAGCTTATTAACTAGAGGTTTTCTCAGTAGTTGGACGTCTCTTTTCCTTCCTCCCTGTATAAAACCTAACCGTAATGACAGGGAAATACCATCATCGAAACGTTTCGATGGTAAAGTGTGACTCAAGTGCACTTTTCCTATTCAATGACAATTGAATTACAGATCATTCTCACACCTTATCGATCTCACACTGGTCAAATTGCGATGACGAATTATTATTTCATCGAAACGTTTCGATGAGTTTTCTGTTAATAACGAAAACACTTTAAGACAGGCGCTCATGGTTGTATGAACGTGTAACCGAAAGGTCGATGAGATGAAAAAAAGTACCCTAATTAACTCAGATATTTCTTACTTGGTGGCGACGCTAGGCCACACCGACGAGATCACGATATGTGATGCTGGTCTACCAATCCCAGAGCATGTTCAGCGAATCGATTTGGCGCTAACGCATGGGGTACCAAGTTTTCTTGATACTGTTCGCGTAATTCTATCTGAGTCCCAAATCGAAGGGGTCATCATTGCGGAAGAGTTCTCTGATGCAAGCCCAGTTTTGCATGAAGCGTTGCTCAACGAACTGAGCAAAGAGAGTGAAGAGACGGGCAAATCTATTGAGGTGAGCTACGTGTCACATGAAGCGTTTAAAGCACGCACGGCCCAAAGTCGCGCTATCGTAAGAACCGGCGAATGCTCGCCATATGCGAACGTTATTTTCCAAGCGGGCGTGGTTTTTTAAGCCAGAGATATTGAGGACAGATTATGACTCAAGCCATTCTACAACTAAGCGAAATTGAGAAGGCGTTTCCGGGCGTAAAAGCACTCGACAAAGCAAGCCTGAATGTTTATCCAGGCCGTGTTATGGCGCTGATGGGTGAAAATGGAGCAGGCAAGTCAACGTTAATGAAGGTGTTGACAGGCATTTACCACATGGATGCGGGGAGCATTCAATATCAAGGTCAGCCGGCGGCCTTTAAAGGTCCACGCGATTCACAGGAAGCTGGTATTAGCATAATTCACCAAGAGCTGAACCTGATTCCTGAACTGACGATTGCCGAAAATATTTACTTGGGACGAGAGTTCACCGGCTCCTTAGGGCGTATCCAGTGGGGCAAAATGTATGACGAAGCTGACAAGCTTTTAAAACGTCTCAATGTAAAGCATTCATCAAAAACATTGCTTGGCGATTTAAGCCTTGGTGAACAACAAATGGTGGAAATTGCAAAGGCACTTTCGTTTGAGTCGAAAGTCATCATTATGGATGAGCCAACGGACGCACTGACCGATACCGAAACGGAATCACTGTTTAAAGTGATTAATGAGCTCCGCGAGCAAGGATGCGGCATCGTATACATTTCGCATCGTCTTAAAGAAATCTTTGAAATCTGTGATGATATTACAGTGCTTCGTGATGGTAAGTTTATCGGTGAGTGCAAGGTGTCCGACACTGATGAAGATGGCCTAATTGAAATGATGGTTGGCCGAAAATTAGAAGAGCAATATCCACGTATTGATGTCCAACATGGCGAAACCTGTCTTGAAGTCATTGGTTTGACTGGGTCTGGCGTTCAGGATGTGAGCTTTACTCTCAAGCGCGGTGAGATTCTCGGAATTTCTGGCTTGATGGGCGCAGGCCGCACTGAACTCATGAAAGTCATTTACGGCGCATTACCTAGTGAGCATGGTGTTATCAATCTTGACAACAAAACTATTAACCCGGTTAGCCCGCAAGATGGCTTGGCAAATGGTATCGCTTACATCTCTGAAGATCGCAAAGGCGATGGTTTGGTTTTAGGTCTTTCAGTTAAGGAGAACATGTCACTTTGTTCGCTAAACCAGCTGACCAAAGGCTTCCAGATTCAACACAGCGACGAAGTGATTGCAGTGGAAGATTTTATTAAGTTATTCAACATTAAAACCCCAACGCGAGATCAAATCATCGGCAACTTATCTGGTGGTAACCAGCAAAAAGTTGCGATTGCGAAAGGGTTAATGACGAAACCTAAAGTTCTGATTCTGGATGAGCCAACACGTGGTGTTGATGTCGGAGCAAAAAAAGAGATTTATCAGCTCATCAACAAGTTTAAGGCCGAAGGCATGAGCATCATCTTGGTTTCTTCCGAGATGCCTGAAGTGCTCGGCATGAGCGACCGTATTTTAGTGATGCATGAAGGTCGTATCACTGGCGAATTTGATGCGAAAGACGCCGATCAAGAAAAATTACTCGCCTGTGCCGTAGGCAAAGAGATCAATGAGGAAGCAGCATGAGTACGAATACCATGAGCAAACCAACCGAAACTGGCAACAAGAAGTTGTTCACAAAAGAGTGGCTGATTGAGCAAAAATCACTGATAGCTTTGATCTTTCTGATCGTTGTTGTGTCATTTTTGAACCCGAACTTTTTTACGGTCGACAACATTCTCAACATTCTTCGTCAAACCTCCGTGAATGCCATTATCGCAGTGGGTATGACATTAGTTATTTTAACAGCAGGCATCGACTTAAGTGTTGGTTCGGTATTGGCATTGTGTGGTGCCTTTGCGGCAAGCATGATTGCGCTTGAGGTTCCGGTGCTAGTGGCGGTTCCAACTGCTTTAGTCGCAGGTGCAGCGTTAGGTGCGATCAGCGGTATCATTATTGCGAAGGGTAAGGTGCAGGCATTTATCGCTACGCTGGTTACCATGACGTTACTACGCGGTGTGACCATGGTGTACACCGAAGGTCGTCCAATCTCGACAGGCTTTACTGACACCGCGGATGCGTTCGCATGGTTTGGTACTGGCTACGCGCTAGGCATTCCAGTTCCTGTTTGGTTAATGGTGGTTGTGTTCGCTGCGGCTTGGTATTTACTAAACCACACGCGCTTTGGTCGCTATGTTTACGCACTAGGCGGCAATGAGTCTGCGACTCGCCTATCAGGTATCAATGTAGACCGAGTGAAGATTGGTGTCTACGCCATCTGCGGTATGTTAGCAGCGCTTGCAGGCATTATTGTAACGTCTCGTCTTTCTTCGGCGCAGCCAACAGCGGGTATGGGCTACGAGCTAGACGCTATCGCAGCGGTTGTTCTTGGCGGTACCAGCTTGATGGGCGGTAAAGGCCGTATCATGGGTACCTTGATTGGTGCGCTGATCATCGGTTTCTTGAACAATGCACTTAACCTACTTGATGTTTCTTCTTACTACCAAATGATTGCAAAAGCAGTGGTTATCTTGCTTGCGGTATTGGTAGACAACAAAAACAAGTAATTCATAACAATCTGTATATATAACAGTGAATACAAACCGAGTCAGGGGACGTGTACTGGCTCACCCTACACAAAGGACTAGAACGATGAAAAAACTTGCAACTCTTATCTCTGCTGCACTTCTTTCTTCAACCGTATCGGTAGCGGCGCAAGCTCAAGATACCATGGCGATTGTGGTTTCGACGCTAAACAACCCGTTCTTCGTAACGATGAAAGACGGTGCGGAAGCAAAAGCGAAAGAATTGGGGTACGACTTAATTGTACTGGACTCGCAAAATGACCCGAGTAAAGAACTGTCGAACATCGAGGATTTAAGTATTCGCGGCGTAAAAGCAATTCTTATCAACCCAACGGATTCTGATGCAGTGTCTAATGCAATTCGTATGGCGAACCGTTCTAAGATCCCTGTGTTGACATTAGACCGTGGTGCAAGCCGTGGTGAAGTTGTGAGTCACATCGCGTCGGACAACGTAATTGGTGGTGAAATGGCAGGCCACTACATCATGGAAAAAGTCGGCGAAAAAGCAAAAGTCATTCAACTTGAAGGTATTGCGGGCACATCGGCAGCGCGTGAGCGCGGTGAAGGCTTTATGAATGCCGTGAAGGGCAGCGATATGGATCTTCTTGCTAGCCAACCAGCTGACTTTGACCGCACAAAAGGTCTAAACGTAATGGAAAACCTGCTAGCGGCTAACCCGGATGTACAAGCGGTATTTGCACAGAATGATGAAATGGCGCTAGGTGCACTTCGCGCAGTTCAAGCTTCTGGCAAAGATGTCGTTATCGTTGGTTTTGATGGTACGGAAGACGGCATTGCAGCAGTTAACCGTGGCAAACTAGCGGCAACTATTGCTCAGCAACCAGACCTTATCGGTGCTTTAGGTGTTGAAACGGCTGACAAAGTTTTGAAAGGTGAAGAAGTAGAAGAGTACATCCCAGTACCACTAAAAGTAGTCACTAAGTAAGTTTCAAGTTCCAATAAATCATCCTAATTTTTGCTCTCTCCTCCGTTTATATCTGTCGTTTAGGAGGTGAGGGCAAATTTACCCAAAATACTGCAAAGTGTGGGGTATAGATGCCTTTGGCTTTTTATCGAGACTCCTTCGTCAGGAAGAGAAGTTAAAGTCATCTAATGTATTTTCCTAAACAGTTTTTAAAAAGGGTTCATTCAGAACCGAGGATAACCGTATGAATAAGTTAGTGGTGTTAGGTAGTGTAAACGCTGACCATGTTCTTCAAGTGCCTTCTTTCCCTCGCCCAGGCGAGACGCTGCATGGTCGCAACTATCAAGTTATCCCAGGTGGCAAAGGTGCCAACCAAGCCGTCGCGGCGGCGCGATTAAATGCAGACATAGGTTTTATCGCTTGTGTGGGCGACGACTCATTCGGCATTAACATTCGCGAAAACTTCAAAATGGACGGCATCGATATCACTGGTGTGAAGATGCAGCCAAATTGCCCGACAGGTATCGCGATGATTCAAGTGTCGGACAGTGGTGAGAACAGCATTTGCATTTCAGCTGAAGCAAACGCCAAACTGACAGCAGAAGCGATTGAGCCAGATTTAGAGCGTATTCGCCAAGCAGATTACTTGCTAATGCAATTGGAAACGCCGATGTGCGGCATTGAGAAAGCTGCACGTGTAGCGAAAGATGCCAAAACCAATGTCATTCTGAACCCAGCGCCAGCTCGCGAACTGTCAGATGAATTACTGTCTTGCATTGACGTGATTACACCAAATGAAACGGAAGCTGAAGTTCTGACAGGTATTACTGTAACAGACAACGAAAGCGCGCAAGAAGCGGCGAATGTGCTACATGGTAAAGGTATAGAAATCGTCATGATCACACTCGGTGCAAAAGGCGTTTGGTTAAGCCAAAACGGTCGAGGCGAAATCATCTCGGGTTTCCGCGTTGAAGCGACGGATACTACCGCAGCGGGCGATACATTTAATGGGGCATTCGTCACTGGTCTCCTAGAAGATTTACCTTTAGAATCAGCGATTAAGTTTGCACATGCGGCGGCTGCAATTTCTGTGACCCGCTTTGGCGCGCAAACGTCGATTCCAACCCGCGAAGAGGTGGACGAGTTTCTCGCTGAACAATAAGGCGCACAACGCCTCATTAAAATAGGAGTAGTAACATGGCGACGATGAAAGACATCGCAAAACTGGCAGGGGTTTCCACTTCAACAGTGAGCCATGTTATTAACAAGACGCGTTTTGTGAGCGAAGAGATCTCTGAACGCGTTAACAATGCCGCAAAAGAGCTTAACTACTACGCGCCCTCTGCGTTGGCGCGTAGCCTCAAAGTCAATCGTACCAAAACCATTGGTATGCTCGTGACAACCTCAACCAACCCATTCTTTGGCGAAGTCGTAAAAGGCGTAGAGCGCAGCTGCTACCAAAAAGGCTACAGCCTCATTTTATGTAACACCGAGGGTGATAACGAACGTATGCGTCAATCCATTAATACGCTATTGCAAAAGCGTGTCGATGGTTTGATCTTGATGTGCTCGTCGCTAGAAGGAGAGCGTATCGATGTATTTGAGCGTTACCCAGATATCCCAGTTGTGGTAATGGACTGGGGGCCGATGCTATTTACAAGCGATAAAATCCAAGACAACTCACTTCGTGGCGGTTACTTAGCGGCGAAATACTTAATTGATTGCGGCCATACCGAAATTGGGTGCATCACTGGCCCTTTGATTAAACACCAAGCGCAAATGCGATACGAAGGTTATAAGCGAGCAATGAACGAAGCTGGCTTGGAATTTAATGCCAATTGGATCATTGAGTCTGACTTCGAATGTGAGGGTGGGTATCAAGCGTTCAAAAAAATGGCTCAGCGTGGCGCATTACCCAGCTCGATTTTCGTCTCTAACGATATGATGGCGATGGGTGTGATTAACGCCGCAAATGAGCTCGGTATTAAAGTGCCGGACGACCTATCCATTATTGGTTACGATGACATCCATATCGCGAAATTTATGTCGCCATCGCTAACTACCATTCATCAGCCTAAGTACCGTTTGGGGCAGGCTGCCGTTGAGACTCTTGTCCGAAAGTTGGATGAAAAATCAACAGAGGCACAGGTCGTACAATTAGAGCCGACTCTAGTGGAACGAAAAAGCGTCAAGAGGTTAAAGTCAAACCTCACTGAATGACGTGTGATGTTGAGCTAAAAAATTAAAAAAGTCGTTTCTCTTTATACGATAAAGCCTTACTATCGTCGTTGATTATAAATAAAACTATTAATTGTTGTCTGGCGGATTAGTCAAATGTTATCAAAAGGTTACGCTAAGTTATCTGTAAAACACCCTTGGTTTCACCGAGTTAATGTTATTACAGTTGTATTGATTTTTTTTGTGAGCTGCTATCAGCTACTGGTTAATGAAGCATTTGAGTACGCAATTGGCTTTATTATTACACTTTTGGCGTCAGCTTTATTTGCATCAGCTTCTGCATTCAAAAAACGCTATCTAGGCTTGGACTCATAGGCACGTCTATTTCCAACACCGTTCAATAGCATCATTTATTGCTTTCAAGTAAACATTGAACTGAATTATGATCGAGTGCATCAAGAGGAGGACAAATGTCCTCCTTTTTGTTGGGGATCACGCTCTAATATAAGCGTATTCCAAACAAAATAATAAAGGACATGTTATGGACCTCTTTGCCTTACTCGATATTAATAATACTCTCGTTAACATTCCGATTGGCGACGGCTACGCAATGAGTTGGATCGAAGCTTTCGGTACCGTTTTTGGACTGCTTTGCATTTGGTTTGCCAGCCAAGAAAAAACCATCAACTACTTATTCGGTTTGCTGAATGTCACGCTTTTTGCCGTTATCTTTTTTCAAATTCAGTTATACGGATTATTGCTTCTTCAATTGTTTTTCTTCTGTGCGAACATTTACGGCTGGTATGCGTGGACTCGTCCAAACGCACAAGGTGAAACGCTGGAGGTTCGCTGGTTAAATAAACAGAAACTTATTACTACTGCCTCTATTAGCGTTGCATGTATCGCATTATTAAGGATCTATATCGACCCATTTTTCTTTGCGCTAGCAAACATTGCTGTTGATAGCTTGAATCTCTTTGGTGCTGGCTTGGCTGAACCGGTGCTTGAACCTGACGCGTTTCCGTTCTGGGATGCGACCATGACAGTACTTTCTGTTGTTGCACAAATTCTGATGACACGTAAATACGTCGAAAACTGGATTCTATGGGTCGTGATTAATATTATCAGTGTGGGTATCTACGCGACGCAAGGTGTTTACGCAATGTCTGTTCAGTACGCGATTCTTATGTTCATCGCTGCCAATGGCACGCGTGAGTGGGCTCGTAGCGCTAAGCGCAATGGCGATAAAACCTTAGCGCACGCTGCTGCGTAAGGAACGAAAAATGGCCAAACAACCTCATATCGGAGTGGATGAAACACAAATCGCTCCCCTCGTTATTGTATGCGGCGAGCCAGATCGAGCGAATCGTATCGCGGCATTATTTGATGATGCAGAAATGGTGTCGGAAAACCGCGAGTACCGTGTGTTTACCGGCAACTACAAAGGCAAGCCTGTTTCAGTGTGTAGTACAGGTATAGGTGCGCCATCGATGATCATCGCAGTGGAAGAGCTAAAACAGTGCGGTGTGACTCATGTGGTACGTGTTGGATCGGCGGGGGCAATGCAATCAGGCATTCACCTTGGCGAGTTGATCATTGCCGAAGGCGCGGTAAGAGATGAGGGCGGCTCTAAAGCGTATGTCGATTCGTCTTATCCAGCCTACGCAAGCTTTTCACTGTTAAAGGAAGTTGAGCGTTACTTGTCGATGCAAAAAGTGCATTATCATTTTGGTGTGGTGCGTTCTCACGACAGTTTCTATACCGATGACGAAGATGCAATATGCCAACATTGGAACAAGAAAGGCATCTTAGGTGCCGATATGGAAACCTCTGCGCTGTTTACGGTCGGTCGACTACGAGGCCTTCATGTGGCTTCGATATTAAACAACGTGGTGCTGTATCAACAAGATGTGAAAGAAGGTGTTGGTCAGTACGTTGATGAAGCCAAAGTAATGATGCAAGGTGAGAAGAGTGCCGCGATTACGGCATTAGAAGCCTTGGTTGCTCAGCGTTAGCCAGTCTCTATCTCAGTAAGTCACATAAACAGAATAGATGTAAAGCGACAGCTCACTGTCGCTTTTTTATTTGGAGTTACGGGGTACAATCCACCTTAAATAGTTGTCCGTAACTTTTTCTGAGAGAGCAGAAAATGAAAATCAGCCCTTATCCGACTGGTCGCTTCAAAACATACCTTGAAGAAAAGAGTGCCACCTTTCGCGATTTGATTTATCAATGCCAAATAAATTCGCGTTACTTTGATGCTGGGGAAGCAATTCTCCGCCAAGGTGAGCAACTTCAGTACTTGTATGTTGTGCCAGTAGGTCGAGTCTCGATGAACATATTGGCCGCAAATGGACGACGTTTTCAATTAGGGGAAGCTAACTGCGACTATCATATTTATGGTGAAATGGAGTTCTTCACTCAGACTCCTTGTCAATGGAATGTGATAGCAGATGAACATATGCAGGTTGATGTTATCTGTATCCAAAAACTAACCGAAGCACTGCAAAATTATCCCCAAATGATGGTGTTCTTCGCTTCAGCATTGGCTGAGGATTATCAAGACTCCATGGATATCTACACTAATCGTTTGTTGCATCCCATTACTTACAACATTGCCTATGAGCTTCTCGTCCGTAATCAGACGGATAAGCTCCTTGGTGGCTTTGATAAAGTGAACCAAGAGGCTGAGCGGTTTGGTACCTCAGGCCGAGTCTATCGACGTGCAGTTAAGGACTTGATTGAAAAGGGATTGATTACAAAAACGGACAACGGTTTGGAGATTATTGATGAGCTGGCACTCAAAGCGTTTATTGAAGCGCATGAATGATACGCCCAGGTATTGGAACTGATGGGTTTTATAAGTCTTTGATATATCTAAGTCTTGAGTAAACGTAACTAATGTAAAGTACCTTAAATTTTGTTGAATGCATTAAAGAGTAGCGTTATATTGCGAACGCGTATGATAATAGATCTCATTAAGGCTTAACAAAATGAAAAAATTCGTTGGTGCGGCTATGCTGTCGTTATTTACTGTTTCTCCTTCTTTCGCTGCTAAAGTTGTGATTGACCACTACATGGGTCAAACAGAGCTAGAACAATCCCCAGAGCGTGTGGTTGTGATTGGCTTTGGCCCGCTAGATGCGTTGGACAACTTTGGTATCGATCCTGTTGCAGTATCTAACTCTTCTAATCTTCCTAGTTACCTTTCAAAATACAGCAAAGATAACTACACCTCTGCGGGTAGTTTGTTTGAACCTGATTTTGAAACCATCTACATGCAAAAACCGGATTTGATTTTGGTTGGTCCGCGAGCGTCTGCGAAATATGAAGAGCTGAGTGAAATTGCCCCTACAGTTGTTTTTGCGGCGAAAGAGAACCAAGGCTATTGGGAAGGCACGCAAGCGCAATGGCGCAATATTGGTAAGATCTTTAATATCGAAGAAAAAGTAGAGCAGAAAATTGAAGCGCTAGATGCTCAATTCAAAGCAATCCGTGACTACAACCAATCGAACAAAAATGATGCATTAACGATTTTGAGCATGGGTGACAACATCAGCGCGTTTGGTGCCCAGTCGCGATTTGGCGTCATTTATAACGACTTTGGCTTCTTGGAAACGGTTGAGCACGTGAAAACGGGCACTCACGGAGATGTCATTTCTTATGAGTTTATTCGTGAAGCTAACCCGAAAAATATTCTCGTGGTTGACCGAAATTCTCTGACAGGTACGCCGGATAACGATATTCGTAAATCCATGGATAACGACTTAGTCAAAGCTACTGCGGCATATAAAAATCATAAAATCACTTATTTAGATGTGGACGCGTGGTACTTGTCGATGTCTGGTGTGACAGCAACAGAAAAAATGGTCAGTGAGATAAAGCAAACCGTTGAACTGTAATCCAAGATAGCAGAGGTTAACTTTGAAGAAGTTATTGCTAACCCTTGTGGTTTTAAGCACGGTTTCGTTATTTGTTGGGGTGGCAAACATGACGCCCCAACAACTCTTTTCAGGTGATGAGAAAGCATTAGAGCTTTTCTTTACCAGCCGTATACCACGTTTATTTGCCATACTGCTTGCTGGTGCTGGCTTGAGTATTGCGGGACTTGTCATGCAGCAAATCAGCCAGAACCGATTTGCTGCACCTTCTACAACCGGTACGATCGAATGTGCCATGTTGGGCTACGTACTGAGCGTGGTTTTCTTTGGTAATGATAATCACCTTTGGCTCGTATTCGGCATCTCGGTATTTGGGACGCTAGCGTTTGTTTTCTTTATTCAGCGCATTCAATTTAAGAGCGTGGTTTTTGTGCCTCTTGTCGGGATTATTTTCGGCAATGTCATCCAATCCATGACTACGTTTGTCGCTTACAAATATGATGCACTTCAAAGTCTGAATGCTTGGACAGTCGCAAACTTCGCCAACATCTTGCGTGGTGATTTTGAACTGCTGTACATCGCGGTACCAATGGTTATCCTCAGCTATCTTTTTGCCGCAAGGATCTCTGCCGTAGGTATCGGAAAAGATTTCGCGATTAACTTGGGTTTGAATTATCAGCAGGTTGTGACGATTGGCGTGCTATTGGTGTCCATCATGTCAGCAAGTGTCGTGATGATTGTTGGCCAGTTGCCATTCTTGGGGCTGATTGTACCGAATCTCGTGAGTCACTTTTATGGCGATAGCCTCAAAAAGAACATTCCGCTTACGGCCATGTATGGGGCCATTTTAGTGTTGTGTTGCGATTTGGTGAGTCGTTTAATTATTTTCCCTCATGAAATGCCAATCTCTATCGTGATCAGCATATTGGGTGGCGTGGTATTCATTGC
This sequence comes from Vibrio sp. 1727, assembly GCF_033344415.1. Lineage (NCBI taxonomy): Bacteria > Pseudomonadati > Pseudomonadota > Gammaproteobacteria > Vibrionales > Vibrionaceae > Vibrio > Vibrio sp. 1727. The sequence continues at coordinate 108,771 of NZ_JAWPOT010000002.1, forward strand.
TATGTTGTTGCGAGGTAAGCAACATGCGTGATTCAACGAAGATCCTGATGCTAGGTGGCATTGCGATTCTTTTCGCGTGTCTGTTTATTGGTATTGGGCTAACGGCTGACAACTACCAATATTTTTTGTCTCGTAGAGTTCCTAAAGTATTGGCGATAGTGCTAGCGGGTGTGGCCATTGCTCAGTCTTCACTTGTATTTCAAACCATTACGCACAACCGAATTTTAACGCCAAGTATCATGGGTTTTGATGCGCTGTATGTGTTAACCCAAATATTGATCGTGTTGATTTTTGGTGGGTTGAGTACCTTGGTGCTTAACTTGTACGTCAATTTCGCGATTGCAGTCATTGTAATGGTGTCGTTTTCGCTACTGCTGTTTGGGTTTTACTTTTCAAAAGGCAGCAAGAACCTGATTACGTTGCTATTGGTCGGCTTGATCTTTGGTCAGCTATTTTCCAATGCGGCGTCATTCTTTTCTTTGCTGATGGACCCAAACACATATGCATTTGTTCAGTCGAAACTGTACGCCAGTTTCAATAATGTCAAAGTGAACTTGGTTTACTTTAGTGCTCCGGCTTTGATGTTTGCATGTTGGTTGTTGTTTAGGATGCATAGCACTTTAGATGTGTTTTGGCTCGACCAAGACAATGCGAAAAGCTTGGGTGTTGATGTACCTAAAGTGACGAGAAATGTGTTTATTATCTCGGCGGTTTTGATTGCTATTTCTACGGCTTTGGTAGGGCCAATCATGTTCTTTGGTTTACTAGTGACCAACTTAAGCCGAGAAATGTTCCGAAGTTACCAACATAAAACGCTATTGGTCGGATGTTCGTTTCTATCCATCAGTTCACTACTTGCTGGGCAATGGATAATCGAAAACGTGTTCAGTTTTGAGACGACGTTGAGTGTCGTAATTAACTTTATCGGCGGTGCGTATTTCTTATACCTGCTGCTGAAAAACAAAGTTGTATAAATATGATAGTAATAGACAAATTAACGAAGGCTTTCGGTTCAAACAAAGTCGTAGACGAGGCCAATACTCAGTTTGAAAAGGGCAAGGTAACATCGATTATCGGTCCAAATGGCGCGGGAAAGAGCACGCTGTTATCTATGGCCTCGCGCTTAACGGAGCGAGATGGCGGTAGTGTTATCATTGATTGCAAGGAAATCGCGGAATGGGACACAAAAGAGCTAGCGAAAAAACTGGCAGTACTTCGCCAAGCTAACTCGATTACAATGCGGTTTACCGTAAAAGAGTTAGTCTCTTTTGGTCGTTTCCCATACTCTAAAGGAAATCTGACTAAAGAAGATCATGAGGTCATAGAACAAGCGATCGACTACTTAGATTTGCAAGATATTCAAGACAAATACTTGGATGAATTAAGTGGTGGTCAGCGACAGCTTGCATTTATTGCTATGGTGATTGCACAAGATACAGATTATGTCTTTCTTGATGAACCTCTTAATAACTTAGATATCAAACACTCTCTTCAGATCATGAAAGTTGTGCAGCAGTTAGCCCATGACATGAATAAAGCCATGGTGGTCGTGATTCATGATATTAATTTCGCGGCGTGTTACTCAGATGTCATATTGGCGCTTAAGAAAGGCAAGGTTGTGGCGAGTGGTGCGGTTGAAGAGGTTATTCAAGCATCTACGCTAGAGGACATCTATGAAACGCCATTTAACATCATAGAGTTAAACGGTAAGCGCATGTGTACTTATCATTAAGCGAGCTAGTTCGTTTTTAACGAGATCAATAGATAGGCGGGCTTACTTGGTGAGCTCGTCTATGATTGGGCATCGGCTCTCTGCATCTCCAGGACAAGAAGAAACCCAACCTTCAAGTTGCGTTTTGATCTCCATGAGGTGTGCAATTTTTTCTTCAACCTCTCTCAGTTTGTCCATGGTTCTTGCTTTTACTTCGCTACTTTTGCGGTTGGGGTTATGAGCAAGTTGTACGAACTCTTTGCATTCTTGCAACGAAAAGCCTGCGCTTTTTGCGCGTGATACCAAGTTAAGCTCTTGAATATGATTATCTGAATATTCGCGATAGCCAGAGTCGCTACGCGCTGGTGGAGATATGATCCCTTTGTCTTCATATAATCGAATCGACTTAGATGAAAGCCCTGTGAGCTTCGCGACAGCACCAATATTCATGTTTAACCTCCATAACGTTTAAGGCGAGTATATACCGATGTTGTGGATAAGACACTCCTAAATAACAGTCAGTTATCTAGAGTCCCCTTACTCTTTAATCACTTCATGTGGTGGCACACCAAATGCCTTTTTGAAGGCATAAGTGAAGTTAGAAGGGTGGTGGTATCCTGCTTCATAGGCGGCTTCTGTTATCGTCACTAAGCCACGTTCCAAATGTTGCCTAGCAATCTCAAGACGTCGAAAACGAATGTAGCCGTTTATGGTCATATTAAGTGATTGTTTAAATCGGCGCTGCAGGTTTGAAACACTCATTGAGAATTGGCTCGCCAACTTTTCCAAGCGTAGTTCTTGATCAAGGTGAGTTTCAATATAGCTGACAATATCCTCAATCCGACCATCAATGTGTCGTTCAATATTGCTGTTTTTAGCACTGAAATTCTTAGGAATTTGCTTGGTGGCTTGATGTAATATTTGATAGATCAAGCTTTCGACCTCTAGCTTCTCTTGGAACTCTTGCGGTGTTTCTCTATTTGTTAACGTTTCGGCCAGCTCGCATAGCGTCTGGTTAGGCTCCAACTGTTGAAACGCCTGATGAGAGTTAAAAAAGGCTCGATGACTACAATTTTGCTCAAGGCGGGCCTCTAGCCATTGGGGCTTAACCAATATGTTGATCTTATTAATGAGGTTATCTTTGAGCAGTGAACGACGAAAATTTGCAGGTTTGAGTAAGTTCACCACTACACCCTTAGGGCCGTCGCTCGCGTCTAAATCAAATTGCAAATCGTCGTAGCCAAACGAGAGTCTACCTTCTAAAAGAATAGTGACCAGCAGTGAGGCGTGTGCAGTAGAAACAATATTCGAATCAATAAGTTCTAGACAACGCCCGCCATGAACAAAAATTTGATCATTGTACTGATATGATAGGAACTTACCTTCGGCCAGTTGAGTTTGACAAGGTTGGCCTTGCGTGACAATCCATTGTTTCTCTGTCGCCTCTAGTCTTTGGGTTAAAGCTATCTTGGCAATTTTAGTTCGTTTTGTTGTGACTTCCTGCATTTGACACTTCCTCATAACACTTGTGCGATTTCGCATAACCGAATCGCCTTTGTATTTATAAAACTCATGCTTATTATACATGAGAATTATTATCATTAATATTTAGGAATGAAGTTATGGAAAGCCCTGCTTGTTCACCTATCAAGCTTTCAAGCCTTTGCCTTGCAGTGGGAATGGCGCTATCAACCCCTGTTTTAGCTCAAGATACTGAGTCACATTTTGAAGAGGTCGTTGTATGGGGAACGAAAGTTTCCAGCAACACTGAGTCGATGTTTGCGGACGACATGTCACTGAAGCAAGCGGATCATATGTCTGATTTACTGCGCGATATTCCCGGTGTGGATGTTGGTGGCACACACTCTGTGAATCAACGTATTACGATTCGTGGTTTGAGCGAAACCGATTTGGACATTCGTCTTGACGGTGCTTCTCAGCATGCGAGCATGTTCCATCATATTGGTAACTTGACGTTGAACCCTGACATTCTCAAATCTGCGGACATTCAGGTAGGTAATAACTCTGTGACTCAAAACGGGTTAGGCGGTTCGGTCTACTTTGAAACGAAAGACGCTCGTGACTTACTTCGTTACGATGAAAAGTTTGGTGCGCGTGTTTATGGCGGCTATGCATCCAACGACAACCAACAAGGTTCGTTGACACTGTACGGACTTTTGTCCGAAAACATTGATGCGATGGTCTATGGCCATTACGTTACGCGTGATGATTTTGAAGATGGTGATGGCAATAAAACCTATGGTGCTGCAGGTGATGTTTACAACATTCTGGCTAAGCTGGGGTATGAACTAAATGACATCCATCGTTTTGAGCTCTCTTATGACATGTACCGAGACAGTGGAGATTACAGTCCGCGTCCTGATATGTCGGGTAGTGCAAATAATAGCCTGTCGAGCAAGTTACTTATCCCTACGGATTATGACCGCGATACCGTTACCTTGAGTTACGAGTTGCGAGGCGAACAACACCAAGGAAACGTCACTCTTTATAATACCGAGACAGAAATTAAACGTGACGAAACGGTGATGGCCCCTCGTTGGCCCTCGAACCGTTTATCAAAGAACACCGCCAAAAACCAAAACTTTGGTTTGAATGGCAAATTCCAGTCAGATGTTATGTTAGGTGAGTTTGATAATCGAGTCACTTATGGCTTCGACTACATGGATAAAACGTCTTCGAGTTACTACGGTAGTCGTAAGTTTATGGACGAATCGGCGATTTCAACCGCACTGTTTGTAGAAGATCAGTTCTTCTTCTCTGATGCCTTCTTTATTACTGCAGGTATGCGCTTTGATGATTACAAACGCAAAGCTGAGACAGGAAACAGTAATTATGATGATGTGACTTGGGCTCTAGCAGCAGAATGGGCGGTGACGCAAGATTGGACGTTGTTTGCGAGTGCACGCTCTCTATTTAAAGGTCCAGAGCTAATGGAAACCTTTATTGCTTACCAAGACGTTGCATTTTTAGAGGATGGGTTAAAGCCAGAAACGGGATTGAACACGCAGGGTGGTGTTCGTTTTGATAAAACCTTTGATAAGCATTTCTTTGGGGCGAATATTACGGTATTCCAAACGGAAATTGATGATTACATTGCAGATCAGTACCAAAACGCGACTCAAACTTACCTGATTTACAACTTAGGTGATGTTGAGATTAAAGGCTTTGAAGCAAGTGCTTCTTATGGTTACGACAAGTTTAACAGCAAACTTTCTTACTCTAAGTCGGACACCAAAAACAAGAATACTGGTGGTCCTGTTGCTGGGGGCAATGGGCGTAGCATTGATATGGGTGATAGCATTGCTCTAACTTTGGATTACCAGTCAGACGCTTTAGAAACGATCTTCGGGTGGAACTCAATGTTTGTTCTAGAGGAAGACAACGTCTTTGATGGTCAGCCAAAGAAAGCAAGTTATGATGTGCATAATCTATACGCTCAATGGGTGCCGTCTGATATTGATGGGCTGTCGGTGACCTTTGGTATTGATAATGTATTTGACGAGTTGTACAGCTCTCATGCGTCTCGTTCGGGGACTGCACGTGGCTTCACGCTTGATGACTACGAGCCGGGTCGCAACTTCAAGCTCTCTGCAGCTTATCAATTCTAACAAGGTTCTTCATAGGACGTTTCAAAGTAACGAGTAAGTTCATGATTAAAGAAAGCACCCGAATAGATAGCGAACACGCTGACAAATACTTAGTGACGCTTTGTCGGCATTTTGGACGAAAAGTTCCTGCTACTTGGAATGAAAATAGCGGTTTGGTGACATTTCCGACGGGAAAAGCTGAGTTTAACCTTTGTGCATCTAGCTTAACTATAACCTGTGAGGCGGATTCAGAAGAGAAACTGAATACGGTGAAGGCGATCATTTCATCGCATGTGGACATGTTTTCTCGTCGAGAAACACTAGCACTTAGCTGGGTTCGTTAGCGCTCGTTTAAGGATGCTGTGATAGAAAGGGAATGTTAAAAGCAAAAGCCCGCAATCTTATGATTTGCGGGCTTTTATTGTTTGAATGCTATTGCGCTTTCTCAGGCTCTAGGCTTTTTTTTTCCTGCTGCATTTTTGCTAGGAAGTAGATGTTAACGCAAGCAATAAAACCGTTAGTTAGTACTACAGGCCAAGAATCAATCATTAGTCCGTAAGCAGTAAATAGCGCACAACCAATAAAGTTAAGGATACGAAGCTTAACAATATCTTTCATAGTTAGCGAAATAGCGACCATGATTGAAGCTGCATAACCTAAAATCTCAACCATATTCATGTCCATTTTTTGACCCTCTTAAAATCTGCCGAATTTTGTCGGTACCAATTCTTCTCATCTTGAGATTAATGAGGAAGCTCCATGCCTCGAATGGTCTTTTTTTGTTGTATGGACGCACTATATCAATGGAAAAACCGTGATAAAAGCCTCAAATCAAGGTTAAGAGAAGGTTAGCGATTACGCAAACGTTTAGGACTGGAATTACTGATAATTTTACTTATTGTGTTGATTGATAATAACGATGACATTAATAGCTCAAACACCATTGAAAGTAAGGGAATATTTACATATGATTGAAAATGATAATTATTTTCAAGTGCTGTGTTTATGTATTTTATTATTAGCTTGCTCGTGTTTTTTTTGCTGTATATCAGAACAAAACCGAACTCGTGGTGTGCGGGGATTCATATCGTAAGCCACTTTTTTATCGTTGCATTTTGTCCTGCAATTTATGTTGTTCAATATTTAATCGTTACGTTTTTTTCGTCACCGATATTGATTAAGATGTCATCACGCTCCGGTGTATACAACATTCTCATTGCTTTTCTTCCATTATTGATCGCAACCGGCAGTCTGGCGTTTAGCTGAATGATTTCATCTCTCTTCTTTTCTTAAAACAACTACACTTAATCAGAATAAGGTATCAATTTCATATAATTATTCGATATCTACGCGTCAGCACATGTGTCACATTTCTGTGACTACGAGTAAGTTTTACTTATGTTGCTTGGTAGTAGGGTATTTATCGATTGTTTAATGATTCAATACTTAGTTTAATCGTATAAAGGTGTGCAGTATGCCGCACTAAATTAATAAGAAATTATCTGAAAAGGTTAATGGGAAACGTAAGCCATTAGCGGAGGTCAGATGAGTACGCACACGGTACCGCAGAGCGCGATTGTAAATGCTGTCAAAGGTGAAGTTTTGGTTTTGGGCCTGGATGGAAACGTTAAGGTCATAAAAGCGGGGGATGAGTTAAGACCTGGCGAGATTATTATCACAGAAAATAATGCTTCTCTCGACGTACAGATAAATAATGAGCTTTATCTGGTCGATGCAAATTGTGTTGCTTGTCTTCCTGTGCCTTCTTCTGAACCGTTAGAACCAGTATTGGTACAATCTCCAGTTAATGGCTTGGTGACTTTTGACCCAACGGCTATTGGAAGTGCTGACTTCGACGCCAACGATATTGCCGCTATCCAGCAAGCTATTTTAGACGGAGCTGACCCTACCGCTATCTTAGAAGCAACAGCTGCTGGCGCAGGTGCTGAAGGCTCGGCTAATGCTGGCTACGTGACGGTTGAATATAATAACCCGGAAGTACTCGCTTCTACTTTTTTTGAAACGTCTGCGACTCGCAGCGGAGAAGATGCTCGCGACGAAGATGACGGTTTGAATGTCACGATTTTTGCTGATGGTGGGCAGTCACTGCAATCTAGCGTAACAGAAGGCTCAATTTCTCTATCAAGCTACCCGCAAACCATTTCGTCTAGTGTGCTGGTTGAAGCAGGGGATCTCGCACTTGATACTGCTTCATTTGTACCCGAAACGTCTTCTTTAGAGTCTTTGTTGACTGAGCTTAACAGTGATATTACCTCTGGTGGTCAGCCAGTGGCGTTCGTTTATGACGAAGCGCAAAATGCCATTATCGGTACTCAAGAAGGTAACGAAGTGCTTCGTATCGAGATCGAAGCGACATCTGTAGGCCGTGATTTAGAGTTAGAAGTCGTTACCACGATTAGCCAGGGCGTTGACCATGTTGCGTCTGTTGCTGATGGCCAAGTATCGATCGTCGGTGATCAAATCAATATTGCTTTTGATATTACAGGTGCAGATATTGGTGGTAACAGCATTCAAGCGCCTATCGATTTTACGACAACCGTTATTGATGGCGATGATCCTGCGCCGCAAAACGTTACTTTTGAAAACGTTGAATCTTCTTCTACACCAATTACTGGCACCTTTGTTGATATTGGTAGTGATCAATTGGCAACGGTCACGTTTAATCAAGAAGGACTTAGTCAGTTCGATGGCCTACTGAGTGATAATCAGGCGACAGAAGCGGTACTCTCTGAAGACGGCAGTACTATCACCTTGTCCATTGCTGGCTCGAATGAAACCGTCTTAACCATCAGTCTGAATACTGATGGTACCTACCAATTTGAGCAATTTAAGCCGTTAGAACAAACAAACGGTGAAGATACGATTGAGCTCTCTTTACCAACCACAATCGTCGACTATGACCAAGATACGGCAAGCAACACCTTTACGATGACCATCCTCGATGGCGATAACCCAGTGATTGAGAACGTGACGGGCTTGTCTTTAGATGAGGCGGGGGTTGACCAAGGTTCACAGGAAGGCGCGGCAGTAACAAGTGGTACTGGGTCGATCACGACAGCGGTCGGAAGTGACATCATTGATCACTATGAGTTGGAACCTACAGAGTTCAATGTTGGTGGAGAACTCCAATCTCAAGGGCAGGTTGTTCAACTAGAACTAGCGTCCGAGAGTAACGGCGTACGTACTTACGAAGGCTTCATCGAGCTGGATGGTGTGCGTATTACCGTATTTGATGTGGCGATTGATGCACCTGCATTGGGCGAATACCAATTCAACTTGTATGAACAACTTGACCATACGGGTGCTAACGATGACTCGCTCACTTTCTCACTGCCAGTTTACGCGGTAGATGCGGATGGTGACCGCTCCTCTATTACCGAAGGTTCGAACACACCAGAAGCTGCGCAAATTGTCATTCAAGTTCAAGATGACGTTCCTTCGATTGATGGCGTTGATGCGCTAGCCGTCGATGAAGACGATTTATCAAGCATTGGCTCCGATCAAAGCGACTCTGTGTTCGCGCAAGGTAGCTTCACGACGACTCAGGGCTCAGACCGTGTTGTAAGTTATCAATTAGAGAGCGGCACTGATCCACTCAATGGGTTGGAATCGCAGGGGCGATCTATCTCTCTGACGGAAACAACCAATTCAGATGGCAGCTTTACCTATTCTGCAACGGCAGAAGGGGACGCTATCTTCACCTTACAAGTGAACCCTGACGGTTCTTATTCATTTACCCTTGAAGGTCCAATCGATCATGCTGTGGGTAGCGATAGCTTAACTCTAGACTTCACTATTGTCGCAACGGACTTTGACGGTGACACCAGTTCACTTGTTCTACCGGTAACCATTGCCGATGATGTGCCAACCATTAATGACGTTGTCGCTCTTACCGTCGATGAAGATGACTTAAGTTTGGTAGGCTCTGACCAATCACAGTCAACGCTGGTCGAAGGTCAGTTTACGACAACTCAAGGTTCTGATGGCGTCGTACAGTATCAGTTGGATGTAAACGCTGATTCTTTAAATGGCCTGCAATCTCAAGGTCAAACCGTTTCCATTGCCGAAACGCAAAATGCAGATGGCAGTTACACCTACAGCGCAACGGCAAATGGCAGTGCAGTTTTCACATTAATTTTGAATACCGACGGCTCGTACAGTTTTGAGCTGCAAGGTCCAATTGACCATGCGGCAAATAGCGACAGCTTAACCCTTGATTTTAGCGTTATTGCTACAGACTTCGATGGTGACACAAGCCAAATCGTATTGCCTGTTACCATCGTGGATGATAAGCCAACTATTACCGATGTTGATGCGATTACTGTTGATGAAGATGATTTAGGCACGATTGGTTCGGACCAGACTGACCCGATTTCTATTGATGGTAGCTTCACCACCACACAAGGCTCTGACCGAGTGGTAAGTTATCAGCTTGATGCTTCTGCAACACCAGTTGACGGCCTTACATCACAAGGCGTGGCAGTTACGCTGACTGAAACCGCAAACGCTGATGGCAGCTTTACTTACGAGGCGACAGCGGGTAGTGAAGCGGTCTTTACGCTGACGGTGAATACTGATGGTAGCTATAACTTCACGCTTGAAGGTCCAATCGACCACGCGGTAGATAGCGATGAGCTGACACTCAACTTCCCAATCATCGCAACAGACTTTGATGGCGACACCACAAATGCCACTATCCCAGTGACAATCGTGGACGATAAGCCTGTTATTACCGACGTCGACACCATTACGGTTGATGAAGATGATCTAGCGTCAATTGGCTCAGACCAAAGCAATCCAATTTCTATTGATGGCAACTTTACTACCACACAAGGCTCTGACCGAGTGGTGAGCTACCAACTCGATGCTTCAGCAACACCAGTGGACGGTTTAACATCGCAAGGCGTGGCTGTCACACTGATAGAAACCGCAAATGGTGATGGTAGTTTCACTTATGAAGCGACTGCGGGTGGCAACCCAGTATTTACTCTGACAGTAGATACTGATGGCTCTTACAACTTCACGCTAGAAGGGCCAATTGATCACGCGGTGGATAGTGATGAGCTGACACTCAACTTCCCAATTATCGCAACCGACTTCGATGGCGACACCGTTACTGAAACCATTCCAGTCACGATTGTTGATGATGTACCGACCATCACAGCGGTGGATGCGTTGAGTGTCGATGAAGATGACCTTAGCGGCGTGGGCTCAGACCAAACTGACGCTGTGTTCGTTGAAGGCGCGTTTACCACTATTCAAGGCTCTGACCGAGTGGTGAGCTATCAACTGGATTCAACGGCTGATCCTGTTGCGGGGCTAACGTCTCAAGGTGAGGCGATTACCTTGGTGGAAACCGCCAACGGTGATGGCAGCTTTACTTATGTGGCGACCGCAGACGGCAATCCGGTATTCACGTTAAACGTAGCAACAGATGGCACTTACGATTTTACGCTGCAAGGCCCGATTGACCATGCAGCTAACAGTGACAGCCTGACGATTGATTTCCCAATTATTGCCACCGATTTTGATGGTGATACGACTTCGGCAACCATTCCAGTCACGATTACGGATGATGCACCAATCATCGATAATGTTTTGCCTCTGGCTGTAGACGAAGATGATTTATCAGGTATTGGCTCAGACCAAACTGACGCTGTGTTTGTTGAAGGCGCGTTCACCACTACCCAAGGTTCAGACCGTGTGGTGAGCTACCAACTTGATTCAACTTCTGATCCTGTTTCGGGGCTAACCTCCCAAGGTGAGCCAGTTACTCTGGTAGAGACTGCGAATGCTGATGGCAGCTTTACTTACGTGGCTACCGCGGATGGCAATCCGGTTTTCACCATGAACGTGAATGCTGATGGCACATACAATTTCCGTCTGGAAGGGCCGGTCGATCACGCGTTAAACAGCGATGAATTAGTACTGAACTTCCCAATCATTGCAACAGACTTTGACGGCGATACGACGACCGCGACCATTCCCGTCACGATTACTGATGACGTTCCAACTATCGACAACGTTGTTCCACTCACGGTGGACGAAGATGATCTCGCCTCAATTGGCTCAGACCAAAACGATGATGCGTTTATGTCGGGTTCTTTCACCACAACTGAAGGCTCAGACAGCGTTGTTAAATACCAGCTTGATGCAACAGCAGATCCAGTATCTGGGTTGACCTCTCATGGTGAGCCTGTCGTGCTTGCTGAAACTGCTAACGGCGACGGTAGTTTTACTTACACAGCCACGGCAGATGGCAATGCCGTATTTGAATTGATTGTGAAGCCAGATGGCAGCTACAACTTTACACTGCAAGGTCCACTAGACCATGCGGTGAATAGCGACAGTCTGCAAATCGACTTCCCGATTATCGCAACAGACTTTGATGGCGACACCTCATCGGAGACGTTACCTGTCACTATCGTTGATGATAAACCAACCATCACTGACGTAGACGCAATCCGTGTGGATGAAGATGACCTAGCGACGATTGGCTCTGACGGCTCAGATCCAATTTCAATCGATGGCAACTTCACTACAACGCAAGGTTCTGATGGGGTAGTAAGCTACCAATTAGATACTGCTGCAACGCCAGTTGATGGCCTAACATCGCAAGGTGTGGCAGTGACGCTGACGGAAACTGCAAACGGCGACGGTAGCTACACTTATGAAGCGACAGCAGGAACTGAAGCCGTATTTACGCTGACCGTGAATACGGATGGTTCATACAACTTCACGCTTCAGGGGCCAATTGACCATGCGACAGACAGTGATGAGCTGACACTGAACTTCCCAATCATCGCGACGGATTTTGATGGTGATACCACCACAGAAACGATCCCAGTCACCATCGTGGATGATAAGCCGACCATTACCGATGTCGATGCGATTACCGTTGATGAAGATGATTTAGGCACGATTGGCTCAGATCAAACTGACCCGATTTCAATCGATGGCAACTTCACCACCACACAAGGCTCGGACCGAGTGGTGAGCTATCAGCTTGATGCTTCTGCAACACCAGTTGACGGCCTTACATCACAAGGCGTGGCCGTCACGCTGACTGAAACCGCAAACGGTGATGGCAGCTTTACTTACGAGGCGACAGCGGGTACTGAAGCGGTCTTTACGCTGACAGTGAATACTGATGGTAGCTATAACTTCACGCTTGAAGGTCCAATCGACCACGCAGTAGATAGTGATGAGTTGATACTGAACTTCCCAATCATCGCGACCGACTTTGATGGCGACACCACAAATGCCACTATCCCAGTGACGATCGTAGACGATAAGCCAGTTATTACTGACGTGGATTCCATTACGGTTGATGAAGATGATCTAGCGTCAATTGGCTCAGACCAAAGCAACCCGATTTCTATTGATGGTAACTTCACCACCACGCAAGGTTCAGACCGAGTGGTGAGCTACCAACTCGATGGCACATCAACACCAGTTGACGGTTTAACCTCGCAAGGTGTGGCTGTCACGCTAACAGAAACTGCAAATGGTGATGGCAGTTTTACCTACGAAGCAACAGCGGGCTCTGAAGCGGTCTTTACGCTGACTGTGAATACTGATGGCTCTTATAACTTCACGCTAGAAGGGCCGATTGATCACGCGGTTGATAGTGACGAGTTGACACTAAATTTCCCAATTATCGCAACCGACTTTGATGGCGACACTGTCACTGAAACCATTCCAGTCACGATTGTTGATGATGTACCGACCATCACAGCGGTGGATGCGTTAAGTGTCGATGAAGACGACCTTAGCGGTGTGGGTTCCGACCCTGGCGGCGATCTGTTCGTTGAAGGCGCGTTTACGACCACTCAAGGCTCTGACCGAGTGGTGAGCTATCAACTGGATTCAACGGCTGATCCTGTTGCGGGGCTAACGTCTCAAGGTGAGGCGATTACCTTGGTGGAAACCGCCAACGGTGATGGCAGCTTTACTTATGTGGCGACCGCAGACGGCAATCCGGTATTCACGTTAAACGTAGCAACAGATGGCACTTACGATTTTACGCTGCAAGGCCCGATTGACCATGCAGCTAACAGTGACAGCCTGACGATTGATTTCCCAATTATTGCCACCGATTTTGATGGTGATACGACTTCGGCAACCATTCCAGTCACGATCACGGATGATGCACCAATCATAGATAATGTTGTGCCTCTTGCAGTAGACGAAGATGATTTATCAGGTATTGGCTCAGACCAAACTGACGCTGTTTATGTTGAAGGCGCGTTCACGACCACTCAAGGTTCAGACCGTGTGGTGAGCTACCAACTTGATTCAACGGCTGATCCTGTTTCAGGTTTAACTTCTCAAGGTGAGCCTGTTACTTTGGTAGAGACTGCGAATGCCGATGGCAGCTTCACTTACGTGGCTACCGCGGATGGCAATCCGGTTTTCACCATGAATGTGAATGCAGACGGCACATACAACTTCCGTCTAGAAGGGCCAATCGATCACGCGTTAAACAACGATGAGCTAGTACTGAACTTCCCAATCATTGCAACAGACTTTGATGGCGATACGACGACCGCGACCATTCCAGTTACGATTACTGATGACGTTCCAACCATTGACAACGTTGTTCCACTCACGGTGGACGAAGATGATCTCGCTTCAATTGGCTCAGACCAAAACGATGATGCGTTTATGTCGGGGTCTTTCAGCACAACTGAAGGCTCGGACAGCGTTGTTAAATACCAGCTTGATGCAACAGCAGATCCAGTAGCAGGGTTAACCTCTCATGGTGAGCCTGTCGTACTTGCTGAGACAACAAATGGTGATGGCAGCTTTACTTACACTGCCACAGCAGATGGCAATGCCGTATTTGAACTGGTGGTGAAGCCAGATGGCAGCTACACCTTTACTCTGCAGGGCCCACTAGACCATGCGGTGAATAGCGACAGTCTGCAAATCGACTTCCCGATTATCGCAACAGACTTTGATGGCGACACCTCATCGAAGACGTTACCTGTCACCATCGTTGATGATAAACCAACCATCACTGACGTAGACGCAATCCGCGTGGATGAAGATGACTTAGCGACGATTGGCTCCGACGGCTCAGATCCAATTTCAATCGATGGCAACTTCACTACAACGCAAGGCTCTGATGGGGTAGTAAGCTACCAATTGGATGCTGCTGCAACGCCTGTTGACGGTCTAACATCACAAGGTGTGGCCGTCACGCTGACTGAAACCGCAAACGGCGACGGTAGCTACACTTATGAAGCGACAGCAGGAACTGAAGCCGTATTTACGCTAACAGTAAACACGGATGGCTCATACAACTTCACGCTGCAAGGGCCAATCGACCATGCGGTAGACAGTGATGAGCTGACGCTGAACTTCCCAATCATCGCAACGGATTTTGATGGTGATACCACCACAGAAACGATCCCAGTCACCATCGTGGATGATAAACCGACCATTACTGATGTCGATGCGATTACCGTTGATGAAGATGACTTAAGTACGATTGGCTCAGACCAAACTGACCCGATTTCAATCGATGGTAACTTTACCACCACACAAGGCTCGGACCGAGTGGTGAGCTATCAGCTTGATGCTTCAGCAACACCAGTGGCTGGACTCACATCACAAGGCGTGGCAGTCACATTGGCTGAAACCGCAAATGGCGACGGCAGCTTTACCTATCAAGCAACAGCAGGCACCGAGTCGGTCTTTACACTGACAGTGAACACTGATGGCTCTTATAACTTCACGCTTGAAGGCCCAATCGATCATGCTGTTGATAGTGATGAGTTAACGCTCAACTTCCCAATCATCGCAACAGACTTTGATGGCGATACCTCTGCTGAGACAATTCCTGTCAAGATCGTTGATGACAAGCCGACACTTGGTGGAATCGAAGCAACAAGTGTGCAAACGGTTGATGAGGACGATATCCCAACAATCGGATCTGATGGTACACAGTCGAACAGCATTGCCGGTAACTTCATCGCGACTGATGGTTCTGATGGCATTGTCGAGTACAGCGTTTCTGACCTAACGACGCCAGTACAAGGCCTGACCTCTGGTGGTCAATCTCTGGTTATGGTTGAAGTATCAAACGCAGGTGGCGTTTCAGTTTACGAAGCTCGTATTGATGGCACGACGACACCAGTATTCCGTGTAACCCTCGATGCCTCTGATGACAGCTACACGTTCGATTTGCTCGCTCGTCTCGATCATCCAAATGCTGATGGCCAGAATGAACTGATCATAAATTTACCGATAAACGCGACTGACTTTGATGGAGACGTGTCGAACAACATCACCTTACCAATTACGGTTGTGGATGATGTTCCGACCATTGATGGTTTGCTAGCAGGCAGCGAACAAACCGTTGATGAAGATGACCTACCAGCAGGTACGGATGCTGCAAGTGCAGAAGATACTGTTATTTCAGGTACTTTTGATATCACCGAAGGTGCTGACCAAGTTGCTTCTATTCAGCTGAGTGACCTGACCACGCCAGTTGCGTCACTGACTTCAGATGGTGACGCTATCACCTTAGTTCTGTCTTCTAGCGCAAACGGCGTGAACGTATACCAAGGTGTCGCTGGCAATCCTGCTGAAGTGGTTTTCGAACTGACGTTGGATGCAACGAACAACACCTACGAGTTCGATTTACAGAAGCCGCTTGATCATCCAGATGGTAATCAGCAAAACGAGATTGTTATTAACCTCCCTGTGACGGCGACAGATAATGATGGTGATACTTCACCAGCCTTCACATTGCCAATTACCGTTGTGGACGATGTTCCAGTTGTTACCAATATTGAAAGTCTACGTGTCGACGAAGATGACTTACCTCTTGGTTCTGATGGCACTAAAGAGCCGTTAACGGTATCAGGTGAATTCGAAGTCACTAGCGCAGATGGTATTGATGCTTTCGAATTGGATCTGAGCTCAAATCCTATTCCGAACCTGAAATCGGGTGGAGAAGAGGTAACACTTTCTCAAGACGTTGGCGCTTCAACTGCTGACGCGCTTGTTTACGTGGGACAAACTCCGGGTGGAGTGACGGTCTTCACGTTGACACTTCATCAAGATGGTAAATACGACTTTGAGTTATCTGGTCAGTTAGATCACGCGGTTAACTCTGATGAGATTTTGTTGAATCTACCTGTGAAGATCACGGATGGCGACAACGATACCATCACTGCGACCTTGCCAGTTACGATCGTAGATGACAAACCAACCATTGATGCTATTAGCTCTGGTAGTACCTTGTCTGTGGATGAGGATGATATTCCAAGCCAAGGTTCGGACGACACGCCAGAATCCAATATCATTGGTGGCAACTTTGACGTTACTGATGGTGCCGACTCTATCGTTAGCTTCCAGTTGGATAGTTTAACATCGCCTGTTTCTGGCCTTACCTCAGGTGGTCAACCGCTTGAGTTGGTTGAGTTTTCAAATTCAAACGGTGTGATTGAGTACCGAGCTTATGTACAAGGTACGACGGACACCGTCTTTAAACTGACGCTAAATGGTTCAGCAGACAGTTATGAATTTGAACTGTTGGGTGCACTTGATCATCCTGCGGGTAACGATGAAAACTCGTTGGTCATTAACTTCCCAGTCAACGCGACTGATTTTGATGGCGATGTGTCCAATAACATCACCTTGCCGATCACCGTGGTGGACGATGTCCCAGCTATTGTGAAAGTGACAGACTCTAGCCAACAAACCGTTGATGAAGATGATCTTTCCGGTGGCTCTGACACGACAAGTAGTGATTCAACGGTATTGAACGGCGGATTTGAGGTCGTTGCTGGTGCAGACAAGATTGTCAGCTACCAAGTTTCAGACCTCGATGCAGTCGTGTCTGGTTTAACGTCGAACGGCAGCAGCATCGAGTTGAATCTAGTAAGCACGAATGGTGGAGTAACCAGTTACGAAGCGGTTATTACTGGCACATCAACTAAGATCTTCACGCTGTCTCTTGATGCGAATAATGACAGCTACCAATTTGAGCTGTTGGGACCAATCGACCATGACGCTGTTCAAGGTGAAAACAACCTTGTCATTGATATTCCAATTACAGTAACAGACTTTGATGGTGACACGTCATCATCACTGAATCTTCCAATTACCGTAGTTGATGACATTCCCGAAATTAAATCAGCAGATGCTTTGGCTGTTGATGAGGATGACCTTGCCAACGGCTCTCAGGCAACCAACAAAGACAGCCTAGAAGCAACGGGCAATTTCGATACGGTGGAAGGGGCAGATACCGTTGTCTCTTATCAGCTGGATCTTACTTCTAACCCGATACCAGGAGTAACTTCAGGTGGTTTTGCGGTGACTTTAGTTCAAACCGCGGTAAGCAACAACAACTTTACTTATCAAGGTCAAACACCTGATGGTAACTCAGTGTTCACACTAGTTTTGAACGCTGACGGCTCTTACAAGTTTACGCTTGAGGGTGCGCTAGATCACTCAACTCAAGGCGAAGATACACTCATACTTGATCTCCCAGTCTTTGCGACCGATGTCGATGGTGATACGGCAGGTATTAACTTACCAGTGACGATTACCGATGATGTTCCAACCTTGCACGATGCATCTATTTCGCGTGTTGAGGGGCAAGGCAGCCGCACGGTTCGTTTATTCCGAGACCCTGTAGAGGGGGATGATGACCTTGGTGCTGACGGCGCACAAGTGACTTCATTCTCGGCTGATGATTCAGGCATTTACTTTAAGCAAAATGGTGTTGATTCTGATTCTGTCGATTTGAACGGCAGCGACCAAGTCGTATTTGTTCACAAGGTTCTTGACGGAGTGGATACTGAAATCGGTCGTTTGGTTGTTCGAACCGATGGCAGTGTGTCATTCCGTCCGAATGACGACCTTGACCATACCGAAACCGACTCGATTGATTTCACCATCAACGTTGTTGCAACCGATGGTGATGGCGATATCGCAGATGCCGATGTGGATATCTCGATAAGAGACCGCAATGCGCAAATTGACACGTCTACCGTTACTGCGTTCGAAGACCAAGGGCGTGATGGTGTCGTTGTGGGCGTTGACTCTGCAAATACTCAGGACAACTTGTCGACGCTGGATGTTAGCCCTGCGAAAGTCGACTTGGTTATCAATTTACACGATATCGACCGTAACGAGAGCTTAGGTGACATCACTATTCGAGATGCTGATACTCACAACGGTACGTTCTACTACAGAGACGGCAGTGGCAACTACATTGAATTAACATCTGTGGGCAATACGGTTGTTCTCGACGCATCAAATGTTGAGCAGTCATTCAATGGTGAGCTTGTCTCGTTAGATAACTTGTACTTCGTACCAGATCGTCATACATCAACCGATGCTTCTGGTATCGATCCTCGTATCCGCGTGGAAATTCTTAACAATGGTACGCCAGATCATACGATTAATGGTCGTTTAGACATTGAAGTTGCTGCTGTCGCAGATATTGCAACGTGGACGGCAAGCAGCGAATTTAACTACTCGGTTGATGAAGATGGAAACAATGTCGCACTTAACATCGCGGCTGAAACCCAAGACACTAGTAACCCAGAAGGCATTGTGTACGAGCTTGTCTTTACACAAGGAGAAGGTAACGCAGAGTTAGTCTATTCAGATGGTAGTGCGATACCAAAATCCGGTGGTGTTTATCTGGTGGATGCAAGCCGAATTGATGAAGTTCAAGTTGATCCGATAGATAACTTCTCGGGCGAAATCAGAATTGATGTCACCGCTATTACGACGGAAAACAACAATCCACTGCTTGGGAAAGATACCGCTCGCTCAGAAACCGAAACCATCATTATTGATGTAAACCCAGTTGCGGATAAAGGTAGTTTTACTGTAAACCGAATTAATGTGTTTGAGGATAATGCTCGAACTCAAAATACGGTAGACCCTGTCACTGATCACGATCCACTCCAATTAAGTGAAGTGATCACCATGAAACCATCAGCGGACTTAGATGGTTCTGAAGCGTTATTTGTGCGCATTTCTAACTTCTCAATTGATGGGGTTACTTTGGTGTGGCTGGACTCAGCAAACCCAAGTCAGATAGTAGAAGTGACCGATTCAGGCGGCAATGTACTTTATTACGAAGTGCCAGAGTCTGAATTAGCGAACGTCGAAGTTCTTCCTCCGTTGCACAGCAATGATGACTTTACTTTCAATGTCGAAGGCATTGTGAAAGACACAGCATCATTGTCTACCGGTACGACAGAAGATGTGTTGTCACTGGGCAGTAAGACCGTCATCGTTGGTGTAAAAGGTGTTGCTGACATACCAGACACGGTATTAATTGACGCGGGGAACGTTTGGAACCGATTCGTAGACGGAGATGTGGCCGGAATAGAGACGACTATTGAAGAGAATGGTGTTGTAAACCTCAACTTCTCGGTTGTATCTGGTGAAGTTGCCGATAGACCACAGGATGATTCAGAAGCCATTACTGTTATCCTGTCCAACATCCCCGACGGTGTTCGTGTCGTAGATTCAGACGGTTCAAGCGTTGACCTCACCTTTGTTGGCTATGATGGTAACGGTCAACCGATTTACGAAGCAAACATCACTGGGCTGAATTTTAATTCCGGTATTCAAATTATTCCAGAAGCCTCTTCAACCGAAAACATTGCGATTACAGGGACGATCATTGTTACCGAGAATGATGGTCATAGTCGTGTGATTGAAAGATAGGTAAGGATCAAGGTCGAACCCGTTATTGATGCTCAAGATAACTACGTTGTTCGATCGGAGGGAGATGAAGATACGCGCTTTGACATCGATTGGAAACCGACGCTCGTACAAAGCCCTGATACCGATGAATTCTTTAGTGATGTAACCATCTCTGGATTTCCTCCAGGCAGCACGGTCTATGTAGATGGTGTGGCACAAGCGCTTGTTTCTGGAACACTAACGCTTTCACCGCAAGCCGGTGAATCAGAGCAAGATTTTTCCGCTAAAATCTCTCAAAGTGGCTATGTTCAAGTCCAGTTGGAGCAGGATTCAAGTACTGACTTTGACTTGACCACGACCGTCACTGTGAAAGAGATTGACCATGAATATGTTGACGCTTCGAATCCCGGTGAAGGTATCGCTGAGAAAACCATCAATGGTACGGTGAATGTCCAAGTTAATCCAATCGTTGAGCCAGAGGATAAGACGGGGGCAATAGATGACCAAACCCGTCTGCTTGTCACTGAAAGTGGTGGTGGTGCTACCGATATCGTGAAGTCAGATGATCAAGGTAACATTGACTTTACGATCAACACTTCTATGGGGGGCGAATCTGGCGCTCATATCATTAAATACCAAGAGTTTGATGCGTCTTCAGATGAAGTGGTGACTCAACTTGTTGTTCAATTTCACAATGTGGACCCTGAGATCCTCAACCAATTGGTTATCGTCGGTGCACTAAATGAAGGTGGAGGTCGTTGGACAGTAACTAATGAAGACAACTTCTCAATTAAAGCGCCGTCTGGACTTGATTTAACACCAAACGATGACAGTGACGATGGCGATAACGGTGGTCTCTCTCAAATTGGCTTAACCATTTACGCAGAAGTGAATGATTTGGGCGAAGATTTGGGCAACGAAAAAGATGCGACGGTCGTGCGTCAAACGGATGTGACACTAGAGTTTCCAACCGTCCTCACACCGAAAATGAGTGTAGCGGCAGAGATTCAGGTGGCTGATGATGTCCAAATTCAAGCGTTGGAAGACAATTCTATTAACCTTGGTGCTCAGTTGACGTCGAAAGTCGATGCGATTAATGCAGATGGTGTGGAAGATGTCTTAACTATTATCGTCGATCCTTCAGCTCCTGGCATTCCTCCTGATTTGGTGATCACGGGGACGGATGTTGATTTTGTCAATGGTAAATACGTGTTCCAAGCCCATATCGATGCGAGTGGAAATATTACTGGCCTTGATGGCTTGACGATGCACTTGGCAGAAGATTACGCAGGTGATTTCGAATTACCAATTCGGTTTGTCACTAAAGACACTGAGTCCGGTGATGAAAAAGAAAATAATGTCCAGTTTCCAGTTCAGGTTTTACCGGTTGCAGACGTTCCGAGTTCAGCCGGGGATCAGCCGTTGGATAGCGATGTCACACCGAATGTAAAAGTAGATATCGTTGGTACTTTCGGCTTGGATGCAAACAAACAACCTGTAACTGATCTAAATAACGACGTTCCCACGGCGGATGGTGTTGGTTACGAAGATGGCTTAATCCAACTTAACTTGAGTGTTGATTTTGCCGATCAATTTAACAACACTCAAGGTGGTCGAGAAACACTAACGAACATCAAGTTAGAGCTTGATGACACAACATTAGGTGAGTTTGTTGATGCCAATGGTAACAGCTTAGGAACCAGTATTGAGTTTAATGAAGCTGAGATTTTAGCTGGTGCGCTTGACAATGTTCTGTTTAAGCCAAAAGAAAATTACCCCGTAGGTGGTGGCCAAAATACCGTCAAGATTAATATCGAGGGAGAAATTACTGATGAAGCTGTGTTTGATCAGTCTATCTTGAATAACTCTGGCGATAATATAGATGTGAGAACCTTCACTGACGATGTCACATTTGAAGTTACGCCAGTCGTTGATGACATTACCATTACAGGTGCCGATCCGACGCAGCCAATCACGGTGATTGGTGACGAAGATACTTTAATTTCGCTGAATCAATCGGGCTCTGGTGTTTCGATCAGCCTGAACGATAATGACGGTTCTGAGAGTTTCGTTTCACTCAAGTTAACGGGGCTTCCTGATGACTTTATCGTTAAATCCAATTCCTCTGATTATGTTGTTAAGAATAACGGTGGGGGCGAATGGAGTATTCAACTAAAAGATCTCACTCAGACGTCCATTGACCTGAGTGACATCCAAATTAAACCGCCAAAACACTTTAGTGGCGAGGCTGAGATAGGTATTACGGTCTTCATTCAAGAGGAGTTGCTACAAGTACCAACGGAACGAAACAATAACTTTACGCTTATTGTCAATCCTATTGGTGATGATGTTGATGTGAACCCCGACACTTCGGCTGCAGGTAATGAGGGCGAAGACATTGTTATTAATGTAAATGCGTTAGTGGTTGATAACAAAGAGTCCATCGGAGATGGTGCAAACTACCAGGAAAATGATCCAGAGACGCTGAGAGTTGAGGTCTCAAATGTCCCTGATGGGGCGAGCGTTTCATTACCTGATGGGACAGTATTTACTGACCAAGGCGGCGGCATTTTTGTCTTAGAAATCAATGCTCAAGATTTGGATCAAGTGGTGTTTAATTCAGGGGATCGCAATGATAACTCATGGGATGGTTCGCTGCATTTCAAAGTGCAAGCCGTTGATACTGGGCTCGATGGCAGTCAAAGCTTGGGCTCCGCAGAGGAGTTTGATGTCACTGTTGATGTTGAAGCAGTGAACGATCGTCCAGAGTTCGTCAATACCGTGGATGTGGAAACACCAGAAGATACGCCAATGCTGCTTGATGGTTTCAGCATTACCGATATTGATGCCGTACTCGATGATCCGAATGCTGAATATGTACTCAATGTGAACGTCGACAGCGGTATCTTGGAGCTTAATCCAACGCTCATCGCTACTTACAACCTAACCGTGAGCGGTGATGGTACGGACTCCGTTGAACTGAAAGGTACAGTGGCCGATCTAAACAATGCCATTGCAGACGGTCTGATTGAGTTTAATCCAGAGCTGAACTTCTTTGGTGACGTTCAGGTGGACGTGACAGTCGATGACCAAGGTAATGAAGGTATCGTAATTGGTGGGGTAGATGACACCCTAAATACCAACAGCAGCAGCTTCAATATTGAAGTGACAGCGGTGAATGATACCCCAGAAACTACGCCAGTGACGCTACCGGATATTGAAGAAGATAGTGGTGTGTTCTCCATCTCTGAAGCGGATCTTATTGCGAATGCGACAGACGTAGAGAACGATAATCTCACGGTTAGCAATGTTCAGTTAACGGATCCGAATTCGGGCAGCATTATTTTCAACAGTGGCACGGGAGAGTGGGAATTTACCCCTGCACCAGATTACAACGGTCCAGTTGAAATCACGTACACCATTACAGATGATGGCACGACAAATGGTGCATCCGATCCTAAATCGGTTAACGGCAGCGCATCGTTCAACGTAACGGAAGTCAATGATGCTCCAACGACGTCTGAAGTGACACTTTCTGATATCGCAGAAGACAGTACGGCGGTTGATATTACCCAAGCTGATTTGTTGGCGAATGCGTCTGATATTGAAAACGACACCTTGATGGTGAGCAATGTCCAGTTGGTTGATCCAAGCAGCGGCACATTGGATTTCGACAACGTAACAGGTACATGGTCATTTACTCCTGCGCCTGGCTACAACGGCAAGGTCGATCTGACCTACGACATTACCGACAACGGTACAACGAACGGTGTTTCAGATCCTCAAACGGTGTCAGGAACGGCGACCTTCGAAGTCACTGAGGTGAACGATGCACCGGTAACATCAGAGGTAACGTTGAGTAGTACCGAAGAAGATGGTGGTTCGGTAACTATTACGGCTACTGAGTTGCTGAGCAACGCAAGTGATCCTGAGTCAGACAACTTGACCGTCGATAATGTTGCGTTAGTGGACCCAACTTCCGGCACGTTGACTCAAGTGAGTGCGACAGAGTGGACGTTTGAACCCGCAGCAGATTTCTTTGGTGACGTTAATTTCACTTATGAAATCACAGATGACGGAACAACTAACGGCGCTCCAGACCCAATTACAATCGCGGGCACAGCAGTGTTGAATGTTGAAGCGACCAATGACGCACCTGAAATCACTGCAACGTCGGTAACGGATACGATCAACGAAGCCGATGGCCAGAAAATAACGGGTATTAGTGTAAGTGACATCGACTTCACTGGTGCGCAGGCGAATGAAATCATGACGGTGACTCTTACAGTTACCGAGGGCGACCTTCGTGTCGAGCCGCCAGCAGGTAGTGGTGTGACTGTTGGGGCGGGGATGGCTGGTGAAATAACCCTAATGGGCACACCAGATAATATTAACTCCGTTCTTGGAGCAACAGACGCTTCTGAGGGTGTATTTGTGGATGCAGGAGATGTCAACGCAGCTTCAATCACTTTATCGGTGAAAGTCGAAGACAACGGTGTGTACTTCGAAAATGCATCGGGTTCCGCATTGGAGGCGAATCAAGACTTCACTATCAATGTGACACCTGTAGCTGATGCACCTACATTGAGTATCAATCCTCAGTTTAATTACATTCGTCAAATTGCGGCTAGCCAAACCGCGAGCAGTCAAGGTTTAGCGATTGTCGGAATCATGGCGGCGCTTACTGATGTTGACGAGGTGCTGTCTTTGGAGCTAACGGGCGTACCAGCTAGTGCTGAGGTAACAAGTGGCGTTTCTCCATCAGGCATTAGCTTCGATGGTACCACTTGGACAGTACCAAGCGATGAAATTGATACGCTAGAAATTGTCGCAACAGATACTAACAGTGGTATTGATGTCGGTTCTTACGATATTTCGCTTACGGCGATATCAACGGAATCTAATGGCGATGAAGCGCAGTCTTCACCTGTCCAAATTAGTTTGGATGTGAGTAGTGATAGCGACGATATTGACCAGTCAACCGCAGTGGACGACAGCTATTTAGTCGGCGGAGACACAGGTACCAACTTGATTGGTGGAGACGGTGACGACGTTATTCTGGGTGGTGATGGTGATGACGTGCTTATCGGTGGCTTAGGCTCAGATATCTTAACGGGTGGAGACGGCAGCGATATCTTCAAGTGGACGGTAGATTCCGTTGATGAAGGGGCAGTGGATACCATTACTGACTTCACTGTTAACGAAGACAGTATCGATTTACGTGAAGTTATCTCTGATCTCAATAACTCAATGATCGACATGGATGATCTGCTTGGTCACATTTCGGCAGACTACGATGCATCGACGGAAAGTGTTTCTCTGAACATTACGACGGATGCAAATGTTCAACAGACTATTGTCGTGGAAAACTTAGGTACTTCAATCGACTTCAACGGTCTCAGCTCCAACGAGATTGTAGAGTCATTGCTGAACAACGGTGTTATTGATAACGGATAAACCTGTATACAACATAAGAATGGGCGGCTCTGATAAGCCGCCCATTTTTTTCGGGAAAGCTTGATTTTAAACAGGAGATATTTGAATCGAAATAGAAAGCAAGAACGAAGCAAAGGGGTTATCTTGTTACAACGTTATAGTGATAGTTGGAAATTAAAATAGCGATAATTTGACGTTAAATCGCCTAAACGTGGATGTCTAGCAAGCTGCCAATGATTTCATTGTTTTTCTCTATGACAGACGCGCCAACTCGGTTATAACCAGCGGCTTGAGCTAGGTTGATGAGAAATTCAACTTTTTGAGAGGGAAGGCTAGGTGTTGAGGCCGTCATTGCGACATCCGCAACCGCAGCTAAATCGATGTTGTGATCAGAAAGCTCTTCTTTTACCTTACTTACATTATTGCTAATGCCATGTGCAGCTTTCTCGGCCATTTGTTGTGACATCTGAACGATGTGGTGTCCAGATTGAATTTCCGATACAGGCATATCACTACTCCCAACATTATGATAGTGAGAGCATAGGTGGAGTTTATAAAACGTTCAAGTGTTTTATATCAATGACTTGATTAGGCAAACAGTTTGGCAAGCATTTCTCTTTCTTCACCAGATAGAACCGGTTTTTGCGCTTTATTTAGTTTCACGCTGATCTCACCTTGTAATGACTTTAACTGACTTGCCGTTAAATCACTGAGCTTTTGTTTAAGTTCATTAAATTGTTGTGCGTTCATCTCAATACCTTCGTCGTGATTCGGTTTATCCGTCGTTGCCCGAAATTCTTCATCCTTTGGATACAACATATTTATTCAACCAAAATAGATTAGAATTTGATCGATTGATTTTTGTCCGAATATTGTCAAGGTGTGTTAAGTGATACGTCAGATTTTTCCTAAGAAGGTACATAATTACCCACTTTGGGGTAGATGGAAGCGTAAAAAGAAAAAGGGAAGCGATATAGCGCTTCCCTCTTACATATGGTTTGAATGTTACTAACTTACCCTGACGGCAAACTTACTAGCAAGTGAATGAAGCTCTGGGAGCATGCGATAGATAAGATGAAGTTGCTGCAATACCATGCGGGCAGAGCTGTCGTCTTCATCGCGCCATTCGTTTAAGCGTTGCTCGAGTCCAGCATCATCAATATTAGATAGGTCACACTCCTCACAATGCTGGTGAAGCTGTTTATGAAGTACATCCAGATGCTGATGAATACAACGGTGAGCATCTAAAACGAGTTTATGAATTGACTCATCTTCGATGCGAGTTCTGTGCGCGCCTAATGCAGAAATATAGTTCAACATTGCGTGATTTAACGTTAGGAAGCGAAAACTTTCATCAACAGCTGCGCGATATTTGCCAGGCTCCGCCAGCATCGTACTAATCGCAGAAGAGAGTGAGGCATCATTATTATGGGCCTGGCGGCGAGCGATACGGTAACTCAAATTGTCTTTCTTGCCGATTCTATACTGACCAATGATCTGATCGAGATACTGCTTGTTTGCCTCTATCGCATCCGACATAACTTTGTGAAGCCTTCTCGACTGCCAGTCGGGCAAAATAACTAATACAGCTCCTACTGCAAGTACACACCCGATGAGGGTATCTGCTAGTCGAGGAAGGACAACTGCGTAACCTTCACCTAGTTGATTAAATAAGAAGAGGACGAGCAGTGTAATAAAACCAGTCGCGTACCCATAGTTGTTCATCCGGAAGGCGAAAAACATCACACCAGAGATAACGATAAATACTAACTGGCTTTCTTGAGAAGGGAAAAAAGTCAGCAATGGTACACCAATCAACAAACCAGCTAATGTACCTATTACTCGCGCCGTCAATTTTTGGCGAGTGGCACTGTAGTTCGGTTGGCATACGAATAAAGTGGTTAAGAGTATCCAGTAACCTCGGTCGATGTTGAATATTTGAATGATTCCATAGCCAATCGTTAAGGCAATTGACATACGTAATGCATGCCGAAACAGCATCGAATCTTTGTGTAAATTTGCTGATATACGCTGCCACATCGCTTTTAGCGTGTGTGGGTTGGTATCGGCGAGGGTATCTTCTTCTAGGCCTTCGACATCTGGGTTGTTAATGTTATTAAGTTGTTTTTCTACCGTCGCTAAGTTGTTGAATAAATATGTTAACTGCATCAGCAGACGTTTCCAGTGCCCTTGCTTTTGTTCTTCTAGATAAGCAAGAGAGTTCTGTACTTCAGCTAATGCCAGAATAGATTGATCGGTATGGGAGTATTCATTTCCTAGCTGAATGGCTAGTGCAATATCACGACACGCTTGGGCTTGAGACTCCAAAAGATATTTAAAACGAAACAGCACATCAGAACGTTCAAATTCGGTCGCTAAATCCTGATAGCGATAATGGCTAGAACTGACGCGTTCGTGAATGTCTTGAGCGATGAAATAAATATTTAAAAATCGGTCACTAGGCCCATCAATGTGACCCCGTTTCGATCGGTTAAGTAATGTGGTTTTACAAGCGTTTAGTGCCGTAACCGTGGCAGCATTGCATTTTGCAGCTTCAATCCGTAGCGGTTGTGGCGTCAAGTTGGTCGCAGGGTGAAAAAGCTTGGCTTTCGCATCAAGATAATTCGCCATTTGGAAGAACACATTGGCTAGGCTTTGTTGCACCGGTTGAAGGGGCCAAAATATCTGCCAAATCATGGACATGAAGTAATACCAGGCGGCACCAGTTAAAAGCAGTAGTGGCTGAAACCAAATGTTGGTGCTTTCATGTGCGCCAAGCATAGTATAAATAGCGATCAGCAACGAACCAAAAGCAATACTCGCGTACTTAGGACCTATCGCCCCAAGAATGATGAAGCCGAAGGTTGAGATAAATAATCCCAACGCAAAAGCCCAAGGGGTATCGAACAAGATTTCAATTGAAAAAGCAGCAAGCGCAAAACAGAGAAAGGTGAGAATCAGAGCCTTAATGCGTCCAGTGAAACTGTCATCACTTTCAGCCAAAGCAGCAGCAATAACGCCTAATATTAATGGCGTTATCAGCGTGTTTTGCTCGAAGTACCAAGTTGGGATAACCACACCCAGTAAGGTAATGAGGATAAGAACGCTGTAATTTATCGTCTTGTTTGCCCAATATAGCCGAAATTTAGAAGTTGCTTGCACAATGCGCCTTATGTTTCCGATGAAGAACAGGGGGAATACTACCAGACCCACTATAGCGCGTTTATGATTTACTTTAAGAAAAATTCGTGGTTGCTGATAAAATCAGCAGGGATGTCATCGACTTATATTAAAACTGCCAGGTCATGTATTGAGGATTGTAAAGCCAGCTTCAAATAACCTCAGCTTTAGGTTATTAAATCGACAGTAATGTGAATTTTATTAAAGAATAGAAGAAGAAGCTTACTTAGGTGCTCGCCGTTGCTACAATTTAGCACCTTAAAATGATATAAATCGACAACTTCTAAACTAAAAGGCGCACGTTTCATGCAGCTTACTGCCACTAGCAAAGCACAGTTTTTTATTCAAAATGAGTACCATCACGTCGAAATAAAAGAGAACAGTGTTTTATTAAGCTCGATAGGCAGTGAAGAACATATTCCTTTTACGATCTGGAATGGCAAAGTTAGCGTAAAGCGTGGGTTATTATGGAGCTCTTTACAGTTTTTTGCTCATGAACACGAAGGCAAACAACAAAGCTGGCTAGTCCAAGGTTTACCGTGGCCACAATGCCGAAAGTTCGCGCTTGAGGCCGTTCGTCAATATCAAGAGTGGCACAACACTCAGTGCCGAAAACTGGCTGAGTATCTACCTAAGTGGGAAGAAGAGCTTTACAAACTAAAGCACTTGCCTGCTTACTTATCGCATTCTCAAGTGGTCTCCTGGGTTGAAAGCCTTAACCAAGAGTTAAGCGAGATGAAAACCACCCTAGAAGAAGCCAAAATGCGAATGCCGAATCGTATGTCGCAAATAGAGCCTTGGCTCATTGATACCTCTGAGGCGCTTGGTGAGCGTAATCGCGATTGGCTAGAAGCAGAACGTCCAAATTGGGAAGTGCTGTTTAATCAAATTGAATCCTCTCCTTTGAATTTATCCCAGCAATATGCGGTATTGCTCAACGACGACCACAACTTAGTTCTTGCTGGGGCCGGCTCGGGCAAAACCAGCGTTTTAACCGCACGAGTTGCCTATTTGTTGCAAAGCCATCAAGCTCAAGCAGAAGAGCTTCTCATGTTAGCGTTCGGTCGTGATGCGGCGACTGAAATGAAAGAACGCTTAGTAGATAAAGTGGGCATGGCGGCAGACGGTGTGCGCGTCAACACATTCCATCAGTTGGGCTTGTATATTCTTAAACAAGTCGAACAGCAACCTGTCGAAATTAGTCCTTTAGCGTTGGACGAAAATCAACGAACAGCATGGTGTGTAGACTGGTTGAAAAAACATTGGATGACACCCACCAACTTTAAACGTTGGCAAAAACATTTAGACAAATGGCCGATTGCGTACCTAAAAGGGGATGATGAGTTAGGAAGCCATTCAGAAAATCCAAAACTGATCGCTTGGCTAGATTCGCAGCTGTCTCATTTAGCGGCGGTGGGCTTGACCAAAAAGCAAGTACAAGAAAAGCTCGTAAACCACCAAGACTATACGCGTTTAAATAGTGAACTCGCCTTATGCTGGCCATGTTTTACAGCGTGGCAGAAAATGCTTAAAGAAAGCAACCAAGTGGATTTCCCAACCATGATCAGTCGTGCGACAGATTATGTGAATAAAGGGAAGTTTGTCTCGCCATGGCGCTTTATTATGGTCGATGAGTATCAAGATATCTCTCCAGATCGTCTGGCATTGATTGAAGCACTGTGTGAATCCACTCAGAAACAAGCAGGTGCCACGTTATTTGCTGTTGGCGACGATTGGCAAGCGATCTATCAGTTTGCAGGAGCGGATGTCGATCTTATCACTGGTTTTAAAGAACGCTTTGCTCACTCAACCGTTCATCACTTAGATACAACTTATCGTTTCAACAATCAGATTGGTGATGTAGCGAATACATTCGTGCAGCAAAACCCATCGCAGTTGCCGAAAACACTAAACAGCCACAAACAACGCAAGCAGAAGAGCGTACATACCGCGCCGAGCAATCAAGTGGAAAAGATCTTGGACCACTTGAATCAACAAGCCAAGCAAACCAAGTCAGTTTTATTGCTAGGACGTAACCATTATCATAAGCCCGATTTGTTCGACGATTGGTTGCGACGTTTCCCTAATCTCGATATTCGCTTTATGACTTGCCATGCGAGTAAAGGACGCGAAGCTGACTTTGTGATTATTCTTTCTGTGGATGAGGGGCAATTCCCCGCTAAGAAGAAGCAAATTCACATTGATGGTGCGTTGACGGAGTCCAAAGACAAATTCCCTTACGCAGAAGAGCGCAGGCTATTTTACGTGGCGATTACACGTGCGAAAGAGAAGGTTTGGATTACGCATACTGGTGCGGGATCTGCATTCGTTCAAGAGCTCGTTAATGGTGACTATCCCATCGTGACTTCTCGTTAAATGCAACGTTTAGAATGTTAAAAACAGTAAAGGCGATACTTGGTATCGCCTTTGCTTTATTTGGTTAGCATCAAAGCTTACATGCGCTCAGCAAGATAGGCTTCGTAATCCGGCACTTCGATGTCTACTTCTTGCTCAAGAAGAGGGGAGTTAAACAGGAACTTAGCGGTGGCTCGGTTCGTTGCTACAGGAATATTCCAGACACTAGCAATACGAAGAAGCGCTTTAACGTCTGGGTCGTGAGGTACGGCATTCAGTGGATCCCAAAAGAAAACGAGAACGTCGATTTTGCCTTCTGAAATAAGAGCGCCTAGTTGTTGATCACCGCCCATCGGACCACTGATCATGCTCTTGATCGCAAGTCCAGTTTCTTTACTTAGCATGTGTCCTGTCGTGCCAGTTGCGTAAAGGAAGTGACTCTGTAGCTTTTCTTTGTTTTCTTTTACCCAGCGAAGTAGCTCAGGTTTGCAGTTGTCGTGAGCAACCAAAGCCACATGTTTATGGGTTGGCATGGTACGAATGGTTTTTTGCATCAAGATGTTTCCGTTTGTATGATTTTAAAATTGTTGTGACTCAATAGAACACGTTTTTGGTCTTTCAATCAACAGCCTTAACACGGAATGTCGGCCTATATTCTGACGGAGATAACGATTCTTCGATCGTGTCGTCATGAAGCGTCTTCGGAGTCAGTGGTTTGATGGTTGGTGAGGCATGTTTGTCATAAGCTTCACCCCTTAAGTAATGCGTTGCTTGCATCACGGAAAGCCGACCTTGCTGCACCATTTTATCTGTTGGTGCGAAGAGCACTTTGTTACGTAACAGGCCTCGATATACACCATGACTTAAGTACACAGAAACTAAACCGATCTCCTCAGCTTTGCCGGCACTGCGCAGTTCACTGATGGCCGCTTCAATCGCCACTGCACTGCCAACAATGTAATCTATATTTCCCATATCGATCACACGTTGAACTAGGTTACGTTGTAACTCCTTGTCGTTGTCTGCCCAAAATGTGTCAACAATGTTGATATCACTTCCTTGTATCGCTTCATAAAATCCGGCAGTAACGGGTTTCGTACCACCACGAGTTCGCGGCCCCAAAAGTAAGGCAATGTTGGTTTTTCCTGACCCCTTTGGATGGCGAGCTGCCAAATATTGACCCGCTTCGTATCCCATCCAATGCCAGTCAACACCGACAGTCCCTTTTAGCAACTCACTTTGTTCTTCATCCAAGTCGAGTTGGTTCACAGTAGCAAAAACGGGAGTATTCCCCACCCAATTTTTAAGTGAATGCTCGTAAGCCTGTGGGTCCACGGTCCCAAGGATAACCGCATCTGCTCCCCATTGGTTACACAGTGCGAGTTGTTGTTCTTGACGGGTTTTGTTTGGGTAGCCGCCCGCTTCAAGGACTCGTAGCTCGACACCTTCTCTTTTCGCTTCGGACACCATTCCATAGTTTACTGACAACCAGTATGAATCCTTTAGGTGAGGGTATATTGCACATATTTTCTCTGCGGCAACCGCTGGCAAAGAAGCAACTAGGGTTAAAATGGCTGCAGAATGTTTGAAAAATGTGCGAAATGCGTGTTGATTTTTAACCATGAAATGAAGTTCGTTGGCATAGATTAAGTAAACACTGCAAAATATAACGTAATATGTCGCTGAACACGAACATTAAGGTCATGAAAATATGCTGCTAGCAACTGCAAGCATCGGTCGTAAACTTTTGTTGTCTTTCATTGCGATGGCAATACTGGTCATGTTATCGGCACTTATTGGTGTGTCTGGATTTTCTTTGGTTGCCAAAACCGAAAGAAATGTCGTGGATTCTGCGATTCCCGCCATGATTGAGGCGAGACAAGTCTCTGAGTTGAGTACTCGTATTATTTCGTCTGTACAAATGTTGTCGAACGCAAGAAACGAGCAGGAAAGAAAGGAGTCAGGGCGAGTGCTGTTCGAACAGCTCGAGTCTTTACTCACTCACATCAAGGAGCTCGGGAGTGAGTCGTTCGATTCTCAATTGTTAGAAGCTTTAGAGAATAACGTCCAGAACGTTATCGACAATTTGGCAGAACTCGGTGTTTCGGTTGAAAAAAAGCTGTGGCTTGCAAAAGAGATAGATACTCGTGTTGAAGAAATGCGTCTGCTCAGTGAAGAGCTAGAACAACTAACTCGTACGCAAGTTCAGAATACAAGCACCATTGCTGTTGCTAACGTCACGCATATTTATGACTTATTAGAATCGAATAAAAAATCGCAAGTTTATCAGGCGCTAGATGCACTGGTGGAGGTCGATCTTGATCTGACTGAGCGATTGCATGAACTGCACTTGTTGGCCTTTAAAATGTTGAATCAGATTGAAGAGGCTCGGACATTAACGAATATTGAGCGAATTCAACAGGTTCAAAGTGATTTCGATAGCAACCTCAAAATCATGCAACGCCGTGTACTCGCTGTGGAAGATCCTACGCGCTCTAAGCAAATGAGCCAACTGCTCATAGAGCTTGGTAAGCGTCAGGTCGTATTTTCTATACTGATGCAGCAATACGAGAATAACGAACAGTCACAACAACTGATGCAAAAGACATTAGAGTTGTTCTCAGAGCTTAATGGCACGGTCAACAAATTGGTTGATGATTCAAACAAAACCACTACCGTCGCTGTAGACCAATTGACCAGCACACTGAAATTCGCTCAGTGGTCTTTAACCGTTATTTCAATTGTTGGTTTGATTGTATTGGTGCTGATTTTATGGCGTGTGGTGTACCTTTCTGTTGTGAAGCGGTTAGCTGAATATTCCGCTGCGTTGCTGTCTGTGGCGCAGGGTAACTTAGCGGTTGAGTTGGAAGTGAAAGGCAAAGATGAGTTGGCGCATATGGGGCAGGCCATCATCACGGCTCGTAATACCGCGCAAGCACTAAAAGTGGTAGCAGAGGGTGAAGCTCAAGCCAAGCGAGAGCTTGAGGAGCATAAAGAGCATTTAGAAGAGCTCGTTGAGCAGCGCACTTCGCAGTTAAAACAAGCAAACCGCCGTTTGAATGAAGAGGTTTTGAATCACGCTAAAGCTCGCAAGCAAGCAGAGCAAGCGAGCCGAGCAAAATCGGCATTCTTGGCGACGATGAGCCATGAGATAAGAACGCCAATGAACGGAGTGTTGGGGACAGCACGCTTGTTGATTGACTCAGGCCTCAACCCAATTCAAAAGCGTTATGCGGAAATCATTAATCGTAGTGGTAAAACGTTGCTCGCGATCCTTAATGATGTACTGGATTACTCCAAGATTGAAGCGGGGCATTTAGAAATTCGTCACATGGGCTTTGATTTACACCAAATGGTGGAGGACACTTTCCAGTTAATGAACAGTCGAGCACAAGAGAAGAAGCTGCTGTTCTCCTACCATATTGAAAGTGATGTTAGTCGCTACTGGAAAGGGGATGTCACCAGAATCAGTCAGGTGCTGAACAATCTCGTTGGTAACGCGATTAAGTTCACTGACGAAGGAGAAATTGATATCTACGTTAGCCTGAACCCTGAGGACGAGTCGCAAGTCCTGTTTGAAGTATCAGACACTGGAATAGGAATTGCCAAAAAATACCAGAGAACGTTGTTTGATGCCTTCACGCAAGCTGAAGGTGGGATGAGCCAAACTGGAGGCACGGGGCTTGGACTTGCCATCAGTAAGCGAATCATTGAAGCGATGGGCGGTGTTTTAGAAGTCGATTCCGAAGAGGGAAATGGTAGCCGATTCTGGTTCTCTATTCCGTTAGAGGAAAGCGAACCTGTTGAAACAGGAACCGTGGCAACCGCACGTTGCAAAGTGAAAGCAAAGGTCTTGCTAGTAGAAGATAATGAAGTCAACCGAGTGGTCGCGGAAGGTTTTCTAGAAAGCATGGGGCATCAAGTCGTGATGGCGGAAAACGGCTCACAAGCAGAGCAACTGATCAGCACACAAGATTTTGATATCGCTTTGGTCGACATCAACCTCCCTGATTGTGATGGAACTGAGTTGATCCAACGCTTAAAGCGGATTGAGTGTGATAAGCCGGCCAATAAAGCGCTTGCCGTCACGCCAATGATTGCAGTGTCTGCGCACGTTTTTGCGGAAGAAGTTGAGCGCTATCTAGCCGCTGGTTTTGACGGATACTTGCCTAAGCCATTGGCAAAAGAGGCACTCGCGGCATTGATTCAGGATGCGCTAGACGGAAAGCCGTTGTTGTTGCCACAAAATGCCGACTGTACCCCGTTTGATCAAATTTCGCCTCAAGAACAAGAGCTACAATCAAAGGTCGTTCAAGCACCCCAAAAAAAGGAACCCGATGTGGTTATCATTAATCCGAGCGTGATTGAGTCCGATATGAAAATCTTGGGCAGAGATAAGATGTTGCACATTATTAATCTGTTTAGAGCCACCAGCACCGATGTATTAAGCAAGCTGCAAGCGTCTGCTGAGGACAATGATAGTAAAGAAGTAAAGAACCTTGCCCATAAATTAAAGGGCAGTGCAGGAAGTTTAGGACTAACTGCGCTAATGAACGCTTGCCAAGCAATTGAAGCCGCGGCTCAACCTTTAGATACCTATAATGCGACTAAAGATGATTTAGTTTCTCAAGTGTCTGCATCAATTCAAGCTCTGGATGAGTTAATGGCGAAGTAATCCATCGAGCATTGAAAATAAAAAAACCTCCGGCTTTCCGGAGGTTTTTTCTATTCGGTCATGTCATCTTCCCACTCGAATCGAGTGTCTAGGGCATAAGGGTCATCATCAAAAGGATGTTCCACTTTGCCACGCAAGTATTCGAGTTGATGCTCAAGCATATTGACCGTTTCGTAGTCTCCCTCAGAACAAGCAACGTAAATCTGTTGTTCAAGAGCGGCAATGTTATCTCGGATACCCATGAGAACCCCCTTAAATCATCATCGATTCTCAAAACGATTATAGTCAAGTAATCCAAATTCGATCGGTTGTTTTGTACGGTACCAATTATGTAAACGATCGCTAAATGACCAGAATTTTTCTGAGCTTCTACGAATCGCAAAATTATCCAATAACTTAACGTAATCGGACTCGTTTTGGATGGCACTAAATTGATCGACAAAATCTTTTACTTGGTTTTCGTTGATCGAGAAAAATGCCGCAGGGTAGCTTCCCACAACGCCGCGTACAATGGTCATATCATCGTTAGCAAAGTCACGGTTACTTTCTTCATCAAACAAGCTAGAGATGTTTGTGTGTGCATTGTTGTGAAGTAAGGTGAACAGTTCATCTTCCCCTGATTGACTTCTCACCATAAGCATAGTGATTTGCGGAACGGTTTTTAGGCCTTCACCACGAACGTGGTCAATACGTTTTAGTTGCTTTTCACTACTCGCAGAAAGAGCCGTGTCTTGAATTTCGTAGCGAGGCAGAAGCACATCTGAAACATGTTCGCTCAACAACTCCACCAACTCCGTTTTTGGATCGTCACTCTTATACTGAACGCTGGTTGGTTGGTTAAACGGCTTCACATTTCGTTGTAAAAAGTCACTCAACTGCGGGCTTTGATCTTTATACCAGCTAGATTGCAGTTCATGGCGCATATCGGCGGGTAACAACGAGATAAAGTTACTTTCGCCTTCTAGACGCAAGAAGTCCATAAACATTCGTGTCATGAGCTGATGGCCGAAGTTACCGTAAACGTCAAACCCAGCAACAAGCAAATAGTGGATACGCTCTAGTAACGCGTAGTCAAGAATCCACACTGTTTTAGGCTGCTCACCAACTAACCCTTGAACAACAGAAGCACTATCAAAATGGCGGAATATCGTTAATGCCGCATTATGGTTGGTGCCATTACCATCCCAAATTACATCGGTGGATAGGTTTTCACCTTCTTTAAACCAGTTATTAGTGAACTCAGATTTAGCCTCTAGGTAGCGAGCTTGCTGGCGCGCGTACTTGACCCAGTTGGTAACAGGTAGCGTGTTACTCTCTTGTTCTGCCGGTAGTTTTAGATTATCAGCCTGAGATCGGTAAAACTCATTTACTTCTGGGATGTCTGCTTTATCTGGATCAAGGAAAAACACCCAAAAGCGATCATTGATAACATTCAATGCCAGTTGGCCACGACAAACTGGGCCTTTGATGTATGCCATTATTGTATTTTGCGCATTATCTAGCATGAACTTAAAGCGCGACTTCACTGGAAGGTCGATGAATGATGTCATCGGGTTTGCAGCAACTTCTGGTTCATAACTCGGTAGCTGACTAACCATGTAATCAGCATCAATAAACCAAGTTTTCCAGTTCTCTATGCGTTGCTTGTTTAACGCGAATGGCATGTGAGTTTTATCTACTATGGTCCCTTGCTCTGGAATAATTCGATAAAACACGCGTTCAACCCCTGGATCATCATACGGGCGACGCGTTGAAATACGTTTTACGGGCTGTCCTGGTGGTGTAGCAGAGCGGACGAGCGTGAAGAATCGGGGATCTTCATCGAGTTCCGAAAAGTAGAGATGAGATAAAAACAAATGCTCATATATATACCTAGCCATCAGCTGATTTTTCAAATCAGAGTGGTTAAGTAATGCTTCGTACTTATCTATTTGCGCTTGCTCATTCTCACTAACAGGTTGGTGAACGTTCATTATTGCGCCGTTTTCCAACCAAGTCATGAGTGTGTGGTATTCACTGTTTGATAGATTTGGCATACCAAAAGGCATGCCCCAGGTTGGGTTATCCTTTTCGTATTGCTCGTATTCTTCAATCGTTGGACAGGTTTGCTCTCGGTCTATCGAAAAGTCAAAGCCTTCTAACTGGACTTGGTCAGGCAATGGGTGGCGCTCTTTTTGCTGTAGCAAACGTGCGATAAGGCCTGCGTCAATGTTGGCTGCCATGCTTTGATCACGTTCGTTGAGAACCGGATGAAAACCCGCATCGCGCCACTCTTGGGTTGTTTCTGCATCTTCGAATAAGCGTGTTGGTGCTGCGGCTGTGAGTCTTGTTCCTTCATATACCAGTGCTTTACTCGCACCACGGTCAATGCCCTCAACAGAAGAGAGCTTAAGCTGACATGGTGCATCGTAGCACGCGTGGCAGACGACACAGCGGTTATCCATAATGGGTTTAACTTCGCTTTGGAAGAAGTTTGCTTGAGGGGTTTCTACGTCAACAGTGCGTTCACGCACGAGCTGTGGACCAAACAGTTGATCATAGTTAAGACCAGCATAGGTTGCACAGCCGGCAAACAAAGTAGCAATGCAAAGTGTAAAAATTAAGCGCAAATTCATTGAGTTATTTTACGTGATTAGAATTTGCATTAATTAAAGCAAAATAAGCGGTCAATTACCAAAAGTTGGGTCAATTAGCGTTAATTTTTCTGTTGATTGTCTGAGCGCTTGAAAATGTAACCCTGGCGGTGGACTGTCTGAATTCTGTCTGTCGGAACGCCTTCGTGAACTAGACGCTTTCTCATTCTGCTCATGTGCATATCGAGTGCTCGATCATGTTCAGTAAATTCACGTTTTAGTACTGTTTCGTAAAGAAAAGGCTTACTAAGTACTTGATCTTGATGGTGAGTGAGAGTTTGCAGCAGCTTAAATTGAATGCTTGTTAACTGAACAGATTTCTTGTTTGGCAAGTAATTGAGTACCACAGAGTGAGTGTGCTTATCTAGTAATAGCTCCTCATCATTATGGTAAACGCCGTTGTGTTGGCATTGGGAAGTTTTTCCATTTGAAACCTTGGAGTCAAGCACACGGGTACCTTAATTATTAATAGTAGTAAAACGTATTATCATTAATATTTATATAAAAGCAATCAGGTACTTTATGAGCACTGTGATATGCGTAGACAATCTTAATACTTGAGATTAACAGTAGTGATGAATGGTGCGATGTCGATCTGAACTAAAGTGCTATTGGAGTGCGTATTAGCTACAAATAACGGTGTAATGTTAGGCAAAGATAGAAAGAATTCTCATTTAGTAAATTCGCTTATCCGCTATTTGTGAACTATACATTCTGTTGCAGGAAGCACTTTTCTAATACACACAGAGGTTTATATGACAGCGAAATATGGCGTTAAACGCCGATTAGCGATTCTTGCCGCCGCTTTAATCGGTGCGACAAGTAGCAGTATCGCAGCAGAGAAACCAAATATTCTCGTCATTTGGGGTGATGATATTGGCCAGTCCAATCTCAGTGCTTACACGTTTGGCTTGATGGGGTACAAAACACCAAATATAGACAGTATCGCCAAAGAAGGCATGATGTTCACTGACTATTACGGTGAGCAATCTTGTACAGCGGGCCGTTCTACTTTCATTACGGGCCAAACCGTTCTTAGAACAGGTTTGAGTAAAGTGGGGCTTCCAGGTGCTGATCTTGGCTTGAAGGAAGAGGACGCAACCATTGCCGAAATGCTGAAGCCGATGGGCTATATGACAGGGCAATTTGGTAAAAACCACTTAGGTGATAAAGATGAGCACCTTCCTACTAATCACGGCTTCGATGAATTTTTTGGCAACCTTTATCACTTGAACGCCGAGGAGGAGCCAGAAAACGTCGATTATCCTAAAGATCCTGAGTTTCGTAAAAAGTTCGGTCCGCGCGGCGTTATCCGTTCGTACGCTGATGGCAAAATTGAGGATACAGGACCTCTAACCCGCAAGCGCATGGAAACCGTGGATGAAGAGACGTTAGATGCGGCACTCGACTTTATGGATCGTGCAGTCAAGGCTGAAAAACCTTTCTTTGTCTGGTGGAACGCAACTCGTATGCACTTCCGTACTCATGTGAAAGAAGAGAACTCTGGAAAAACAGGTATCAGCGAGTATGCAGATGGTATGGTCGAGCATGATAACCATGTAGGTCAGCTACTGAAAAAAGTGGATGATTTGGGTATTAAAGACAACACAATCGTCTTTTACTCCACCGATAATGGCCCACACATGAACTCGTGGCCAGATGCAGGTACAACGCCATTCCGTGGAGAGAAAAATACCAACTGGGAAGGTGCGTACCGAGTTCCTGCGATGGTACGTTGGCCGGGTAAAATTAAAGCTGGCTCTGTTTCGAATGATATCATGCATCACATGGACTGGATGCCAACGTTCGTTGCTGCCGCGGGTGATGACAATATCAAAGAGAAATTGCTCAAAGGTTATA
Source organism: Vibrio sp. 1727 (assembly GCF_033344415.1). Lineage (NCBI taxonomy): Bacteria > Pseudomonadati > Pseudomonadota > Gammaproteobacteria > Vibrionales > Vibrionaceae > Vibrio > Vibrio sp. 1727. The sequence goes on from NZ_JAWPOT010000002.1 coordinate 148,938, forward strand.
GTGCGAATGGTAAGAAATTCAAAGTTCACCTAGACGGCTATAACTTCCTACCATATTTGACTGGTAAAGAGGATAAGGCCCCACGAGAAGAAATTTTTTACTTCTCAGATGATGGAGACTTAACTGCACTTCGCTATAACAAATGGAAGCTGGTCTTTATGGAGCAACGAGCAAAAGGTACGTTGCGTATTTGGGCTGAACCATTCACCACACTTCGTGTGCCTAAGATCTTCAACTTGCGTATGGATCCTTACGAAGTGGCTGATATCACTTCTAACACTTACTACGATTGGATGCTAGACCGTGCTTACATGCTTGTTCCTGCGCAAGCTTACGTAGGCAGATTCCTTGAAACGTTTAAAGAGTTCCCACCAAGGCAAAAAGCAGCAAGCTTCTCGCTCGATCAAGTGATGGAGAAACTAAAAGAGAACCCAAATAAGTAGGAAAAGCTAAGCGAAGTATCACATATAGAAAGAGGCTCATTAAAATGAGCCTCTTTTTTATCTGTAAAATTCTATCTATTCAGGTTTGTAGAAAGCTTGATGACGAAAACGCCTAACGCTTCAATTGACAAGAGTTATAAACAAATTGGTTCGTAGTGGGCTGCCGTTAAGTTGGCTTTGATTTTTTCACGTAGAGCGATGTGGGCTGGGTTGTTTACCTCTCGCTTATGGTAGACGAACTTGTAAGGGATAGAGCGTATCGAAATGGGGCAGGGCAAAATTTGAAGTTTGAGCGCTTTGCTCCACTTGTTTGCAAAAGATTGAGACACGATCCCTAAACTGTCTCTTTGGGCGACATACAGCGCCATGCCCGCTAGCGAAGATGTGATCAAGTCGACTTTTCTTTCTTGAATTGTTTCCTTTGCTAGTTGCTCGAACCCCGACATGTTGTTCCATTTTCCTGAAAATAAACAGTGAGTTTCCTCATAAAATTGCTCTTTTGTGAGCGTGCCGTGTACACGGGGATGGTTCTCACGACAGATAACCACGGCTTCTTCCTCATAGGCATCTTCAATAATAAACGCTGCATCTTTTGTGATCACCGTATCGATTACTAGATCGACTTTTTGTTGTCTTAACAGCTCAAATAATAGGAATTTTTCGGGTGGTGATTCATAAAAAATAGTGTTCTTTATCGGGTCCATAATGTGCAACAAAATTTCCGAACAACACACTTCAAAATGATTTTTATCAGATATCGCATTGTCAATAATATTAACCGCTTGCTGGAATTGCGGCAGTAATTGATAAGCGGTGGAGGTTAGTGCGATCCCTCGTCCTTTTTTAACGAATAATTGCTTATCTACGACTTGCTCTAAACGCTTTATTGCAGCGCTCACAGCAGGTTGTGTAAGCCCTAATTGTTCCGCGGCTTTTGTATAAGATTGAAACTCCGCAACAACAAGAAAAGTTTGGATCAAATTCAAGTCCATAACGTCACTCATAAATTTAATTTATAGGTTAACTAATTTTGACTGCATTTATCGCCTGAAATTAGTGCTTTATCTTATATCAACAATGGTATTGAAAAGCGAATACCATTTTTTACGCACTAGCGAACTCTTGGAGATAATATGAAAAATGCGACCAAAACGAGCAGTAAAAAACTCGTACTTAACGCATGTACGTTAGCTTTGGGCGCTGCATCTGCAGTTGCACATGCAGCGGACAAACCCAACATTCTTGTCATCTTTGGTGATGATGTTGGTTACTGGAACCTTAGTACCTACAACCAAGGTATGATGGCGTACAACACGCCAAACATCGATAGCATTGCTAAAGAAGGTGCGAAGTTCACTAACTTCTACGCGCAGCAAAGCTCGACAGCAGGCCGTTCTGCATTCATCACTGGTCAAATGCCAAAACGTACAGGTCTATCAAAAGTGGGCTTACCAGGCGCTCCGGAAGGTATCTCGGAAAAAGATCCGACGATTGCAACCGTGCTTAAACAAATGGGTTACGCAACCGGACAATTTGGTAAGAACCATTTAGGTGACCGAGACGAGCATCTTCCTACCAACCACGGTTTTGATGAATTCTTCGGCAACCTATACCACTTGAACGCAGAAGAAGAGCCAGAGAATGTGGATTACCCTAAAGATCCGGAGTTCAAGAAGAAATTTGGCCCTCGTGGCGTTATCCATTCTTACGCTGATGGCAAAATCGAAGATACCGGTCCACTAACGCGTAAGCGTATGGAAAATGTTGATGGTGAGTTTCTTGATGCCGCTGAGAGCTTCATAGAAAAACAAGTAAAAGCGGACAAGCCGTTCTTTACTTGGTTTAACACCACTCGCATGCACAACTTCACGCATGTTCCTGAAGAATACCAAGGTAAAACAGGTGCCGGTTTCTACGCGGATGGTGTTAAGCAGCACGATGACCAAATCGGTCAGCTACTTAACAAGATCAAAGAGTTAGGTGTGGATGACAATACAATCATTGTTTACACCACTGACAACGGCCCTATGGTGGATTTGTGGCCGGATGCAGGGATGACACCGTTCCGCTCAGAGAAAAACACTGGCTGGGAAGGGAGTTTCCGTGTGCCAATGTTGATTAAATGGCCTGGAAAAATTGAGGCAGGTAAAACATTCAACGGCATGATGTCATTAGAGGACTTTTTCCCGACACTAGTTGCTGCGGCAGGTGATACCAAAGTTAAAGACGAACTGCTAAAAGGCAAAAAAGTTGGCGATATGGACTACAAAGTTCACCTAGACGGTTACAACCAACTGCCATATTTAACGGGTAAGTCAGACAAATCCGCACGAAATGAGTTCGTTTACTGGAGCGACGACGGCGATCTTGTGGCATTGCGCCAAGGAAAGTACAAGTTCCACTTTATGATTCAAGAGAATGAAACGGGTATGGATGTATGGCGTAAGCCGTTCACTAAACTTCGTGTGCCACTGATCTTTGACTTGAGCATTGATCCATTTGAACGAGGCGATCAAGGCATGGGTTATTCTCGTTGGATGTACGAGCGTTCATTCTTAATGATGCCAGCAATGGATACAGTGAAAGAGGTGATGGGTACATTCAAAGAATTCCCGCCTCGTATGGAAGCAGGTTCGTTCGTACCTAAGTCTTCTAAGTAAATTAAGATTATATAGCGCTTTTTGGAGCGCTATATACCCAAATAGCTTCACTTTTGCTGTACAGCGCTCACGAGGTTATTTGGGTATATGTAATAGTGAGAAACGTATGAGTAAGATTTCCCCTCGCCATTCTACTACCATGCCTATTGTTCCTCTTAAAACGGCGTCTAAAGCGCCTGTTCTGGGCGCGTATGACCGTCGATTCCATGTGATGGCAAAGCCAGGCGGAGCAAAGTGCAACATCGATTGTCAGTACTGCTTTTATCTGCATAAAGAAAATCTACTGTACCAAGAAAAGCAGCCAAAAATGGACGACGCAACACTGGAAGCGTTCGTGAAAAGCTATATCGAAAGTCAGGATGGCGAAGAAATTGTATTCTCATGGCAGGGCGGGGAGCCGACGCTGCTTGGGTTGGACTATTTCCGCAATGTCGTAGCTTTGCAAAAGAAATATCAGCCGAAAGGCGTTCGCATTGAAAACGACCTTCAGACCAACGGCATTTTGCTAAACGATGAGTGGTGTGCGTTTTTAAAAGAGCACAACTTCCTAGTTGGCTTGTCGATTGATGGACCACGAGAGCTGCACGACAAATATCGCAAAACCCACAGCGGTAAGCCAACGTTTGATCTCGTGATGAAAGCGGTAGATAAGCTCAAAGCGCATGGCGTGAAATTCAACGCGTTGGTCACGGTGAATCGTCACAATGCGAAATACCCGCTCGAAGTATATCGATTTTTAACCCAAGAATTGGGTGTGACTTATATTCAGTTTGCGCCGGTGGTAGAAGCCAACAACTTCCAAACAACCGCGCCGCAGTTTTGGAACGAACAGATGATCCCAACCAAAGGCAGTGATCTGGCTAAACCGGGGCATCCAATGTCGATTGTAACGGATTGGTCAGTCGATCCTGAAGACTGGGGACGCTTTTTAATGGCGACCTTTGAAGAGTGGGTGAATAACGATCTTGGCCGTGTGCTGGTTAATCTGTTTGAAACCGCGGTGGCGCAAGTAATGGGGAAACCGTCTCAGCTTTGCGTGACGGCGGAGTTTTGTGGCAAAGGGTTGGCGATTGAGCACAATGGCGACGTGTTCAGTTGCGACCACTATGTGTATCCAGAATACAAACTCGCCAACATTCATGAACGCTCACTGAATGAAATGGCCTTCTCTACAAGACAATATACTTTTGGCATGGCAAAACGCGATTCATTGCCGACGTATTGTAAGCAATGCCCTTACTTGCCTTATTGTTGGGGTGAGTGCCCAAAAAACCGTTTGATCAAAACGCCGAATGGTGAGAGTGGTCTAAACTATTTGTGTTCGGGAATCAAAATGTTCTTTGATTATGCGTTACCGATGTTGGTTGGTCTTGCACAACTTCTCCAATCTCAAGAACCGCAAAGATAACATAGTGAATATAACCTTAAGTTATTTCATTTGTTCTTATACTTAACTATCGAAAAGACGGCTTAAACCATTGAAAAGGTATCCTATGAACCACGCACAACAAGCGATAAAAGAACTCATCGAACAAACAGAAAAAAGCGTCATTGGACAAAGCCACGTGGTTCGAGCTTTAGTCATCGGGTTATTAACAAATGGGCATATTCTGCTAGAAGGTTTACCGGGAACGGCAAAAACACGTTCCGTAAAATCGTTGGCGAACTTGTTAAACACCAGTTTTGGTCGAATCCAGTTTACGCCGGATCTTTTACCATCTGACGTGACGGGTACTGAGGTTTATCAAGAGCTGGAAGGTAAGCCGCAACTCCACTTTCAACCAGGGCCTATTTTTAACAGCATTGTACTTGCTGATGAGGTCAACCGTGCACCAGCCAAAGTACAAGCGGCACTACTTGAAGCCATGGCCGAAGGCACAATCACGGTAGGCGATAAAACTCACGTATTGCCAGACTTATTTATGGTGCTTGCAACGCAAAACCCTGTAGAGCAAGAGGGCACGTACCCGCTGCCAGAAGCGCAAATGGACCGCTTTATCATGAAGGTTACCGTCGATTATCCAGAAGATGACGCCGAACGTGACATCATTCGTCTGGTGCGCAGTGAAGAATTGGGTGCGGAAACCAGCAGCGAAATTATTACGCCAAAACACATCGAGCCAGACGTGGTGCTAGAAGCGCGCCGTCAGTTACCAAACATCGTGGTATCGGACCTAGTGGAAAACTACATCGTTGCGTTAGTGATGGCGACTCGTAAGCCAGAGCGTTATGCCGATTCAAACTTAGCAAAATGGATTGAGATTGGTTCTAGTCCTCGTGCTTCCATCGCACTCGACAAATGCGCTCGTGCGTATGCGTGGATGCAAGGACGTGACCATGTGACTCCTGACGATGTGCGTGCCATTGTTCCGTCTGTATTGGGCCACCGTTTTTCTTTGACCTACGATGCACTAGCAGACGGAGTCGATCACCAACGAGTCGTACAAGAGCTGCTAGATTGTGTAGAAATTGGGTAAGTGGGAGGCATTATGGCTAAGCCAACTCTTGCGCCAAAATCACAGGGGATGGATCCTCGTTTGTACTGCGATTACGCTCGTTTAGTACGTCTTCAAGCACAAGCAGAATCATTCAGTTTACTTCCTCACCTAAAGGCGGGTAGCGTACTCTCTGGCCGACACAATTCGTTGTTTCGCGGTCGTGGATTGAACTTCGAAGAGCTGCGCCATTACCAATTGGGTGACGATATTCGTAACCTTGATTGGAAAGTTACGATGCGTACAGGTAAGCCGCACGTACGCAGTTATACAGAAGAAAAAGATCGCAACGTAATCGTGTGTGTCGACCAGAGAAGCACAATGTTTTTTGCTTCGACGCAAGTAATGAAATCGGTTGTCGCGGCAGAGATCGCAGCGATGTGTGGGTGGCGAGTATTAAAAGATGGCGACCGAGTCGGTTTTGTCATCGCATCCCAGCAGGCGTTGTTTCACAGCAAGGCACAGCGTTCGCAAAACGATCTTCTGGCGCAACTTAAACGTCTCGCTAAAGCCAATCAATCGCTCAATGTGGACTCCCGCAATTCCGAAAAAGTAACGTTCAGTCAATGGATTGAGCTTATTAAACGCATGAAGCTCAAGCAATCCACTTTGATTTTTATCAGCGACTGGAGCGACTGCGAGGAGCACCACCTTGATCACCTTAAACAGCTACAACAGCACAACGATGTTCTTGCAGTGATGGTCAGTGACCCATTAGAACAAGCGCTACCAGACGATTTGGCAAAATCGAAATGGGTGGTTGGTGATGGGCAGTATCAACTCAATTTAGACAGCAAAGCAAAGGTAGAAGCTGCGAGCGCAAAGCTTGAGGCTCGAACTAGCTTACAGCGTCAATCACTCTCTCAACTTATGGCGATGAAACACCTTCCGCACATCGAACTCGATACGACAGGTGAGCACATTAAACAATTCCAAAAACTGGTAGGAGGGCGTTAAATGAGTGATCTTCCTACGCCTCCGAGTACCTACATACTCAGAGAGCTGCATGATGTGGCTGTACCACCCAGCGTGAGTTGGTACCCGCAAACTATTGGCTGGAAAATTTTAGCGGCGGTTGTGCTCATTGCATTGGTGTATGTCGTATATCGATTGGCTCGGCAATGGTGGCATAATCGTTACCGAAAAGAGGCTCTAATGGCGATTTCGCAAATCAAATCGAGCAACAAAGATATGCCTAAAGCATTGTTCTCGGTGCTTAAAGTAGTGCTGATTCATATTGATAGCCGCAACGCGAAATTGTTTGATACCGCCTTTCTGCGCAAGCTCGATGCGTTGTATCCGCAAACCGAAGATTCTCAAGCAAACTCGCTTGTGGTCTTTAACGATGAGCTTTCAAAGCGCTGGCTACAAAGTATTGTTGACCCAAGGGTTACGCTAACCAACGAAGATCGTGTAACGCTAATTGCTCGTGCGAAAAACTGGGTGAGTGAACACCGTGGTGATGCTCAAAAAAGCGCGGCAAAGAAATCACCACGATTGAAACGCAAAGCACATCAGGGAGGTCAACATGAATGATCTTCTTGCATCGATAACTGGTTTGTCTGGTTTTGAATTTGCTCACCCAATGTGGTTTCTGGTTTTGCCCTTGCCGTTGGTGGTGTACTACTTGGTGCCTGCATATCGCACTAAGCAAATGGCGATCAAAGTGCCGTTTTTTAGTCAGCTGGTGGAAGCGATTGGCGAGACGCCATCAGAAGGTGCAAGCCAGTTGACCCCGAGTTGGTGGCAACGAGCAACGTTAATTCTCTCATGGCTTTTGGTGGTGTGTGCGATGGCAAAACCCACCGTGTTAGGCGAGCCTCAAGTTCGCGAGAGTTTAGGGCGCGATGTGATGGTGGTGGTGGATCTTTCGGGCTCCATGGCCGAGCCAGATTTCACCTCACGTACAGGCGAAAAAATTTCTCGTCTTGATGCGGCAAAAGAAGTGCTGTCGGAGTTTGTTCAGTCTCGTAAAGGTGACCGATTAGGTTTGGTGCTTTTTGGTGATGCTGCTTTCGTGCAAACGCCATTTACCGCAGACCAAAAAGTGTGGCTCGAACTGCTTAACCAAACCGATGTGGCGATGGCAGGGCAGAGTACCCATCTTGGTGATGCGATTGGCTTAGCGATTAAAGTTTTTGAGCAAAGCGATAAGTCGCGTGGTGCTTTAGAACAAGACCAAAACCGTGAAAAAGTCGCGATTGTATTAACCGATGGTAACGACACGGGCAGTTTTGTTGAACCGATTGATGCGGCGAAAGTTGCGAAAGCCAAAGGCGTGAGAGTACACGTCATTGCGATGGGCGATCCGGAAACGATAGGTGAAACCGCGTTGGATATGGAAACGATTCATCGCATTGCGAAAGAATCCGGCGGTGAAGCGTTTGAAGCACTCAACCGTGATGAACTATCGGCTGCCTACGACGAAATTGGCAAACTGGAACCTCAACTTTACGAAAGCACCACATACCGCCCAAAACAAAGCCTTCACCATTACTTGATGGCGTTAGTGGTCATCATGCATTTGCTAGCGTTCAGCGTCGCAACACTCAAAAGAAGGGCTGTTACACGATCATCATTAGGAGAGAGCGATGTTTGATTCTCTTAGTTGGACGCAATTCTTTACGCAGTTTCATTTTATTCGACCACTGTGGTTACTGGCTTTGGTCCCCATGTTTTTCTTGGTGTGGTTACGCTGGCGAGAACAAAGCAAGCCAAGCTGGAAGGATATTCTGCCCGAACATTTACGCAATGCTTTGACGATAGGTGAGCGAGGCTGGCGTAAGCAACTGCCGCTTAAGCTCTTGATGCTGATTGTGTTCATCGCCATTGTGATTTGTGCAGGCCCAACGTGGCAACGAGAATCTTCTCCCTTTGGCGAAGATAAAGCCTCTATGCTTGTGGTGCTTGATAACAGTGACTCGATGCTGCAAAAAGATCTCCCACCAAGCCGCCTTGAGCGTTCCAAACAGAAAATACGCGATTTGCTAGCCGCGCGAAAAGGCGGAAAAACGGGTTTAGTCGTGTTCGCGGGCAGTGCTCATGTGGCGATGCCTATAACTCAAGACAGCAAAGTATTTGACCCATTTTTGGCGGCCATTACGCCAGAGATTATGCCCGTGCAAGGTAAGCTTGCCGAAAAAGCCTTGCCGTTAATTGACCAACAATTGCAAGGTCAACCCGGCTCCACCGTTCTGTTGGTGAGCGACGGCGTGAACCCGGCCACGATTGAGCAATACCAAGCGTATTTCTCGGGCAAACCTTATCAACTGTTAATTCTTGCGGCAGGGAACGCTGACATTGTGAGTAACAACCCAATGGATTTGGATTCTCTACAAAAACTGGCCAGCCAGACCAACGGTCGATTGGTGGAAGTGACCGTCGATAACAGTGATATCGAGCAACTGAACCGATACGTTGAGCGCAATATGCAGCTTAATGGCGAATCTTCAATGCCTTGGAAAGACATGGGATATCAACTTCTGTTCCCAATCGCGCTGATCATGATGCTGTGGTTTAGAAAAGGGTGGTTAGTGCAGTGGTGCGTGATTGTAATGGTGAGCGGCACGTTATTGATGCCAACCAGTGCAATGGCGGAGAACATTTCTGTTAAAGCCGAGCAGCCACAAGTTGTGCAAAAAGTGACGACCTTCGACAAGGTGGCGCAATGGTGGTGGGATTTGTGGCTGACGCCAGACCAACAAGGACAGCGTTTGTTCAACCAACAAGCGTATTTAGAAGCTGCAAAACACTTTGTCGATCCATTACGCAAAGGCACGGCGTACTACTACGCTAGCGAGTTTGAGCTCGCGCACAGCGCTTTTTTGGAAATGCAAAACGACCCGTCCGAAGAGGTTCGAGATTACGGTCTTTATAATGCGGCGAGTGCATTGGCGCGTCAGCGTGAATATTTGGCTGCACGTGACTTGTTAAAATCCCTAGCCAACAAGCCAACGTTGAGCGAGAGGCTAAGACCGGATGTTGAGCATAACTTGAAAGTGATTGGTGGTATTGTAGAGGACATCAACCGGATGAGTGAGAGTCAGGCAGGAACAGAGCAAGAAGCATCAACCGAGCTAGGCGATAACCCTCAAACCGCAGAAGGGGCGGATGAAAAAACGTCAGCGGAGTTGATGATTAAAGAGACGTTAAGTGCAGACGACATCTTAGGTAGCCAAGAATTAGCCGACAAATGGTTAAAGCGAGTCGAAGCGGATCCTAAATACTTCTTAAATGCGAAGTTTCAGATTCAATTGCGTTCAATAGAAACCGGAGAATCAACTTCTACTGCGAACGAAAATACAGAGGAGGCGGTGCAATGATGAAAAGCCACCGTTTTACGCCCTTTGCTTTACCCTTGTGGTTAGTTATCTGTTTCGGTTTCCTCCTGAGCAGTAGTGTGTTGGCTCAAGATATTCGTGACGTTCAACGAGAGCATGGTGTTGAGTTACAAGCGTGGGTTGGTAAACAACCAACGGCTGGAGAGAAGCGTAAAACACCAAGTTTTAGCGTCAATGAGCAAGTTATTTTAACCATCGAAGTGGCAACGCCGCGTTGGTTTACGGGTGGTACGAGAATTGGCAATATTGAAATACCCAATGTTATCGCCAAACAGCGTAATCAACTAGCAACCAACTTTACTGAGCAAAAAGAGGGACAAACTTGGTCGCGTCAACGCTGGGAAGTGACTTTGTATCCACAAGCATCTGGTGATTTTGTGATTCCACCTGTCGCTGTGGGCGTTCAGGTGTCGGCGCCGGATGGCGAGAAGGTGTCAGGCACACTTTATACGCAGCCGATTAAGTTCAAAACTGTCTTGCCATCGGGATTGTTGAGCGGTGATACGCCTTGGTTTTCTGCAACGCACGTAGACGTAAAACAAGAGTGGGAAACCTCCACTGAGTCACTCAAAGTTGGGGATGCAATCACGCGTAAAATCACCATTTCGGCTCAAGATTCACTATCTGTATTGCTACCAGACTTGTTGAAAGGAGAATCAACAACCCGTTATCAAGCGTATCCTCAACCCCACCGTTTGACAGATACGCAAACACGTGGTGATTACCAGTCAACACGCACAGAAGAGAGCGTGTACGTGATTCAACAAGGTGGTGAATTAACCCTGCCGGATTATGAGTTCCGTTGGTGGAACAGTAAGACTCAGCAAGTGGAAACGGTGATGTTAGAGGGCAAAACTTTTGCCGCGAAGCACACGTTGAAGTCCTTCATCAGAACGTACTTTGAATGGATTGTTTCCACGCTTGTGTTGCTGGGTTTTGTGATTATTTCATTGGTAGCCATTAAACGTTACTACCGCAACAGACCGACACCAGCATGGCTGACGTTCCACCGTTTGTTAAAGGCTAAACGTTGGTCTGAAGCAAGGACCATATTGTACAAACAATTGCGTTTAAATACGGCCGAGCTAGAAATGACCAAAGCCGATACGAGTGAATCGTGGCAAAAAAGTGCGTCGCGAATGCAAAATGGTGAAAATAGCGCTCATTTACTGAAGTCGATGTGGCGCAAAGTCCAGACCAAACAAAAACGCTTTAAATTCCGTATTCCGCGAGCGTTACCAGAACTGGACAAAGTCATTGGAAGAGATGGCAATGAATAAAACGGGGCGCTAATATAGCGCCTCGTTTTTATTAGAGAATAGAGTTCAAATGAGCCAAGAGTTTATGCGCCGCGCATTGGAAGTGTCCAAAAATGCGCTTCCTGAATGTCAACCCAACCCGCCGGTTGGCTGCGTGTTAGTGAAAGACAATCAAATCGTTTCTGAAGGTCATACTCAAGCGATTGGTGGCAATCACGCGGAAGTGGAAGCGCTGAATGCGTATCAAGGCTCGTTGGAATCGGTGACGGCATACGTTACGCTGGAACCGTGTTCGTTTGTTGGTCGCACGCCAGCTTGCGCGGTGACATTAGTCAAATCCGGCATAAGCAAAGTCGTCGTAGCCATATTGGACCCCGACCCGCGCAACAGTGGTCGAGGTATCGAGATTCTAAAACAAGCAGGTATAGAGGTAGAAACTGGTTTATGCGGCGAGGAAGTCAGCGAGTTTCTTACCCCTTACCTAGGCAAAGCCTAAGTCAAGCTTTACGTTGCACTACGGTGCCAGTTTATGTAGTGAATGAAGTGCGTCAAAATTGAGTTAAAACTCATTAAAACAAGCGATACCGCCCATTTATTGCACTTCGCTACGTGAAGGATCATGCTGTTAGATTAAAATAGAGAAAGTGACTTTTGAAAAATTTAATAGCATGAAACCGACCGACCTTAATCTTATTCCCATTTTCACTGCCATCTATGAAGAGCGTAACTTGTCTCGGGCGGCGGCGCGTTTAAACATCACCCAGCCTGCGGTGAGTAAAGCGCTAGCAAGGCTACGTGATATCTACGATGATCCATTGTTTCATCGTTGCGTTAAAGGTGTCGAGCCTACCTCGTTTGCGATGGATATTTATCCTGCTCTTCTAGCTTCAGTACAAAATTTCACTTCGACATTATCGGCCTCTAGTGAGTTTGACCCTAAAGTGTCGAATAGAGTGTTTTCTATTGCCTGTGTGTCCGTTGCAAGCTTTGAGTTGCTACCTCAAGTCATGAAACAAATCCGTGTGTCGGCGCCAAATGTTGCATTAGAAGTACATCCGCTTTTTACGGAAGATTTTGAAAGTGATCTGCGGTTACAACGATACGATTTGATCATTGATATCACACCAAGAGCAAGAACGGTGTTAAAACTGGAAACTGTACTTACGGAGCGTTTGGTGGTGGTATGTAGCGAAGCGCATCCACGCCTGAATGACGAGATTACGGCTGAACAATTTTTTGAAGAAGAACACGTAGTGGTTTCGCAGTGGCAGAGTCGTAAGAGCTTGTTAAACGCCGATGACATTGTCGACTTGGATAAGAGAAAGATTAAGTATCGAGCCTCAGGCGTACTAGAAATGCTCCCAATTATTTGTGGTAGTGAATACATTGGTTTAATGCCAGAGTCGATGATCAACTTGTTCAATAACACCTATCATGTTAAATCTTTATCAATGCCATTTGATGAACAAATGTATGAGCTTTGTACAATCTGGCATCCTAGTCGCACAAACGACAGCGCCCATCAGTGGTTACGTTCACAGATTAAGCAAGCAGGAAAAGTCATCAACCAATAGGAAGTGCAATGAAAAAGACAATACGTGCCATCCTTAACGGAAAAAAAGCTGGGAATCCAGAGTTAAGAGATGCAATCATGAAAATGAGAGAAAAAGGCATCGACGTACCGGTGCGTGTGACGTGGGAATCTCAAGACATGCCGCGGCTAGTTAAAGAAGCGGTTGATGAAGGCATTGAACGTATTGTTGTCGCTGGTGGCGATGGGACCGTCAATGAGGCGGCTTCTGCGATTATTCAAATTGACAAAGAAAAACGCCCTGAGTTAGCCATTATTCCCCTTGGTACCGCCAATGACTTTGCTGCCGCTATTCAAGTACCTAATTCCATTAAGGCGTCTTTATCTCTTGCTGTTGAGGGGCAGTCCGCTTTGGTCGATTGCGTCAAAGCGAACGATCGCTGCTTTATTAACGTGGCAACAGCAGGGTTTGGTGCAGAAGTTACAGCAGAAACGCCTGTTGAACTCAAAAACTTTCTTGGCGGCGGAGCTTACACGTTAACTGGTGTTATAAAAGCACTTGGCTTTAAACCATATGACGGAACAATAAAGATTGAAGGTGGCGCGTATCAGGGAGAAATGTTGCTCGGTGCGTTTTGTAATGGGCGCCTTGCTGGAGGTGGGCAAGAGTTAGCTCCAAAAGCGATGATTAATGATGGGATGATGGATCTAACATTGGTGCGCCCATTTTTACCTCATGAGCTGCCTAAAGTAATCGACGAGATCAATAACCCGAGTGAGAAAGGAGAGTTTGTGAAGTACACTAAAGCAAGCTGGTTGGAGATAGATTTTCCGAATCCATTGCCTCTTAATTTAGATGGAGAACCTTATCATTCGAGAACCATTAGATTTGATGTTCAGCCTAAGAGTATACGATTAGTCGTACCGCAAGATTGCCCTTGCTTGACTAGCTAAACGAGCGTTTTCCATGATTATTGCGTAACACAGCCACTAAAATGTGGCTGTGTTATTTGTGTTGAGGTATTAGTCAACTTCTTAACGTTTTTGAATGGTCTCAACGTCTATTTGCGTAGTTGTCCAATCTGAATCAACCTCTCCTCGAATCATTACGGTATCTTTTGGTGTCACTTCTTGACCCATCCAATCTTCGTTGTCGATCTCTACTTCGATCTCACCAGTGTTGTCTTTGAACAAGTAAGTCTCGTTACCAAATGATTGAACAATATGCCCGGTTAGCACTACAGCGCTGTTGTCGGTTGCGTTGCGCGCCTCTTTCACCGTATTGATTGCACTGACTTCTGGACCATTAAACGCGGCGAAAACCGAGCTTGAAAGTAGGGCAAGCATGGATGTTAACAATACTCTTTTCATTATCCTCTCCTGATATTAGAAGTAATAAGTTGTGCCTACATTAAAGGATGCAGTGTTTGCGTAGCTGTCTAGTTGGTATTTTGCGTTTGCGCCAATGGTGAGCTTTGGCAACACTTGGTATTCCGCGCCCACAGAGAACATTGCGCCTAACTCGTTGTTTTTCTCTGAGCTATGGAAAAGCGTGTTGCTTATTTCCACATCGTCATTCACGACAAGCTCATATTCTTGATGTTGAGCAACCTTGGCGTCGTATTGCGTGTAAGTTAAACCCGCTTTGAATTTTGTTGTCCATTTATCACTTAATGTATAGTTAAACACTGGTGCTAGCGAGACTTGTTTGGCTGTGATCGAGGAATCCCAATCCATTTCATGATGGTAATCTTTGCCATCAATTGTCTTGATACCAAGGTTCTTAGAACGGCCGTCATCAAGGTCAAACTGGCTGTAACCCAGTTCCAATGCCCAGTTGTCATTAAATGCGTAACCGACAAAGCCTGAGAAAATACCGTCTTCAAGCTCAGGGTTGAGTGTTACGTTGTCAGTTGAAAAGTGAGGTTCCAAATCATGGTCAGTGGTGCCTAGTCCATATTCCAGACCTACATAAGGAGCCGCAGATACCGAAACTGAGCAGGTAACAAGTAACGCAAGAAGTGTTTTGTTCATTTTATTTTGCCTCTTCAAATCAACTTAGTGAGTAGAAGCGCATTTTGTGTGAAGAAGCGTGAAGCGATCGTGAAGAAACGAAAAAATGTTTAGAAAAAAGAGCAAGGGGCGATAACCGAGGGGCGGTTTGAGTGAACAAACACCAAGCTCTTTATATAGAGTAAGTTAAGTTGCTGCGACGTAACACACCGCAAACGGGACATTAAGGCGAGTAAACTCTTTGATCCAACGCCATTGGTTATCCTGGAGTTTATCGCCTGGCCCTTTTACTTCAATCCATTCGAACTCGTTTCCTTTAAAAGCAATCAGATCAGGCATCCCATTGCGGTAAAGCTTTAGGTCACTCAATTGTATTTTAAATAGCGCCATCAACATGTTAGTTGGGATTGTATCGAGTGCCATTTCGAGTAGCTCTTTACTTATTAAGCTCCAATGCACAAATGGATTGCTGATACCAAACTTCTCATCGTATCTAGTTAACAACGTATAAGTATTGCCCGTTTCCAACATATCAAACGTCGCATCTATCAAAGCTTGGCGTTTGGTAACAAAATCAGAATGGTACAAATCCAGAGGACGATGTTGATAGGCATTGATGAATGCGCCTTCGATGGGAGCGAAAATCGCATCCCAAAAAGTGAGACCAAGTAATGCATTAAGCAGTGCATTTTCGGCGTAAAATACAGTCCAGCCTAAGGACTCAAAATACGCTTTGCTGGCGAGTTCGACTCTCTGTTGAGATAAATCCAGTTCAAGGCGGTATTCCGTACAGGTTGGCTTCGTCACTCTTGGCACTTTCTCGCCTTGTTTTCGTTTTAACCGTTGCTCAAGTTTTTGTGCAACTTCGAGCTCAGACACATCGATCGGTGAGTTAAGCATATCTGTGACAATGTCACCAAATAAATCATCATGGTTTAATTTGTCATAGATACGTGCGCGTCGTTCTCGGCTCGGTGTGAGTTGAGTTTGGCCAAATAGAGACAGGGCGGTCTCTAGATCATTAAGCCGTTCGTAATCACGTGCTATGTCATTCAACATGTGCTCGCGTTTACGATCTACGTAACGGTGTTTAACGGGCTGAGGCATTGCCTCAATTAATAAGTCGAGATTGGCTTTGTCTTTTCGGTCAAATTGCCAGTACAGGTTGGCCAACTGGCTCAGTTCAATTAAACGGTCTATTTGCTCACGTGAATCAAAGAAACGGCGCACTTTACTCAATTGATATTGCTCGAACTGATGCAAACCTAAGTCATCAAGCACAAACTGACTTAAGTCTTGATGGGTGTTGGCAAAAAACAGAGTGAGCAACACGTCGATCATATGAGCTGAATTGAGTTTGACGATCGTAAACTCAAGCTTCTCTATACGATCAAATTCCGCATTACTCAAACGTTCGACAAGGGCGTCTTTCTTGAGTGATTTCGGCAGTTCGGGATAAAGCGCAGAGATTTCTGGTTTGGTCAGTAAATTGGCCGCTAACTCTTGATGAGAAAGAGGGGGGGAAAGGGCTACAAACTCATGCTGACTCAATTCTACCAGTGCTTCATTGATAGAAGGTATTTCTTGATAACTCAGCTTATCGCTTCGAAACCAACACCCCTTTCGGCTGTATAAACGCACCAAAAGGCACTGGGCGTGTTTGCTCAAAGAATCAAACGAGCAAAGCCATGCGTGTTCTTCCTTGGTCAGTAAATCGCTGTACCAAGTTACTGCGTGATGAGTCAGCTTGAAGAAGTTCTCTAGATAGTAGTCTGGTGCAAGTTCGATAGGGCTTTCCATAAACGACCGATAACAAAAAAGGCTTAACCCATAGGTTAAGCCTTTTTGCTATCAAATCAATTCGCAATTATGCGTTTTTTAGCTGTGCTACTTTCGCTTCAGACAATGGCTTAGTGATGAACGCTAGTACGATACATACTGCCATCATTGCTGAAGAAATTGTGTAAGCCAAGGTGTAGCCGTCGCCATTTGTCATCGAGAAACCAACAACCGCTGCGCCGATTGCACCACCAATACCCCATGCTGTGTAAAGCACGCCGTAGTTAGTGCCGTAGTTTTTCAGACCGTAGAACTCAGCCGTTAGAGTAGGGAATACCGCTAGAAGTGTGCCGTAACCTACCGCTGCGATTGCTGTACCGATGATCAGTGTAAACTCAGAGTCGAACGTCGCGAACAGCACCATGTTTACGCCTTGTAGAACGAACGCAAGTAGAAGCGTACGAACACCGCCGATTTTATCTGCAAGCATACCCGCGGCAACACGACCGCCAGAGTTAAATACAGCAAGAATAGACGCTAGGTAAACCGCGTTTGGCAAGTTTGCTTGAACGCTTGCGATTGTCGTGATGTTACCAATGATCATTAGACCAACAGAAGCTGCAAACGCGTACATGATCCATAGAGAGTAGAACTGTGGCGTTTTCAACATTGCTTTCCAAGTTAAGTCATCTGACTTTTTCACCGCTTTAGGTGCTTGGCCTTCTTTTACTTTAGGCTCCGCAGGTGTGTAGTCTGCTGGTGGGTTGTTGATGGTTGCTGCAAGAGGAACCGCAATCGCTAGGATACCAACACCAAGAACCATAAAGCTAGTTTGAATGCCCATGCTGTCTATTAGCGCAGAAGTTACTGGCGCAAGGTAAATAGCCGCTAGACCAAAACCTGCCGCAATAATGCCGTTAACCATACCTTTCTTCGAAGCGTGGAACCACTTCATCGCAGAAGGTGATAGGCATGCGTAACCAAAACCGATACCTGCACCTGTGATCACGCCGAATGTAATGTTCAGCATGAGTGGAGTGTCAACAAAGCCAGACGCGATCATGCCCAGACCTGTAAGAACAGTACCTAGGATAAGGATCATTCGAGGGCCCATGCGGTCTTGAAGAATACCTGCAATAAGAAGACAGATAGAGAAAGTGATGGTTGCAGTTGCGTAAGGTGCAGAAGCTTCTGCAGCACTCCAGCCTGATTCAGTTACCAGTGCCTTGTTGAATACACTCCAAGCATACAGGATGCCAAGACAAAGGTTGATACAGAACCCTGCTAACAGGATGCGCATAGCTTTATCAATCTTGCTCATTTTTATTCTCAGTTTTTCCTCTTATTGGCAATGCCGCAAAGAAGGTTGGTTTAAAGATGTTTTTTCTCAAAATTAGTTTGCGTTTTTCAACGTTTAACGCAATGAGCGCGGATTATAACCAATAAATATGTGATTGGAATCTCTTTTTACGGTTACTGATAAAATAATTTGCAACATTAAAAGTGGATGTGAATTCATGGTTTTGTATGTAGTAAGAACGTTGTAAAAAAGTGATATTTTTTGTTCGCTAATAACGAATGATGAGTCAAGACAGAGAGGTTTTACGCTGTTGAGTGCACAGTTCACATTTCAAATAAAAAATTTCAAAATGTTTCCATGTTAACCATCTGTAACAAAAATGGCGAATTTATCATCTGACTGTCGTAAGTATCAGATGCAAAGGGTTTCTTAATTTTTAATTGTTAACCTTTTGTA
Source organism: Vibrio sp. 1727 (assembly GCF_033344415.1). Classification (NCBI taxonomy): domain Bacteria; kingdom Pseudomonadati; phylum Pseudomonadota; class Gammaproteobacteria; order Vibrionales; family Vibrionaceae; genus Vibrio; species Vibrio sp. 1727. Next base: position 167,214 of record NZ_JAWPOT010000002.1, read on the forward strand.
ATAATTGAAGCTGATTAGCTTTTGTGTTCATTAAGTGAGCAAAAAAGTAACTTGTAATTGCTGATTTTAGGCGCAGAATATAGTGAAAAATGAGTTTTCATTTATGAAGGGATGCTTTTTAGATTTGTTGTGAGGTGACTTATGAAACTGTTCCTATTACTCATGGCTTCGGTATCCGCTGGTATCGCATCAGCAGACCACATCCATTCATTTATGTTGGGCTTATCTATTGCTTCTTTAGCGGTAGGTAGCTGTTATTTCTTCGCATTTCGCAGCTCGCGCTTTCCACAGCTTGCTTTATTCCTACTCATTTGCGGTATGCTTTCTAAGTTGACGATAACCGTAGTCGGTGTGATGTGGGGAATGTCCGCGGAATTAATCACGTCTCCAATCGTATTCGCACTTTCATATTTATTCTTTTCGCTTGCCGTTACCTACTTATGGTTTAGCTACAGAGAGAGCATCACTAAGATTCCTGACCGATTTAAGTCAGCGTAAATCAACACATTAGAATAAAAAAAACGCCAGCACATTTGCTGGCGTTTTTAATTAAACGTAATTTTGTTCGGATATTGCTTTTAGTTTGATCGTGGCAATACCGTTAGGCACTCATTGGAACAAGCACCATAGTACCAATAATCACCGTGATAAGGCCTGCTAGAACTGGAACGGATGTGCGTTTTACAACCTCAAACGGGCTGATGTTTGCCATACCTGATGTCGCAACGATTACGCCAGATACTGGTGAGATAGTACGGCCTAGGTTTGATGCTTGAAGCATCGGGATAATTAGGAAAGCAGGGTTTAATCCCATTTTCGCAGCCAAAGATGGTGCTAACTCCACGAACGCATAAAAAGGCGCGTTACCCGAACCCGTTGCAATTGCTGCTGCAACTGTCAATGCAGTTAGAATAAGCATTAAAGCAACGCCGCCTGCACCAGCATTATCTGCGAGATGAAGTAGGTTATCGATAGCTCCGATAGACATCAGACCTTGTGCAAAAACCCCTGCGGCAACCAAAAGCATCACAACGCCTTTGAACGCGTCAGCCATGCCTGCGTAACAAGAATCTAAATCTTCTAGTGATTTCTTACCATCGAACTTATTTACAACATAATGGATCAGAGCTCCAAGGAAAATCGAACCAACCACAATAGTGTAGATGTCTAGACTAAGTCCTGGAATGGTACGACCGTTGAATAGGAAAACGCCGATGATAGGTAGAAATGGAAGAGCTGCATAAAACGCTGGTGCGTCAGCTTTGATCTCTGATACATCAATTTTTTCCATTGGTGTATTTTCTTTCTTATCTAAGTATTTGTTCCAGAAGAACGCTGCCGCTGCCATGACGATGATTGCGCAAATAGAAACAGGCAACACAGTTTGTACCGCAAACACATCAAGCGCTAAACCAGACTTTTCTGCTGCGATAACAACATCACCAGAAGTAGGAGAAAGGATGATTGCCGCTGGAGAGGCACACACTGCAACGGCTGCTGGACGAGAAATGCCCATCGCGACCATCATTGGGAATAGTGTCGCCATTAATAGTACGCCAAGGCCTGTTGCAGAACTTACCGCAAGAGACATCAAACACGCCACAATGTAAGCCGCTACCAAAAGGACGTAAGGAGACTTGATGACAGAAAGCGGTTTAGAGAACTGTTTCACTACCACGTTGTTCGCGCCGATATGAGTCATGTATGACGCAAAACCACAAAGCAGCATGATTTGCATACCAAGACCGCCACCGCGGTATTGAAGCATGTATTTCACGTATTCAAGCGCATCTGTCACCATGTTACCAGTTGAGGTGATTTTTGACGGCAGCACGTCGTGCCCCAAAACGCCAGTCATAAGAAGTAAAGCAATACCAGCTGTCAGTAACACGCCCGCAGCTTTATAGCCTTTGACAATAAAGTAACCCACCGCAATGGTAACCACTAAGCCAATTAAGAGCTCTAACATAGGGATCTCCGAATGTTATGTAAAAAAGAAAGAAACTGTTTCAGTTTATGACAAGGAATTTACAGAATTCTTAGCTGTGGCACGAGACAAATATGGGGCTTGCATGATCTGAGACAAATAATAATTTAATAAATAATTTCGTTAGATTGTATTGTTGGAATTTGGTTTTCTAAGTGTTATGTGCTGGTTTGAAGCTATTTATAGGAAGGAAAATATGACTAGGAAAGTGAATGAATAAAGAGTGAATTGATTCACAATAGGAAAAAGACTTTACTCAGTAAGCAATTATTGGAAAACACTCTTCACAACAAAAAAGCTTCGCCGAAGCGAAGCTAAGTAATCGTAAGAATGAGGATAAACTATGCGTATCGACGAACCATAAGGTTCCAACTACGTTGCTGCCGTTCGAACTCTGCTTTAATTTGCTGGTACTTCATTTTCGTTACAGAACATTCGTATTTCTTTACCACACTGGCAGTTTTGGCACCGAGTACTTCTTTGCGCATCTCGTAGTATTCCTGCATGTGATGAACTAGAGTATCAAACTCGTGCTGTAGCTGATCGAGGATTGTTTGCGTGTTCGGTTTCGATTCTAGCTTTTCTCTTGCTTTCTTCAAAAGTTGACTCGCACGGGCCTTTTCAATTCTAAATGTAGGCGTTGTGCGCAACTTAGATGTGAGTCCTAGCCAAGAACATGACTTTATCAACCACTTCGTTGGGTCGTAATGCCACCAATACACGCCATTGCGATAGTCATTCTCGAAAATATGATGGAAATTATGGTAACCCTCTCCAAATGTGAAAAAGGCGAGTACACCATTATCGCGAGCAGTGTTTTTGTCTGTGAAAGTTTGCTTACCCCAAATATGTGCGAGGGAGTTAATGAAAAAAGTCGTATGGTGACTCATAAAGAGTCGAGCCGCACCAACGACCAATAACATCCCCCAGATATCACCGTAGATCAGTCCGAGCATGACTGGGAAACCAATATTAGTCAGTAGGGCAAGTGGAACATAATACTTATGCTGCCACATGACGATTTTGTCGCGCTTTAGGTCACGGCAGTTTGTATATTCGTTTTCCTTTGATTTATTGTAATCACGTAACATCCACCCAATGTGAGAATACCAAAAACCCCGCTTGGCTGAGTACGGATCTTTATCGTTATTGTCGACATGTTTGTGATGCACACGATGATCAGAAGACCAATGTAATGCACTATTTTGCAAAGAAAATGCTCCTCCAATCGCAAAAATGGCGCGCAAAATAGGATGAGCTTCGTACGTTTTGTGGCTCCAGAGACGATGATAGCCTGCTGTAATAGAAAGGTTAGTAAAACTAAATGCAATCACTCCCCAAATTAGATGTTCCCAACCCAGTCCAAAATGATATGCATACCAAGGCATTACAATAAAAGTCAGAACAAAACTGGCAGAAAATATCAATGTATTCAACCAGATAACAGGTGGTTTGTTTTGAGTCACAGGTGTATCCCTAACTTTGAGCTAACAACTGTTCGCCAGAATATCAGCGTACACATGTAAGTCAAATTAAAGTTAGACAAATGTGACTATTCCTTTGGGTGTAGATTAAGGAACTTGATGGGATATTTTGCTTTTAATTGAATAATGAGTAGTATTAAAAAATGAGCTCTGGCTTAAGGTGTATAAAATCTGCCAAGAAACAAGTGTTATAAAGGTGGAATATACCGAGACTCTATAAAGAAGCAAAAATGTAAGAAAATAGGAATACGTAATGGATTTACGATTAGCGGAATATAAGGACTACGAGCGCATTGCGCATCTTCATGCGGATAGCTGGAAGCGTCATTACCGTGGCATTCTTAGTGATAACTATCTTGAGAAAGAAGCGATTGACGACAAACTACTGATTTGGCAAACCCGTTTGACCAACCCACCATTCAATCAGCACATTGTCTTGGCGGAGGAGGGAGGTTTGCTACTTGGCTTTGTTTGTGTGTTCGGCAACCATGATTTCGAGCGTGGAACCTTTATTGACGCATTGCATGTTGATGACAGTTACCGTGGTCGTGGTATTGGTAAGCAGCTATTACTTGCTGTCGCAGAATGGCAACAGCAGTACTTTAAAGACACAGGTCTTTATTTAGAAGTTGTGTCGCAAAACATTTCTGCGATTGAATTCTATCGCCACATTTGTGGACAAGAGGATCAAGAGCGAACTTGGCGCGCACCTGATGGCAAAGAGGTGTTAGAAAAAGTATTCCGTTGGAAGAACGCCCAGTCATTAGTTAGTGGGATTGAGGAAAACGTGATTTACTCCTAACCTAGCGTTCTAAAACATTAGATAAGAGCAGTCTCAACACTGCTCTTTTTTGTTTATGCACCCTAACGTTATGTTTTTATTAAAAGCTTTCTAGAAGTTAACCCCCATGGCTTTTAGTTCGAGCTCACATTGCTGAGCATTTTCAAACTGAATAGCAGCCATGCCAACTGCTCGGGCACCTTCAACATTGTAAGGCATGTCATCAAGAAATACTGTCTCTTCGGGGTTAAGCTGATACTTTGAAAGTAGAGTTTGGTAGATCTCCGCTTGTGGTTTTAGTAATTGAACTTCAGAAGAGATGATTGCTCCATCAAACAGTGGCCAAAACTCATAAGTAGTACGAAGGTGTTCCACAATTTCGTTGATGTTGTCTGTGAGCGCATATACGCCATATCCGGCTCTTTTTACTCGTTTTAACAGCTCTATACTGCCGTAAAGTAATATTTGAGTGTGTTTTACATAATAAAAGAAGCGGCCCATTTCTTCCGTCGTTACTTGGTGTTCACGTTGATAACGCTGTTTTGCTTCCCTTTCGGAGATCGTCCCTTTATTTAAATCTTTCCAGATTTGTGATGAAAATAGCATCTGAGCCATTTTCTCTGACTCTACGGAACCACCAAATGTTAAGCGAACGATTTCTACTGGAGACCAGCGTACCAATACATTACCTACATCAAAAATGACATTTTTTATCTGGACAGAATTCATAACACATCCCAAGCCAATTGTTCTTCACCACGCTATATGCGGTGAGTACTGTTTTTGAATCGTTGGAAAGTCGTGCCAAAGGCGCGACTTAAGTTTCTTGCACAAAATGAGATTAACATCCAATTGGATACAGAGCGATTATCGCAAAATTACACTAAACTATATGCAACTTTGTTTATTTGGTTGTAAATCAAGTGCAGCTGTCTTAAAAGATTGAAACTAAAGATAAGTATTGCGAGCTGTTTACGTCATTTCGCGCTGCTTATAAATGATGATTAATATATAATTAGTTAATAATAAAATGATAAAAGTGAATCAAAATCACATTGTTGTGCGTCAGGCGGAGTAAGCAAAACAGATTATATGGACTCGATACGTAAGGTTTATCAATATGCAGAACCAAACCTAACTCTCGTTGGCTGGATGGGGTTTCTTGGCTTTCCGCTGTACTACTTTGTCTGGGAGTTTGCCTTTCCACAGGCTTATGAAAATTTACCTCTTAGATTGTTTTGCTCGTTATTGTTTTTCGGCATCATTTTTAGAAACCGCTTATCATCGACTTGGAGAGATTATGTTCCTATTTACTACCAAGTGACGATAACGCTGTGCTTACCGTTTTTCTTTTTTTATATGTTACTGATGAATGACTGGTCCAATGTATGGGTTATGTCGTTTATGTCTGCAATTTTCTTACACATTTTACTGGTTCATGTTACTAGGGTCATGTTTGCTCAAACCTTTGCTGGGATAGGTTTAGCAACATTCTTCGCTTGGGTTGCAAAAGGGTTCCATCTTGACTTGACCATGGATTGGACTCATGTGCCAATCTTTCTGTTTATTTATGTCTTCGGTAATTTGTTCTATTTTCGTAACCAAGTTGAACATGAAGCGAAAGTCTCGCTGGCAAAATCATTCGGGGCAGGGATTGCACATGAAATGCGTAACCCGTTGAGTGGGCTTTGCACTTCAATAGATGTTATCCAGTCGATCTTGCCCAACATGAAAGAGGCAGGAAAAGAGCAGTACGTCATGAGTGTAGAAGATGTCACCTTATTACGTGAAGTGACTCAGGATGCAATGAACATTATCCAATCGGGTAATGAAACCATCGATTTATTGCTGACTTCGATTGATGAAAATCGAGTTTCTCGTTCTAGCTTCAAAAAATATTCAGCTCACTCGGTCGTTGAACAGGCAATTGAAAGCTTCAGTTATAAACGTGCCACTGATCGATTTGCCATATCGCTGGATGCGAGAAGTGAGTTTGAGTTTCTAGGTAGTGATACGTTACTTAAATACGTTATGTATAACCTCTTCAAGAATGCCTTCCATCACCGTAAATCTGAAGATTTTCACATACATGTATCCATGATAAGTTCAGAACGCTTTAATCAAATTGTTGTAACCGATAATGGTGCTGGCATTGCTCCTGATGTTCTACGCAATATCTTTCAAGACTTTTACACCACTGGCAAATCAGGAAGTTATGGTTTGGGCTTACCGTTTTGTAAAAAAGTCATGCGTTCATTTGGGGGGAACATTGAGTGTCAATCTCAGTTAGGGGAGTGGTCTCAATTTACATTAACTTTCCCACTAACGACATCTGATACCGTTAATGAAATCAAAAACGATCTGACTAAACTCAAAACCATTCTAACGGTGACTAGCCAAGATATCTTGGTGTCTAAAGTAACAGATATTAGCCGTTTTATGGGCTTTGACTCGACGATTTTAGATGCCAACCAAGTACTCAAAAAGAAAGAGTACGAGTTCGAATTCGATCTGATTTTTATCGATCTTGAGAGCTTAGATCCAAGAGCAAACCAATTGGATAGATTAGAATCTCTCTTGTCTTTCACTGAAGCACGCATCGTTTATCTTTTTGAGCATCATCCGACTCAGAGAGCACGTAAGGCTGCATATGAACCTATTTGGATCGAAACGCAAGCCTGGTTATTGAATACTAAACCAACTATTGAGCGTCTCTTATATGATTCAAGCTATGTATCGACACCAACGGCCTCGGTGACGTTAGATAATTCAAATAAGCGCACAATTATGGTCGTGGATGATAATGAATCTTTGCGTAAATTCACGGCAATGTTACTTGAAAAGCAAGGCTTTGAAGTTATTCAGAAAGAAGACGGGCAGCAGGCTCTGGATACACTAGAGCAAGAAGATGTTGATCTCATTCTGATGGATATCGAAATGCCAATTATGGATGGTGTAGAAGCGTCTAGGCGAATTAGAAGCTCGGATAAAAACTATGCGTCGGTACCTATTATTGCACATACAGGGGATAGTTCACCTGTCACGTTGGACAAAATTGGGTCTTCGGGTATGTCTGACTTCATCGTAAAACCGGCGGATAAAAATCGCTTGTTCGATAAAATCGCAAACTGGATCTAATCATTCGCGACTTGTTTTCTTGAGGCGAGTTGCTCACAACGAATAACACGAATAAAGAGCTCAGCAAAACTGTTGAGCTCTTTAGTTTTATCTACACACTAACTTACACAAACTCTAAGTCAGGGTGTGCAAATGCTTGTTGGCAGACAGTGAGTACATGATCAACTTCAGCAGCTGTCATGTCGGCATTGACTGAAAAACGGATGATGTTTTTGTTCCTTCCAGTTGCAGGGCGGCAAAACACTGCGCCGTAAACATTTCGCTCTTCGAGAAAATCGCGGACTCGCTCAGTGTTTCTCTCGTTGCCGCATTCTAATGCGATAATTTGTGATTCACTGCGAATAGTAAATCCAATGCGTTTTAAACCAACGGCTAAAGACTTGGCTCTTTCAAACAGAATATCTCGCTTATCATCTGATTTTCTTATGACGTCCAGTGTTTTCTCTAGCCGAATGATCTCTTGCGGTAATACGGTAGAACTAAATATTGCAGGGTACGCCACAAACGGAAGCGTCTTCGCCAGTTTTTCTGGGCCTAAAATCGCGCCAGCACGATAAGCAAATGTCTTGGCAAGACTAACGGTAATAAAATCTACCTTATGAGTTAAGCCAAGACCCTGCAGTACCCCCGCACCTTGTGGACCGTGTGTACCTAAAGAGTGTGATTCATCTACAACCAGGCCGCAGTCAAACTCCTGTGCTATTTCGTAGATATCACGTAGAGGAGCGATGGTCCCGATAGTGCTGTAAACCGAATCCACAACAATGATCCCTGAACCGTGACGTGAAATTTGTTTTCTTAGGTGACTGGTGTTGTTATGCATGAACGGATGAATTTGTGCTCCGGCAATACGTGCGCCTTCCCACAAAGACATATGTGCAAAGAAATCAATGTACACAGGTATGTTCGGTGCACAAATAGTCTGCAATAAACCGACATTCGCAGCCCAACCAGATTGAGAAAGTAGACAACTAGGCATACCAACGAAACTGGCTAGTTGCGTTTCAAATGCAGGTTTCGATTCATCGTCTTGTAAGAAAATCGCGGACATCACGACGTTGTCATCGTGCTGGGAAATCGCATCACGATGCGCGTTTTGAATCTCCTTATTATGAGACAGTGCAAGGTAATCATTGCTTTGCAGGACAACGGCATTACACGGTGGGCGTTTACCAAGAACAAGGTGTTTTTTGTTCTCATTTGGTTCGATTAGATCTTGAATATAAAAATCTAGGCGTTCCTCGATAAAGGAGGGAAGTGGTTTGCTTTGTATAGTTTCACTCATAATAAATCTCTTCTTCATATGGAAAAACGCCAGCGCTGACACTTATTCATATTGCGGATTTTGGGGAGAGTGTCACTAACCAGGTTGCATAAGTTTGCAGACCCTTGCAAACTCGACATTTGAGGGTTGGATGGTGGCTGTAACTCTATAGGGGCCCGGGGTCTAAACTAGTTTGTGCTTAAAGTTTATACGGCGATTTTTCGGTGTTTTTTCGTGCTTCATATCTGGGATTTTGGATGAGGAATATAAAGTTTGAAAAGTGAAAAAAATGGGCGCATTAGATAACAAAAAAGGCGCGAAAATCGCGCCTTGAAACATGAGTAGATAAGAGACAAGCTTATCGCTTATTACGTAAATAGCGCTTACGACGCTCTTCTTTACGCTTCGCTTTCTCTTCTTCTTTACGGGCGGTTTCAATCTCGACTTCAATCAGCTCTTGAGTGATCATTTCTGGGCGTTCTAATGTAATTTGGCCCAAAGTGCCTTGGCGAAGTTCGTGCAATAAGATCTCTGATACTTTGTGTAAGTCAACACGTCCACCAGCACGTAGTGCACCGCGGCGGCGACCAATTTCTTCCATGATCTCGATATCTGATTCTGGAAGCTCTTCAATTTGATAACGCTCTTTAAGCTTGTCTGCATAATGAGCTGCTAGGTATTCAATGGTATAGAATGCGACTTCGTCATATTCCATCGCTGTATCTTTTACCGCGCCAGTAGCCGCAAGGCGGAAGCCACTGTGTGGATTTTCCACTTTTGGCCATAAAATCCCTGGAGTATCAGATAATACGATGCCATTTTGCAGGTTGATACGTTGTTGACGACGTGTAACCGCGGGTTGGTTACCTGTTACAGCGATTGTTCGACCTGCGAGGGTGTTAATGATCGTCGACTTTCCAACGTTTGGGATGCCCATGATCATGGTGCGAATGTTTTTACCAATTTCTTCTCGGTGTGGGGCAAGTTTGCGGCAAAGCTCCATGATTCGATGCACTTCTTGTGGTTCAGAAGTCGTGATCGCCATTGCTTTTACATGTTGCTCTTGCTCCAAGTGCTCAATCCACAGTTGAGTTAATTCTGGATCGGCCAAATCACGTTTGTTCAAAACTTTAACGACAGGTTTGTCACCACGGATTTGAGAAATCAAAGGGTTTTCACTACTGAAAGGAATACGAGCATCCAGTACTTCGATGATCACATCCACTTGAGGGATTGCTTCTTCGATCTCTTTACGTGCTTTGTGCATGTGGCCAGGAAACCACTGGATTGAGTTATTAACCATTTGAATTTAATACCTTAATTTTTCTAATGCTCCAGCGGTTGTAAAAGTAGCAATGTGAATCTTGAGTGACACAATACTAGAACGCATTTTCTAAAACTGTGTTTACTTCAAGCTGCTCGAAACCGCGGAGTTGAGCTTTCTTTCATGTTAATACGCCAGTTTATCATGGAATGATGATGAATCATTCAAGATGAAAGTAAAAAGCTATGGCGTGCAAACCTAAAAGCACACATCCCTTATGTATACCGACTCGCAGTGAATATCCGTCTGGGTGAGAGACCGAACGCAAACACTGTGTAGTCAAAGGTGGATTGTGTTGTCAGATTGTTCTGACGAATTTTGGTTTTTTGGTTTTATATCAAAGCTTTATTTTTATTTCGCTATTGAGCGAAGTTTGACTTTTATCTGACAAAAACTAGTCTGAGCTTCCATTCAGAGGAAGCAGTCATGCTCAGTATTCTTAGAAGTATTACGGTATCGTCCGTCGCCTTAATTTTTTTAGCGAGTTCTTTTTGCTCAACTGCCAAACAGAGTCCTAAACCGAAGGTCATCGTTGGTGTTATTGCGCAAGACGAAGCTAAAGACTCGTTTGACGGTAGCGTTGGTCCTTCGTACGGAATTAGTCTTGAGTATTTGTCTAACATTACTAAAGCTTTGGATTATGAGTTAGAACTTCGGACTTACAAGCATATTCCGTCTTTACTTGCGGATGTCGAAAGCAAGAGGATTGATGGTGCGGTTGGATTTAGTAAAACAGCAGCAAGAGAAAAGCGTTTCTTGTTTTCGATGCCTTTTTTTTCGAGCACTATCGCTGTTTGGTATCGGAATGCCACTTACCGAGATAGTGATGCGCGTGATCTTAAATGGGTGTGTGTTGAGGGCAGTGTATATTGTGACAACCTCACTGAACGCGGTATCGATAAGATACATTACGTTAAAACACGTTTAGAGGCGTTTAATGAAGTTAAGCGAGGTAAAGCGAACGCGCTGATTTACACTTATGTTGGTATTACCCAATATTTGGATTTGAATGACATTGTAAAAGGGGTTGTCGATATTCCCAGTTGGTTGAAAAACGAAGAGGTGAGTTTTATCGCTTCGTTGGACAAACAGAGTCTGATCGATGACATCAACAAAATCCTTCAGTGGGAGCAAAATGGAAAAAATATTCGCTCCGTCGCCTCGAAAAATCCTTACCATATCAGTGATAAGTTATTGGTAGATTACCGACGTAATCATCAAAACAAACTAGTGATAACTTACAGCAGCAGTGACGAAGCTTATCCGTTTCTCTACCGAGATTCGCAAACGGGCGAGCTAGACGGTTTCTTTCCAGACTTCATCGACTTATTGCAGTCTCGTACTGGCTTGAGCTTTAAGTATGTGAAACCGACGTCGAGCCTTTCTAATGGATTAACGGCATTTGATGCCGATATAGTCCCCGTTTCTTATGTGGGTGAGCTACCTAAGTCAGATTGGTTGTTCACTAAACCATTCATGCACAGTAATTACGTGGCTATCCAAGCGGAGCAGAGCAAGCGAGATAAATCTGCATTGAAAGAAGCGGGTATTCTGCTCACTTTGAAAAAGCAAGGGTTAGTTCATTTGGGCACTTGGCAGCAAGGCCAAGTTGATCATTATGATGATTTGAAAAAGCTGCTTACCGATTTGAAATCGGGCGTTTTGGATGTGGCTTACATTCCTGACGACATCGTTCACAACATGATTGCACAAGATCAAGTCGATGGCTTGGTGATCAATGCGGAGGACGTTTTGACGTTCTCTAATGCATTTGCGGTTGCAAACCACAATACACAACTGCAACACATGTTGAACAGCATCATCGAAACCATTGATTCTAACGAGATCGAAAAACTGCAGCGTTCTCACCGAAGCTTCAAACTGACTTATGGCTATGACGCGGAGCAGATCGCTACATTTGTTGTTGCTGGTTCATTCATATTCTGTCTCATGTTAATTGCGGCGTATTTCACCTTATCTGACATGCGACTTAAAGTGAGGTTAGCCGAATTTAATGCTGACAATGAGGAAGCGCAAAAGCAATGGCTGATGGACATCATCAAAGAGATCAATAGCTTGGTTTTTATCCATAGTGAAAATAACCATATGGAGATGAGCAATTGTGCCAACTACAACAGTAAACAGTGCCAACAATGTAAGTTGAAAAGTGATTCTACGCACGCTCCTCTGGTGAATAATTTTGATGAACTGACCACTGTTATTGCTGGAAAGCGTGTTTCAGAAGAGGTTGCCTCGTCGGGCTGTGAACTTGATATTAAACATGTATATCGAGAACGCAAAGTCATCGCTTCTCCTAGCGGTAAGAACAAGTTTGTACTGACGGTTATTCAAGATATTACCCAGCAAAAAGAACGTGAGCAGGCGTTAATCGATGCGCAAAAAGAAGCGCAAACCGCGGTACGTGCGCGCGAAAACTTTTTGGCAACCATGAGTCACGAATTAAGAACGCCATTGTCGGCAGCACACGGCATCCTCGATCTGCTAAATCACCAAGTGACGGCAGATTCAAATCGCGAGTTAATTGCCCAAGCCATACGCTCGCTCAATCATTTGAATACGCTAGTAGACGAAGTACTGGATTATTCAAAGTTAGAAGCAGGGCACTTAACCGTCGCCCCAGCTAAGACCGACTTGCTTAAAACCTTGTGCGATGTGTTTCGAAGCTTTGAACCACGAGCGCTCGCGAAAGGTTTGGATTACAAAGTGACAATCAAACCATTTTCGAATGCTTTCATTGAAATCGACGCGCTGCGATTGGTGCAAATTACCACCAATCTGCTCTCCAATGCGGTGAAATTCACTGCGGAAGGCGAGGTTGGAATCAGTGTCATTCTTCATGAAAAGCAGCTTATTTTGAAAGTGGCGGATTCAGGTATCGGCATGACGGATGACCAACTCGAAGGCATTCTCAATCCTTTTGTTCAAGCGGATGACACTATTACGCGTAAATATGGCGGTACTGGATTGGGGCTGAGCATTGTTGACCGATTGATCGACTGCATGGGCGGCGTGCTCTGCATCGATTCACAATTTGGCTTGGGCACGACGATTACCGTCAAACTGCCAATTGAGCATTGCGACTCTGAGCCAGACGTTTGTTTGAACTGGACGTATAGCGAGAGCTTACCACTTAATATTCGCCAGTGGTGTGATGCGTGGAAAATGCGTCCAGCGACGTTAAAAACAATGGTGGCGAACCTTCACCCTATACACGACAGCGATGCCAGTTTTAATGGCCTAATGCTGCGTGACGAACAAAGGGTACTTGGCAGTCTTACGCTAAGAGAGATTCAATATCCAGATACATTGTTCAATTTGCTCAGCCAAACGCAGCAAGAAACCAAGCTTAGTGACGTAAATCAAGAAGTGGTTTCTTGGGTTCTCGGCACGGTACTGGTCGCAGAAGATAATCCCATTAACCAAAGTGTGATAGCAATGCAGCTTCATGAACTTGGAATCGAACCTGTCATTGTGAATAACGGCCGCGAAGCATGGGAATACATCAACCAAGATGAAAACGTTGTGTTGCTGCTGACCGATTTTCATATGCCAGAAATGGATGGCTATGAGCTTGTTAGGCACGTGAAAAACTCCGAATTTAAAGCAATTCCAATCATCGGTGTGACAGCAGAAGATGCTCGTCTTGCCATTGAGCGCACACAGGATATCGGCATTGATGATGTGCTCTACAAGCCCTATGACCTTAATCAATTAAAAACCGTTTTGATTCCATTTATTGGCGAAAAAGAGAGGGGTAGGCTGCCCGGCTGGATTAAACGGTTCAAAGCACAGGACGCAAAAGAGATTGCGCGCGTGTTTAGTCAATCAATGTCTACAGATATAAAAAACTTAAACGCCGCATCGACTGAGCGAGACAAAAAACGGGTCATTCATGGCATCAAAGGAGCGGTTGGGGCGATAGGGGTAAGCATGCTGACTGAGCTTTGCATTGAGGCAGAACGAGTTACTGCTGCGGAGTTTGACAGGCGAACAGTGGAGCTAATTTTACGAATCGAGCAGGAGATCGAAAACATAAACTATTGGGTAGAGACAAATGAATACACAATTTAATGTGATGGTGATTGATGACCATCCGCTACAAACCACAATACTTACGCAAATATTGGATCGCTATTGCGCGCAAGTCATCCCCTTTAACTGTGTGGATGCTGCTATTCAGAGTGTGCAGGAACAACATTTTGACGTAATTTTTTGTGATATCCAAATGCCCGGAAAAGACGGCATCGATATGATGGAAATGCTCGATGAAGTCCAGTACCAGGGGCAAGTTGTACTGGTCAGTGCAATGGAATTGACCATTATTTCTGCGGTAAGAGCCATGTGCGAGGGATTTAGCTTTGAAGTATTAGGGAAGCTACCCAAGCCATACGATGAAAATGAAGTCGTTGATTTGTTACGTAAAATAAAAGATGAAAAAGCGAAACAAGTCAGCTTTGCTCAACCTATTGAAGTGGAAGATCAAGAATTCCTGTTTGCTCTGGCTGAAGGGCGCGTGAAAAATTATTACCAGCCTTTAGTCGATGTGCAAAGTGGGAAAGTGCTTGGGTATGAAGCGCTCGCGCGTTGGAATCACCCCATTTATGGTGTGTTAGCACCTCATTATTTTTTGCCAATTGTAGAGCGTTGCCGCCTTTCAGGAGAGTTGTTTCAAGCTGTATTGAGTAATGTTATCTATGACATGAAACACCGAGGATTGACGCAAAACGTATCCATCAATGTAGACCATGAAAATTTAGAAGATACGGCGTTCTCTCATTACTTTTTACAGCAATGTTTAGAGAGCGAGATTGACCCATCACAAATCACCATTGAAATTACAGAGCGAGATACATTTCAGACTAGCGCGTCCCTGTACAAGAATTTACTCAAGTTGAGGATGAACGGTGTCACTGTCTCAATAGATGATTTTGGCACGGGTTCATCAACGTTTGAAAAACTGGCTCAACTGCCATTCAACGAGTTAAAAATCGATCGTTCGTTTGTACAAGGTGTCGAATGCGACATCAAAAAACGCAACATCGTTGTTGCTATTTGCGCGTTAGCGAAAAGTTTGAATATACGACTGGTCGCGGAAGGTATTGAAGACGAAGTCACACTGCAAGCGATACGTGAGTATGGCATTGATCTTTGCCAAGGCTTCTACATTGATAAACCCATGCCACTAGAAGCCATAACCATACTAAATGAAAGATATGAATAAATTGAATTACTTGATCTTTGACGATCATCCTCTCGTTTGTGTTGCAATCAAGTCGTTGTTGGAAGAGTTAGGGAAAACAAATGGGGTATTTACTGCAACATCAGCGAAGATGGCATTACAAATATTGAAAAAGGAAGAAATTCAACTGTTGATCTTAGATGTGAACTTGGCAGATTGCGATGGGTTTGATTTCTACAAACGTATCAAATCCCATGGTTATGAAGGCAAAGTCATTTTCTTCTCCGCTGAAACTAGCCAAATGTACAGCCAAATGGCTTTTCGTTCTGGCGCTGATGGCTATGTGTGTAAATCGGAAAATCACGACATTCTTAAAGACGCGATAGAAGCGGTAGAGAAGGGGTATACCTTCTTCAAATTTAAGCAAGTTGTTAACAGCGTTCGAGAAATGCCACAACTTTCAAGCAGAGAAAGTGCAGTAATGAAGTATTTACTACAAGGAAAGTCCAATAGAGAAATCGCTTCAGTGCTATCAATAAGTGATAAAACAGTCAGCACATACAAACGCCGTCTATTGGATAAATTTAACGTAAAGAACATTGTTGAGCTAACAAGAGTGGCGGGGGCGTAAGACCGCATCATGACACTTAAAAGTATCGCGTTGTCTCTTTTCATCGCAACATTACTATTCGTCACTTCTGTCACAATGATTGGTGCTGTGTTAATTTCTTATGAAGTAAAGCAGTTCAACACTTACGCGAATAATTTAGCCAAAATAAAACAAAAAGTAATTCTCATGGGGCTATTGACGGAAGCGCAGCTCGAGCAATACAAAGGCATGAGCGTGAGTGAAGTAGAAGCGCAAACAGAGCTGAGCTTTCAAGATGCTATTTACTCCCTGTCACCTTATGAAAAACTTAATTACGTTGAAGCTGTTGCACGGAAATCGCTTCATCAGGCTGAAGCGTATTTATCAAATGCGTTCAATCGACAAAATGCCGTTATGTATTTTCGTTCTTATACTGGAAACAAACTCATCTTAGAGAGACCGATTGAAGCGTTAGAGGGAGTGAAAGCCACATTTGATGTTGATTGGTGTAAAAGTAATTATTCTTGTGTGTTAGCCGCGTGGAAAGAGCAACTAACGGACCGGGTATTGTTTTCCCTACCATTTAAAACGACATACTCCGATGACATGGCGATAAGCATCATGAGTCCGGTTTACTTTCAAGGTGAGTTAGTGGGAGAGTTCTCGGAACAATTGTACCTCTCGCCGCTTTATAATGATGGGAAAGCGGTGGATGTTCAAATAGCGAATGGGAACAAGCAAATGGTGATTTACTTCGCTGGCTACCCCTTTCCATCATTCGCGTACACCCAATCATATGTCGCAGACAACAACAATCTCATTGTTTACATGTACCCATTCAGTAAAATTGTACTGGATTACGTGTTCTTGTTTATCATCTTCTTTTTCGTAACTTTAGCGTATTACAACAAAGCTTATGAATCTAAAGAGAGCAAACTTCGCCTCGCTAAGGCACTGACGAACGTGACGAAAGATGATTTAACGGGATTGTTTAACCGCAGAGTCTTTCAAGATAGCGAATTCAAACGTCGTTTGGAAACCGCGCCATATTCCGTCATTGCAATAGATGGCGATAGGATCAAGCGAATCAATGACCATTACGGTCACCATGTAGGGGACGAAGTTATTGGGATTATTGCTGATGCTATGTCTAAAGTGTTTCGAAATAGTGATTATCTAGTTCGAACTGGTGGTGATGAGTTTGTTGCGATTCTGCCAGGTTGCAGTATCAGCCAATCTTCAATATTGGCGAAGAAGCTTCGTAGTGTCGTTAAAGATAACCGACTAAAGACCTTGGATATCGAAGTTAGTGTGAGTACTGGTATCGCGGCGAATGAGTTACACGAAACGCTTCAGGACGTTATTGTACGTGCAGATGAAGATCTCTATGAGATGAAAAAACACAGACAAAAGTCCCATTAAGCAGGTCTGGTATTGACTAAATGCCAAGTTACGGAACATAACCATGACATAACTGTTTGATTAATTTGACCAAACAGAATGAGTGGTCTTTTATATTAGAGCAGTCAACAAATAGTGATTGCTCTATTTATTATCGACCTTACATCTGGTGTCGCACGTGAACAAAGATCTCGACTTAAACTTACTTAAAATACTTGTCTTACTGGATAAGCACCGTCAGCTCAAGCCCGTTGCGAAAGCGATGGGGAAGAGCGAAGCGTCAATTAGCAAATACCTTGCCCGATTGCGACTCCAGCTAAACGATGAATTGTTTATTCGGCATCCTCACCACATGGAACCGACGGACTATTTAAAACGTCAATTACCTAAAATTTCCGATGCACTCGAGAAGCTTGAAACTTGTCTAATTAGAGATGAGTTTGAACCGGAAAATTACGAAAAAGACATCACCATTTGTTTACCGCAAACCGCTCAATACTCATTTGGGCATTTACTTGCAATGGATTTAATGGCGCTGTTTCCCAAGGCGCACATTTCGATAGCAACGATTACAGAGTATACGATAGAAGAGATAATCCTAGGCAAAGTGGATGCGCAATTACATTACTTCAACGAGGATGTTCCGAAATCTGTTTATCAGAAGTTCATCGGCTATGCGCCTGCTGTGTTAGTTGTCCCTGAAGAGCTGGGAATTACCACCCTGGAAGAAGCGGCCAAACTTCCCTTTATCATGTTAGAGATTATCGGTTGGAAAGAGAAAGAGCAGCTCGTTAAGCGTGCAATGGAAAGCCACGGTATGGTCATCAACCGTATTGCGGCTCTAGACAACGTAAGCAGCGTATTGAAGCTAATTAAGCAAAAAAGCGCCGCAACCGTATTACTTGAATATCAGGCGCCAATTGATGGATATAAATTTATAAGAGTGCCAGAGCATTTTTACCCAGATGGCTGGCCAAAAGTGGTTGTACAGGTGAAGCAAAGCTTAAGACATGATGCAATGCACCAGTTGTTAATCGGTGCTATTGCAAAATACATGAGCGCTTAGCGGCAAAACTCAATGTTTTCTGACTGAGGAATAGTATGCAGAAGTTCAATCAACGTGTCCGCATGGTACTTTTTCAGAATACGCGTTTTGTAGGTGCTGATTGTTTTAGCGCTGAGTGAAAGTTGTTCAGAAATCTTCTTATTTGAGTAGCCTTGTACAAGATAATGGAACACCATGGCTTCGCGATTTGAAAGTGTTACGTTACCCGACGATGGTGTGTGAGTCGACTTAAACATTGAGTAACCGCGTGAAACACTCACAATTGCGTCAATAATGGTCTCTCTTGTTTCATGTTTGCTTAAGAAGCCATTTGCGCCCATTTCGTACGCTGCTTTAGAAAGACTCGAGTAGTCACGTGAAGAAACAAATAACAGTCGGCCACGATATCCTGTCGCTAAAATGTTTTTGGCTAAACGCATACCATCGCGGTCGCCAAGCACTACGTCTAAAATAATCAAATCAATCTTTTGGCCTCGGACAAGATCCATCACTTCCGCACTGTCAGTGGTTTGAATCACTTCAGCTGCGTTGATTATAGATTCAACTAGAGAAGCAAGTGCTTCGCTATACAATGGTTGAGCGTCGATAATAAGAACATTATTCAAAGTTAACCTCACCTAATACATCAACTAGTGTGCTGTCAGGCGACAGCGCAATTGGATGAATAGGATTGTAGGAAAAACCTTGCTAAGAGGAAGGAAAATGACTCTTTCCAAAAGTGAAAATCAGTGTCTTGATTATGGGAATAACGATGTCAGGTATTGAAATACCTAGTGATAGGATGATTGCTTAAAACTTACGCTGACAGAAAACTAACAAACTGAAAGTGTTCTTTCAGTGTTCTATGCCTTCAGATTTTCTTGCGATGCCTCTAGCGCTTCGATTTAAACTCGTGTGTTCACAAGCGCAGTTTTATACCATGCCACTTGAAGAGAGCTTGTTCTACACCAGGCATGAGCACAGTAGCCAACTTTGCACTGATATCTGTTGGATAGGTTTGGCTATTGACGCTGAACATCACTTCAAATTATTTCTAAACTTTTCATTGACTCGGTCGCTAAAAGTGGAGGTGTTAATTCGCACTTTGGCCACTCATAATGTCGTGTTCAAAAATGAGACAATTTTACATGGTTTGGTATGGAAATGTGCGTTAGCCGTCCTTTTGATGGTTTACAAATTTTGTTGTAACGACTAAAAAGGACTTTTGGATTTTTAGCCAGAGAATGGCTTCTCATGGCGTTTGCATCAAACTTTTTCTGATGCGTATTTTTGGTTGGATAATTGGCTTTATGAGTAACGTAACCAGCACCATTTTGACAGAAAGTGGTACCAATGAGCTTGAAATCATCGAGTTTCATTTAGAAAAAACATTGCCAGATGGCAGCACAAAAACTTGTTATTACGGCATTAACGTTGCGAAAGTACGAGAAGTGATTCGCGTGCCAGAAACAACCGATTATCCAAACGCACAACCTCATATGATTGGTGTGTTCTCATCCAGAGATGTACTGACGCCTTTAGTGGATTTAGCTGGTTGGTTAGGTGTGCCAACACGACAAGATCTGGAGCGCAAGTTTGTAATCGTTACGGATTTCAACAAAATGACCAATGGCTTCTTAATTGACAGCATTTCGCGTATTCATCGTATCTCTTGGAATGATGTGGAATCACCAAGTCAGTTTTTGGAAGCGGGCGAACAAGACTGTGTAGTGGCCGTTGTCCGTAAAGAAGGCAACCTGATCATGATTCTCGACTTTGAAAAAATCATCGCAGACATCAACCCAGAACTGAGTATGGAAAAGTACGATGTGAAAGGGGACAAGTCGGTGGATCTCAACCAGAGAATGGTCGGTAAGCGTAATGCTAAAACGATCATGGTGGTGGATGACTCAGCATTTATTCGCTCTTTGATCCAAGATACATTAGCTTCTTCAGGCTACAATGTGATCACATGTAAAGACGGTGGTGAGGCGCATGAGAAGTTGATGAGCTTGATCGAGGTTGCGAAAGAAGAAAACTTGCCAGTTAAAGAGCTATTAGATGCGGTGGTTACGGACGTAGAAATGCCTCGAATGGATGGTATGCACTTAGTGAAGAGACTACGCGATACCGAAGCGTTTCATGAAATGCCGATCATTATGTTCTCGTCATTGATGAGTGAGGATAACCGAGCGAAAGCACTATCTCTTGGCGCAAATGATACGATTACCAAGCCAGAGATTGGCCGCATGGTGAATATGATGGATAAATACGTGTTTAACTTTGCGTAAAAAACCGATCAGATGAAACAAATAAGGCTGCCGATTGGCAGCCTTATTTTTATTGAGGGCAGGGAAGAATATCTAAGGTGTAACTCTCGTTTGGAGTCTGCGGTGGCCCATATAAAATTCCGCATTGTGTAAGGCTAGCTCTTTTTTCGTCGGCTGCAGCAATGACCATTTCGCGAGTTGTTGAACCAGCCGGGTGATGAAATGTTTTCCAATCCGAGTCTTCTTCGTTCAGTCCTTGCACGAGTAACTTCATCGATTCGCTATCAGAATCAGGATATCCATATAAAAAAACACAGCGCTTTGAACCACCAATATTACAGCCGTCAAATGGTAAATCTGCCATTAAAGCACTGTCTACGAAGTTTGAAACGTAAGGCTTGCTTTCCAATCCCGCAATCGCCATTTTCCCATAACCCACGCCTAATGCTGACGCAATAGCGCCTTTCATTCCTTCCAAACGTGCTTCACGTGCATCGCTTTGAAGGTTTAAAAAGCGTGGCGCGGCAGTGACAGCAAGAATACCGAGCACGACAATAACTACGACTAACTCTATTAGAGTAAATCCCGTTTGTTTTTTCATATTATTTTCACAGCAAGTTAAAGGTAGAAAAACACTGACCGTACACTTGTTTATTGTGTAAATAAGTACGGTAATGATAAATCGATCAGTAGTATAAAGAGGTGAGTTGTAAAGTGCTATACCGACGCCGCACTAATTGACTTAATCCATTAAATGCAATGGAGAATTCACGGGTTTAATTCTGCTAGATTTTAAGAGGTCATTAATTCCGCTGAAGAAATGCTGCGTGAACAGGCGAGCATGAATCCTCTTCGATGTAAGCAAACATGTACATAAGCGGAATGAAATACAAAATGCAAATGAGGGCGAACCGCACAAATGGATTGTCTTTTTATTCACTTTGATGAATGCTACGCGGAATTCATATCGCAGTATGCCTGAGGTATTCACCATGTGAATGTGCTTTGGTTTTTGTGTTTATTTTTCAAATATAAGAATAATCTAAATGGAATTCGATTCGATAAACTTCCTTGCAATAGGTTTGATATTTCTTGGCTCTTATGTCCAGACCGCAATCGGTTTTGGCTTGGCTATTGTTGCCGCACCTTTACTGATTCTTTGGGCGCCAGAATATGTTCCTGCGCCAATCTGTTTAGTCGCGTTATTTATTTCGTTGATGAATGCGATGAAGCACCGCAGTAGTGTTGAAATCGGCGGCTTAAAGATGGCGTTGATTGGGCGAGTGCCGGGATCAATTGCTGGTGGCTTGCTACTCTTTTTTGTATCTACACAAACTCTCACGCTTTGGATTGGTTTGTTGGTGCTGTTTGCAGTCTTGGTGAGTGTTTTACCGTTTCGGGTTGAGCCTACGCCTTCGCGTATGACATGTGCTGGCTTCTTTTCTGGGTTGTTTGGTACCAGTTCTGCGATTGGAGGCCCTCCGATGGCGTTATTGTTGCAGCATCAAGAAGCAAATCAGTTACGCGGCAACTTATCGGCTTTTTTTGTTTTCAGTTCGATTATTTCACTAATAGTACAAATCCCAGTGGGCTTCTTCACATTGCATCATTTGGTCATTACTATTCCTCTATTACCTGCTGCGGCGCTTGGTTACTGGCTAGCAATGAAAACTACCCAGTCGTTACCAAAAGAAAAGATTCGGTTTGGGGCACTTATGTTGTGTTTTGTGAGTGGCTTTACCGCCGTCGTACAAGCGTTGAGCCAATAATGCCATCTGCATCATAAAGCCACTGCGGGATTGCATTCCTTTTTATGTATGGCGGACTTGTTTACTTACGCCAAATTGGTCGTTTAGATGGGCGATAGTTTTATGAATAACACTCGTTATGGCACTTTTATGGCAGCATTCTCCTTTGTGATCTGGGGATTGCTACCAATTTATTATCGTTATTTACCGAATGCTTCTATGGATGAGTTGCTAGCATGGCGAATCATTGGGTCTGTACCTGTCGGGTTTCTAATTGTACTTGGGATAACCCGTCGAGGGCTGAATTGGAAAGAAATCTGGCTTGATAAAAAATCCTTGTGGTACACGTTTGTGGCGAGCAGTTTGATGTGTATTTCTTGGAGTGCGTTCACTTGGGCTTTGACCCATCATCGGGTCATCGATGCCAGCTTAGGCTTCTTTATTGGACCATTAGTATCTGTTGCGCTGGGCGTATTTATTCTTGGGGATAGGCTCTCAAAAGGCAAACTTATTGCAATCGTGCTGGCAACAATTGGTGTTATGTATCAAGTGATTCACTATGGTCAGCTGCCCGTTATCGCACTAACGATGGGGTTGTTCTTTGCTTTGTATGGGCTGTACAAGAAGAAGATAAATTATGACTGGAGTACAACCTTGTTTGTTGAGGCGTTGTTACTGACTCCAGTTGCACTCGCCTATTTGCTCTATAAACAATGGGCAACTGGTGAACTGGCTTCGGGCACAGATACCACAACATTGCTTTTGTATTTTGGCAGTGCACCTATCACACTTTTACCACTCGTATTTTATTCTATCGCAATACGTATAACTAATTTATCAACCGTCGGTCTAATGCAATACATCGAGCCAAGCTTGCAGTTTGTGTTGGCAGTTATGTTTTTTGGCGAGTTGTTTGACGAAGTGAAAGCGGTGACCTTTGCATTTATTTGGGTAGGGCTGTTGTTCACAATTTTTGAAAGTATTATCAAAGGGCATCGGCGCAAAAAGCTGGTCAAACACCCCTTACTAGTGGTTTCAATATTCTCACATATTAGCTTCTTTATTCTTATGCCCTCATTCGAGGGCATTTTTAATACCATAAAGCATTGGCTTTCGTTTTTTGCCCGAATAGAAATCATAACTTGAGATTATTTGACGCATTATCATAATGATACCGCTATAGTTATAGCCAAGTGACACGCTTATATAAGTGAAAACCAGATCAAGAAGGACGACATATGATCACAGCTCTGTATGCCAACATTCTCGCAATACTCATTATTTGGTTGGCTGTTCAAGTAATTAAGCAACGTCGCTTAAATCAAATTGCTTATGCCGATGGTGGGGTAGAGGCTCTACAAATTGCTCGTAGTGCCCAGAGTAATGCGACAGAATATATCCCCATCACCCTGATTTTAATGGCACTTTTAGAATTTAATAGTGCTTACCCAACATGGATACATCTCACCGGTATTATTTTTGTAATTGGTCGAGTTATTCATGCTAAAGGCATATTGAAAAAAGACTTGAAAAAGCGCATTAGAGGGATGCAGGTGACATTTCTGGTGATACTTTCATTGGTTGTGTTAAATATGATTTACCTGCCATACGATAAGTTATGGTAAGTCTGCGACGTTACATTCCACCACCTTGGGTACTCGTTCTGATTGGATTAGTACTGAATATTGGCGCGATCATCGTTACTAGCTTAGTCCTTGATAAGTTGGGTAAACAGCACTCGCAGCTCGCAGAGCAAACAGCAGAAAACTTGTATTCCATCCAACTCGCATGGAACAGTGTGGAAACCCTAGAAAGGAAAAGAGAAGCTTTACTGCTGCATGTGCACATAAGTCAGAGCGTAGCGATACCTTTAGAGCTAGAAGAGGTATTAGCAGGGCATTTATCTTCTTGGGTTCTCAACGAGTCGGATGAAATAAAAATTGATCAACTTCCTCAACTGATGTCAAAGATAAATCAGGCACAAGCTTCGTATAGAGACCGCATCGATAATTACTACATTGAGAATGTAGGGCTCAATGAGGTAATGGCAAAGCAGGATGAAAAGATCGCTTGGTACAAGAATATCGGACTCTTCTTGCAAGTATTCGGACTTGCGTTAATCCTTGCACGCGACTTAGCTAGGAAGCAATAAAAGCAAGAGCTAAAGATCAGGTTTATTGCGAAATGCCAATGGTAGTTTGCAAATTGCAATTTATTCTGTGAGCAAACAGTAGCTATTGGTTAAGTTTTAATGAAAGTGATTAAATAACAACCTGTTTTTGTGCGCTGAAAAGTTGGCACGCCTCATGCTTTAGTATGAGTGACCCTTTCTAAGCCGAGGGTCACCTAGCCAACTGACGTTGTTAGTGAACCATCTTGTTCACAAATATATACAGCCAATCACGACTCCTTGTGGTTGGCTTTTTTTTATGCAGTCTAGAACTGTGCTTTAATCCAGATCATGCGATGGTCGGAAGATACATCCTTACCATCACCATACTTACCGATACGTGCATCGTTAAATAGTTTACGGCCCTCTTCATAAGACGCTGACCAGTACACACCAGAGTCTATTACATTCAAATTTGCTGAAGGCAAGGCATAGTCTACCCCTAAGCCAAACGTTGAAGTGATGCGATTCGGATATGGGTGAGTTGAACTGCGGTCAACAGCGTGTTCAGCTGCACCAAAGCTTGTTGGGTAAAGCTCACCATTCATCACGGTTTGGTTAACCAATGGATCGTTGTGCAGCTCTTGCATTACAGAGCTAATACCGTCACCAGCCACTGGATCAAGGTTTTGATCACCCATCATTACGAATTTAGCGCCGTTCGTTAAGCCACCTGTTTTACCCGCATCGTCGTAAAAATAGTCTTTGCCTTGAATGTAATGATGCCAAAACTCCACTTCTGCTGCGTTTTGCGCTTTGTTTTTACCGGTGTCGAATACTGGTGGAGTAGGATGAGACATCAACAAGTGTACAACTTCCTCGCCATTGCGTGTTGGAATGATGATTGGCGCGTCGACGTGATTTTTCGAAGATAGACGCACTTGATCCCACTCTTCCGCTGAGTACCATTCATCACCACACTTCATGCCGTCTGGAATCTTTTGCGAACCGTCACAGATAGTAATGGTTGGAATTTTCGCACCTTCCATATCTTTCCATTTAAATGCTTGGAATGTACGTGTGTTTGCCGTGTCAATTTTATACTTAGACATAAGGGCAAATGCATATTGACCATGGTACATGCCAAAGCCCCATGCATCACCTGGCATTTGACCTGCGGTTCCGTTGTTGTCGAGATCAAACTCACTCAACAACCCTGTATTGGTTGAATAAGATTCAGCATAAGGGTATTCAATAGGCTCAAGGTTTGCTTCACCGCCCGCGCCATCGATACTTTGCGCGACAGACAAGTAGTTCTTCTGGAATCCTTCAATGGCTGCTTTGTTTTTACCTGTTCCATCGTTGTTGTATTCCGCCATCATGAGGACATCAGGACGATTCTTTTGAATGATTGCTGCAACGTTACGAATTTGAATGACTTTTTCCGCAGTGGTTTTGTCTTCGGCTGCGATTGAACCGTCTAAATAAGAGGTGACCAACGCAGCTTGCTGCGTTGGTTCAATTTGCATTTCATCTACCAAAGTTTCGAAGGTAGCGCGGTCAAAAGAGAGGTTGTAAGTCGCTATTTTTACTTCTTTAGGCTGAACATTGACGTATTCAGTATCGTCATTACATCCAGATAGTAGAGCGGCGCCAACAAGGACAGCGATAGAGGTTTTGATTGCTTTCATGGGTACGTCATACCTTATAATTAATTCGGCTGAATATTAAAGTCATCAGTCATTGTTTTAAGCGATATTAGTCACACAAACGTTTTCATATTTACATGTTCAATTAGTTTTTGTGTGATTTGTGCAATAAATGCAACACTTTCAACACCAGAAGGTTATATGTAAATTGTTAAAAAACGGTGTCGTTATTGATGCGAAATAGAGAGTCCGCCACCGTTAAAAAGAAAAGCGTAGAATTTAAGCGTGCATGAGATGTTTGAGTTGTATGCTTATCGCCGTGTTTTATTTTTTATGTTTAAATTTCTGTATATAATAAGCAGTCAATCAGAAGTGAGGACGACCTCACCGCTCTATCTTTTCTCGGGGACGACCCCATCTCGTTGGGAAATGTGACATGGCTTGGGGAATTCTCTTCATTGCGGGCTTGTGTGAAATCGCATGGGCTGTCGGTCTTAAATATTCACAAGGGTTTACCAAATTCGGTGCTTCGGCATTCACTATTGTCTTTATGTTATTGAGCTTTTGGTTGCTTGGCATTGCGTTAAGAACCTTGCCTTTAGGCATTGCTTATGGCGTATGGGTAGGGATTGGCGCAATAGGCACGGCAGTCGTGAGTATTTATCTGTTCAATGAGCCAGCAACACTTATCAAAGCCTTAAGCTTGCTAATGATTGTCGCTGGTATCGCAGGGTTAAAAATATCAGCTTAACGTTAGGCTAAACACAAAACAGCCAGAGTCACTCTGGCTGTTTTTCTAAATGTCGTGTTTACGGTTCTAGGTAGGTATATCAAGCGTTGCGCTTAACAAAAGGTAACCGTAAGTGATGACCAAACGCATTAATTAATGTGCCTGTAACAATCAGACCGCCACCGACGTACGTCCAAATGATCGGAACCTCGCCAAAGAAAATGATGCCTAACAACACAGAAAATACGATCTGGATATACGAATAAGCGGAGGCTTTACCCGCTTGTTGAGTTTGCATCGCTTTGGTTAACCCCAATTGCCCAATTTGGGTAAAGACACCAACTAGAACCAACATGAAAGTCAGATATAGATCGGGGATTACAAAATCGTCGCCAATCAGTAAGAGTGAAGCGGGGAGAGCAACCAACGGGAAATAGAAAATGATCACTGAGCTGTCTTCTGTCTGACTCAGTTTTCTGACAATGACGTAGGCAATTGAGCTACCAAATGCGCCTAAGATCGCAATCATGACGCTAAACATTGGTAAAGCGCTATCTGAGCCTTGCCCAGTTTCTGGGCTTACCATGATATAGATGCCGAGTAAGCACAACGCAATACAAAGGAAAGTTGACGGCTGGATGCGCTCTTTCAAGAAAAATACGGCGAGTAGTGCAGTAAATACCGGATGAATATACTGGAATATCGTCGCTTCTGCCAAAGGTAAGGTGGTCACTGAATAATATACACACATCAGAGCCATCGTGCCCACAGCACCGCGTGCAAATAGTAATGGCTTATTATTGCCCCATACAGAAATTCGTTTTCGCTTTACATCGAAATAACTAATGATAAGTGAAACGAGCGCTCTTGCTGCAACGATTTCAAAAACGGGGATACCGTAGTTGCCGACGTGCTTTACTGTAGCCGACATCAGAGCAAAGCCGAACGCGGAAAGCACCATAAAGCGCACACCGATGGGAATCATAGTGTTGAATGAATTGGACATTTTACTGCTCATTTGTTGCGACAGATCTCACTTTAGCATACTTAGTTAGTGATTAAATCCTCTCAACTCAAACACTTCTGTCGACAAGATGAATAAACAGTAGAATACGTAGCAATTAATCTGCCTCTCTTCAGCGTAACAATAAAAACTCGATATTTAAGGAGCTTACATGATCCCGATAAAAGCAACGCATGTTTCAGGCGTTGTCATTTCAAAAATTGATGGCATAGAAAAAATGCTGTTACTCAAACGCGTAAAAGGTGGCTATTGGTGCCACGTTGCAGGTGGTATCGAAGCGGGTGAAGCCGGGTGGCAAACCATTTTAAGAGAGTTAAAAGAAGAGACACTAATTGACCAAGTTGAGTTACATACAGCAGACTTTCTAGAGCAGTTCTACGAAGCAAAAAATAACCGTATCATGGTTATCCCATGTTTTGTGCTATTTTGTCCGCCTAACCAATCAGTTGTTTTTAACGAAGAGCATACAGAGTATCGCTGGTGTACGCTTGAAGAAGCTAAGCAGCTGGCTCCGTTTGCCAATCAGCATCACCTCTATGAACATGTATGGAAACATTATGTAGATGTGGCATCACTAACGCCATTTACGCTGATCGATCAAAAGGGCTAAATGAGCGGCAACGGCTTTGATTAGTTTTTATAGAGAGGTTTGTTCTCATAAAATGAAGCGTTAGGATTTGCGCTGAGCGTTCACAATAAAAAGGAATAACATCTATGGATGAAGTCACATGCCAAGAGACGTATCAAGGAAATCACTTACAGAAGCGTTTTTCCGTCTCGCAAAGGGTCTCAATTGAGCCCCTCAACACGAAACACGCGTCCGCTTTACTAGAGGTTGTGAACACTCACCGAGAGAGCCTTGAGGGCTATCTACCTTGGACGGATTCTGTCACGAATCATAGAGAGGCCGTTAACTACATTTCCCAGCGAGTGAACAGTAACGCGCTGGATTCCCACTGGTGCGCAATTTATTTTGATGAGCAACTTACGGGTGTTATTGGCATTAAAGGTGTGGATTCACATACACGTGTTACTGAAATTGGCTACTGGCTTGCCAACAATGGGCGAGGCCATCGTGTGATTGATCAAGTACTCGCAGTATTGATCCCTTTCTTGAAGAAGAAAGGGCACGCACAATTCATTCAGTTCCATTGTATGGAAGATAACATCGCTAGCATCAATATTGCTGAGCGTGCAGGCGCCACATTAAAAGAATACGTTGATCATGAGTTCGATATGCTTGACCGCTCTCAACGACTAGGCATTTATGAACTACGTTTGATGTAGTATCCACCCCAGAAATATTTTAATCAGAGTTCGAACTCTAACTTCACGAGCGCTACAATAGTAACATTGTTGCGCTCGTGTTAACTTGGGGCGTCATTGGCAGAAACTAGGCTAGGAGAAGCATCATGAACGCAATCACAGAGGTTGAAGTAGATAACTTGTTACAGCAAAGCCTCGAACGCTTAAAAGCGGCATATGCAGCCGAGCCTTATCCTAGTTTGGATGAACGTAAACAGCGCCTCGTTTTGTTAAAAAAATCGCTGCTTGAGAACAAACAAGCGCTGGTTGAAGCGTTAAGTGACGATTTTGGCTATCGCTCAGAATTTGATACCGCCATGACCGACGTTTTGCCAACGGTCTCGCATATTAATTATACCCTCAAACGACTAAAAAAATGGTGCAAACCCAGCAAGCGCGAATCCGGCTTATTGCTCGCACCTTCTAAAGTCACCGTTCAGTATCAACCGTTAGGTGTCGTCGGGATCATTTCACCGTGGAACTTTCCTGTGATTTTGAGCCTTGCGCCTTTAGTGACAGCATTGGCTGCTGGCAACCGCGTGATGATGAAGCTCAGCGAATTTACGCCAAAAACCAATAAAGTCATCGTCGATATTTGCCGTGGGTTGTCTGAGTATGTCGAAGTTTTTGAGGGTGAAGCAGACGTCGCACAAGCATTCAGCCAACTGCCATTCGATCACCTTTTGTTCACGGGTTCTACGAGTGTTGGTCGCGCAGTGGCAAAAGCGGCAGCGGAAAACCTTACCCCGGTGACGTTAGAGTTGGGTGGAAAGTCCCCGGTGATCATTGCAAAAGATGCAGACATGAAGAAAGCCGTTGATGCTGTCTTGTTTGGTAAATGCATTAATGCAGGCCAGATTTGTGTCGCGCCTGACTACGCGTTTGTACCGCAAGAACGTGTCGAAGAGTTCATTTCGCTATTCTTAAAACGTTTTGAAAAGCTCTATTTAAAATCCAACAAGAATCAAAAGCTGACCCATATTGTCAACCAACGACAATATGATCGTTTGACTGCGCTACTTGAGGATGCAAAAGCGCAAGGTGCTAACCTTCACACTGTTGAGGCGTCGCCCCAAGAGGAACGACTTCTGTATCCTCATTTGGTCACGGATGTGTCGCCGAATATGCGAATCATGCAAGAGGAGATCTTCGGGCCATTTCTACCTGTTAAGCCCTACAATGCCGTTGATGAAGCGATTGACTACATTAATCAGCACCAAAGACCACTTGCGCTGTATGTTATGTCGGACGACAAATCGACCATCAAACATATTGTACGCAACACCCACAGTGGTGGCGTCGGCGTTAATGATACGGTTTTACATGTTGGCGCTGAAGATGCGCCTTTTGGTGGCGTTGGTGAATCGGGTATTGGGCATTATCACGGAGAGGAAGGATTCAGAACTTTTAGTCATGCGAAAACCATTCTTTACACACCGAAATGGTTGCCAAGAACGAGCGTATTAATGCGCCGTAGGGCTATGGCGATAAAAGCGATCCAAAAGATCTTTGTTCGATAATAATTATGATTTGATTGATAAAAAAACCGCCCGAATAGGCGGTTTTTTGTTTCTATATGCTCTGAAACGCTGGGCAGCAAAGTTCGAGAAACTTCCTTCGCGTGCTACCAACACAACAAATAAAGGCTCTTGTTGAAAGAGCCTTGTTCAGGAAATGTCGAGAGATTTTGGCAAGTTTAATGCAGAACTTCACTGCTGAATCTTAGATATCTACAGTCGTTCATCAGTTCTTTAAACGCCTTTCTGTCCAGCTTAATCAGAGTTTCATGATCGCCAGCTTCAAGGTAGACATGTTCCAAGTTTGCCAGTCTTTCATCGCAAACTGTCGACATGTGGTAAGGGCTACCAATCGGTGGAATAGCGCCGTGTTCACAATCGGTGAAGAGTCGGTAAACCATACGCTCTTTCACCAAGTGGAAGGTGGCATTAAATTCGTCGTTTAATCGCGACAAACTGATTTTGTTGTTGGCAGGTAAGACCGCCATCATATGACGCCCTTCATGATCCTCTAGAATCACACCTTTTGCGATATTCATTAAAGGCACACCTGCTGCAACACCACTTTGTAGCGAGCTATGACTGTGGCTGTGATTCACGGTTTGAAAGTGAATGTTATGCTCAGTCAAATATTCATCTAATCGGGTTGCAATCGTCATATAGCCTCCACGTGTATGAGACCCATAAAAAGTATAGGTTAGTCGGGCGACAATCGCGCATTTTACTCGGCGACACTGACGCTCTTTACGCTCCTGTTCTACGCTTATTGCAAGCCAGCGAGAAAGCATGGTTAACAATAATAAATAGGGGGCAACATGAGCAAGCCAATCATCGCTGATAACAAGCCGATCAAAGTAGAGTTGAAAGCTGGGCAAGAATATTACTTCTGCCGATGTGGGCGTTCTAAAAAACAACCTTACTGCGATGGGTCTCATTCGGGAACCGGCTTAAAGCCAATGAGCTTTAGTGCGGAAAAAGACGAAGATGCCTATCTCTGCCAATGTAAGCATACCGCCAATGCTCCTTTTTGTGATGGTACACACAAGCGATTTACCGCAGAGCAAGTCGGTAAAGAGGGACCGGAACAAAAGCGAGAGAAAAGAGACAAACCAACAGCGTCTGCTACACAAGAAGAACCAACCCTCGAGTTTATCCACCAATTAGCGAGAGAAGGACTCTCTAAACTCGGTCATCATGGTCCGATGGCTGCAATGGGGGTTCCTAGGCATTTGCTACCACATTGGGATGCTATACAAATCATGGTGGCGCAAATGGCGACACAACCGTTGTTGGAAGACGTTCCTGTGTCTACCGAGTTGATTGTGGGACCAAACGCGCGTAAGCCGCTCAGACTCGCCATTCCTTTGTTGGTGTCGGACATGAGTTTTGGCGCACTTTCTGAAGAGGCGAAAATTGCACTAGCAAAAGGTGCAGAGTTGGCAGGGACTGGGATTTGCTCTGGTGAGGGTGGCATGTTACCGGAAGAGCAAGCCGCCAATTCACGGTATTTCTATGAGCTTGCTAGTGCTCAATTTGGCTACGACGAATCTAAGCTTCTTAATGTTCAGGCGTTTCACTTCAAAGGCGGGCAAGGAGCAAAAACGGGCACGGGTGGTCATCTGCCTGCAAATAAAAATGTAGGTAAGATCTCTCAGGTGAGAGGCATCCCCGAGGGACAACCAGCGATATCACCACCAACGTTCAAAGATCTTCACACTACTCACGATTTCAGAAAGTTTGCTGACAGAGTTCGTGGCATCACAGGCGGTATTCCAATTGGATTTAAACTCAGTGCCAACCATATTGAGCAAGACATTCAGTTTGCGCTTGATGCTGGGGCTGATTATATCATCTTAGATGGTCGCGGTGGTGGCACGGGTGCGGCGCCAACTATGTTCCGTGATCATATTAGTGTACCCACCATCCCTGCATTAGCTCGTGCACGTAAGTACTTAGATGAAAAAGGCGTAAGTGACCGTGTCACATTAATCATCACCGGTGGGTTGCGAGTTCCTACGGATTTTGTCAAAGCGTTGGCACTTGGAGCAGACGGAGTAGCGATAGCAAACAGTGCGATGCAATCGATCGGTTGTGTCGCGGCTCGCATCTGCAACACCAATAATTGCCCGGCAGGCATTGCGACACAAAATGCCGGTTTGAGGCAGCGTCTCGACGTTGAAAAGTCATCCCAGCAACTGAAAAATTTCTTCGAATCCTCGGTCGAGCTCATGAAAGTCATGGCGAGGGCGTGTGGTCATCACGCTCTGAATGAATTTAGTCATCATGATTTAGCGACCTGGGATCACAACATGGCGAGGCTGTCTGGGATTAAGTATTCAGGTATGGACTTAAACTGATCTCTATCCATATTTTCTGCATATAGGTACATGTTTGATAACAATTATTTATTCGCTGAAATGTTTGAAATTTTGACTTGGCGTTAACTAAAAAAACAGTGTATGAACTACGCTGTTTGAGGTGGATATTCGATTTATTGAATAACAAAGAGTGGTTACCACAACCACGACACGAAGGAGCATTATATGAGCAAAGCAAACGGCGGTTCGGTAGGTAAATGTCCAGTTATGCATGGTGGGCAAACATCTACAGATAAGTCGGTGATGGATTGGTGGCCGAATGCCTTGAACTTAGACATCCTGCATCAACACGACTCCAAAACCAACCCATTTGGTCAGGACTTTAATTACAAAGAAGAACTGAAAAAGCTAGATGTCGAAGCACTTAAAAAAGATTTAAAAGATTTAATGACTGATAGCCAAGACTGGTGGCCTGCCGACTGGGGACACTACGGTGGTTTAATGATCCGAATGGCATGGCATGCAGCGGGCAGTTATCGTATTGCGGATGGCCGTGGCGGTGCTGCTACAGGCAACCAACGCTTTGCTCCTCTCAACTCTTGGCCAGATAACGCCAACCTCGATAAGGCTCGACGCCTTTTATGGCCAATCAAGAAAAAATATGGCAACAAACTAAGTTGGGCAGACCTGATTGTCCTTGCCGGTAACATGGCGTACGAATCCATGGGTTTTAAGACCTTTGGCTTTGCGTTTGGACGAGAGGACATTTGGCACCCAGAAAAAGACACTTACTGGGGCTCTGAGCAAGAATGGTTAGCCACAAGTGACGCTGATAACAGCCGCTACTCTGGTGAGCGAGATTTAGAAAACCCGCTTGCTGCGGTAATGATGGGTCTTATCTATGTGAACCCTGAAGGGGTAGACGGTAACCCAGATCCTCTCAAAACAGCACATGACATGCGAGTGACCTTTGCGCGAATGGCAATGAACGATGAAGAAACCGTCGCGCTCACAGCTGGTGGTCACACGGTGGGTAAGTGTCATGGTAATGGTGATGCCGCAAACCTTGGCCCAGAGCCCGAAGCAGCAGACGTTCATGAGCAAGGTCTTGGCTGGATTAATCACAAAACACGTGGCATTGGCCGTGACACGGTAACGAGTGGTATTGAAGGTGCTTGGACAACACACCCTACACAATGGGATTACGGATACTTCCACCTACTATTTAAGTATGACTGGGAACTGAAAAAGAGCCCAGCTGGCGCATGGCAATGGGAGCCAATCGACATTGAAGAACAAGACAAGCCTGTCGATGTTGAAGACGGTTCTAAGCGCTACAATCCAATCATGACCGACGCCGATATGGCGCTCAAAATGGACCCTGAATATCGTAAGATTGCAGAAAAGTTCCAAAATGACCCTGCGTACTTTGATGACGTTTTTGCTCGTGCCTGGTTTAAGTTGACACACCGCGATCTAGGACCAAAATCATGTTATTTCGGCCCTGATGTGCCAAGCGAAGATCTTATTTGGCAAGACCCAACGCCCGCAGGTAAGACAGACTACGATGTTGATTTAGTAAAAACAAAAATCGAAGCAAGTGGCCTATCCATTAGTGAGTTAGTAAGTACGGCGTGGGATAGTGCGCGTACTTACCGTGGCTCTGACCGCCGAGGCGGTGCAAATGGCGCGAGAATTCGCTTGGCTCCGCAAAAAGATTGGCAAGGGAACGAACCTGAACGTCTAAGCCGTGTTCTTGCTGTGCTAGAAAAAATAGCAGCAGAAGAGGGCTGTAGTGTTGCAGACGCTATCGTGCTTGCTGGGAACGTAGGTATTGAACTGGCTGCGCGTGCCGCAGGTCATAATGTTTCCGTACCATTCGCGCCAGGCCGAGGTGATGCCACCCAAGAGATGACGGATGTGGAATCGTTCGAAGTACTTGAGCCTGTTGCTGACGGTTTCCGAAATTGGTTGAAGAAAGACTACGCGGTTAAGCCAGAAGAGCTTTTATTAGATCGTGCTCAGCTTATGGGGCTAACGGCGCCAGAAATGACGGTACTTATCGGTGGTATGCGTGTTCTAGGCAGTAACTACGGCGGTGGAAAAGAGGGCGTATTTACTGACCGAGTAGGCACTTTGTCGAATGATTTCTTCGTGAACCTTACTGACATGGCATATACGTGGAAACCAGTGAGTGCTAATCAATATGAAATCCGTGATCGTAAAACCGACGCTGTGAAGTGGACGGCTACTCGAGTGGATCTTGTCTTTGGTTCAAACTCGATCCTGCGTTCGTATGCGGAAGTGTATGCGCAAGATGATAATCAGGAAAAATTCATCCATGACTTCATCGCCGCATGGACGAAAGTCATGAACGCGGATCGTTTTGACTTGCAATAAGTGAAACGATGCCCGTCGGTAGATGGGTTGATGAATAAGTAAGAGAGGCGGGCGAAAAGCTCGCCTTTTTCTTTACCTATCTTTTTACTTTGATTGTTACTTTGATTGAAAGTTAAGCTCATTTGAACCATAATAACTGGACCATATGAACCATAGGAGCTTGATATGGCAACTGCAGCATTAAAAAGCTTCAAACCGAAACAACCTCATAAAGCCAATTTCTGGTTTATGTTGGGTATTGAAGACGCTGAAACAGGTCGCACTGATGCGGTTCACAAAGGCTTTGAGCCAAAGGTGTATCGCAATATTGTTGAGCGTGTGAAGCTTTCTCAGAGTGAGTTTCAAAACGTCACATTGATACCTGTTAGCACGATCAAGCGTCGTCTAAAAAACGATGAGCGCTTCAATACGCAAGAAAGTGATGCAATCTATCGATTAGCGATGTTATTGAAACTCGCGACAGAACTGTTTGACGACGAAGAGCGCGCGTTAAAATGGATGAGAGAGAATGTGTATGGCTTAGGTGGAAAACGTCCACTTGATATGGTCTCGACCACGGTGGATTTTGAAATCGTAAAAGATTTGATCGGCCGTTTAGAGCACGGGGTATTCTCGTAATATGAAGCTCTATCGTCTCACACAAAAGAAATTTGCTGACACGCCATTCAGCCCCGTTGGCGCAAAGTTATTTGGAGGGCGATGGAACTCAAAAGGAACCGAAGCCCTCTACTTCTCTGAATCGGAATCCCTTTGCTCGTTGGAAGTGTTTGTGCACGTAAACAACGATCCTGCTATCACCAAACTTTACGATTTATATCGTATTGAAATGCCAGAATACCTCATCGCCACCTTAGATGAAGAAGATCTCCCTGTGACGTGGCGAGCAATACCGGCGAGCGAGTCTACGCAGTACATTGGTGATCAGTTTCTCAATGATCCTCATCCAGAGTTTGCCGCGCTGCAAGTGCCTTCAACGATTTCACCTCGTGATAAAAACTACGTGGTTAATCCAAATCATCCCAAAATAAAAGAGATCATCAAGAAAGCCGAAAAGCTCGATTTCGCGTTTGATCCGCGCATTTTCAAATAGACGTGCTGGTTTTGTCTTGCTTTAAAGCATTCAGCGCTTACCTGAGATAAGCGCTGAAGCATAAAAGTTTATTTCCTTGGTTATTGTCGGTCGTAAGTGAACTGTTGCTCTTCATTTGTAGTGTTGAGGTAATGCCCAAGCACCAACTCAGCACCTTTGTAAGATAAATGGCTGTCATCCGTATACATCGCATTGTTTGTACCAACTTTCATTCGACATACGCCACTTCTGCAAATGGCATCGGTCAAGTCGACAAACTCAACGTGCTCAAATTGCTCAAAGTAGTTCACTAACTTCGCCACGTTTCGAGGGTGATGTTGTTTGGGAGAAAAGTCGCAGGCAGACTCTTCTGTCTCGCCAAACAAACGCGCTTTCCAAAGGCATTCTCCTACCGCAAACGGTGCAGAAGGGGTTGGACCAAAAACGACCACTTCCTTTCCTTTCAGTTCATTCAATAATTTGGTTAATGATGCTTCATAATCGGCTTGTGAAAGCTCTTTATTGAAATTAGAAGAGATAACAACGCGACGAATGGAAGGGGTACTTAGAATGGTATCGACAGCCTCATTAAAGAACTGTCGGCAAGGAACTGAGCCAGCGCCTTTGATGGTGTCGACATAACCGACCGCACAGGAATCTTGAGTAAGTTGTACCACGCCAGTTGGTGTTACTTCGGATAGACGCTTCACGTAAACCATGCTGTGACTATTGCCTAACACAGCGATGGCGGGCTGCGGCGCAGACGAGCACACATCGTTAACGTTGGTGTTGCCGTTGCAATCTAAACCATAACCGTTGTTAACGCGCATGGCCTCGAAAAATACGCTTCTTTCTGGAAAACCACCGTTTTGATGACCGATAACGCCGAACGTTAGCAAGGGCAACGTCAACAACACAATAACCGCGGACACAGTGCGCATGCTCATGGCTTTTCGGCTACGGAACGGCTTTTCAATAAAGCGCCAAGTGAAGTAAGACAGTACAAAAAGAGCGATAACGTAAAGCGGGATATTGACGTCTTGTGTTGCGTCCAACACGTAGCGGTAAAAGACAAATAATGGAATGTGCCACAAGTATAAGCTGTAGCTGATTAAGCCGACGAACACGACCCACTTTAGGCTCAGTAATCTACCGCAGACATTGTCTTTAGAGGCAAACAAAATCACCAACGCGCTACCGATGACCGGCACCAGCAGCGTAATGCCCGCGCCATCTTGCGATTTTTCAAACAAAAGCGCGGAAGCCAATATCAAAACGATGCCAATGGTTGCTAGAGTATCGTTAGATTGAACTTGGACTTTTCTCATCACTAATGCGAGTAATGAACCGGTTGCCAGTTCCCAAGCACGAGAGAAGATCATGTAAAAAGCGAAATCAGGATCGTTGCTCGCGTAGACAATAGTCATCAAACTCAGCGCAAATACCGTGATAAAAAAAGTCAGGTAAAACGCGTTTTTGCCACGAGCGAGTAGCATGAGTAGCAAAGGAATGACAATGTAGTATTGTTCTTCAACGCCCAAGCTCCAAGTGTGAAACAGCGGGTTGGCTTGATCTTCTAAACCGAAGTAATTGTGGCCTTTTAAATACAGAAGAATGTTGGATGCGGAAAGAATGGAAGACACTGCAAATTGACCAACGTCTTTGTGTGCTTGCGGCAAAAATAGCCACCAAGACATCAAATAGCTGACGGCGATCACCACTAGTAAGAGGGGGAGTATGCGACGAATGCGTCGCTCATAAAAATCACCAAGGCTGAACTTCTGGTTTTCTAAGTCGTTAATCACGATGATAGTGATCAAATAGCCGCTGATCACAAAGAACACGTCGACGCCAATAAAGCCACCAGCGAATTGCTCAACTCCTGCATGAAACAAAATCACCAACGTGACAGCAATCGCCCTTAATCCGTCTACTTCTGCTCTGTAAGTCATATCGTGTTGCTCCAACATTCCGTTTAATGAAGTAGAGCAAAATATGAACCAGAAGTAATGTTTATTTAAATCAGTGCCTTAAAGTGATTGTCAAAATGAAAATGCTAGGTGGGTTAACGAATTCCCAAATTGAATTTCAATATGGAAAACCCATAAAGAATGATCTTAAGAAGCGCTAAATCAAAGAACGTAAAGCGCGAGGCACTTAGACTCCATTGAAAATGATTACGCTAAAGAAACGATGACAGAGAATACGATTCAGGAAAAAATTGCCAGCTTTACTTGTATCGAAGAGGCTTTGAATTACTTCGACATCGAGTTTGATAGCCGATTTATCGAAAACAATCGAACCGAGTTGGTTAAGAGGTTTCACGGCTACTTAATCCTCACTAAACCGGATGATTGGTTTTCAGGTCGTCGTGCTTTAAAGAATGCTTACTGTAAAGTACAACGCAGTTTGCTCAGTAAAAAGACGCGCTCTGCGTGTCGAGGTTGTACATCTTGTCAAAGACGTTAATTCTGATGGCTTGCCTAAAAAGAACCCTGCATCTTGGCGTTACAGGGGGAAGAGCAAGGTTCTTTTGGTTTCGCTATTGGTTTGTCGCGAGTTGCGAATCAGCTTTACGTAGATGAATTAACCCGCGTGGTACGCAGGGTAGTCCACTAAGCCTTTTTCACCGCCGCCGAACAATGTGGCAGGGTCATGTTCTGCCAGTGGATAGCCATGCTTGATGCGGCTTGGTAAGTCGGGGTTTGCAACAAACGGACGGCCAAAGCCAATCATGTCAGCTAAACCACTTTCGATCGCGTGTTGCGCCTTTTCATCGTTGTAACGACCGGCATAAATCAGTGTACCTTTGTACGCCTCACGAACTGCGGTTTTAAAGTTGTGCGGAGTGTCTGGCGCGTCGTCCCAATCCACTTCTGCAATGTGAATGTAAACCACATTGAGTTTATCAAGCAGCGCTGCAGCGGCGGTGTAGGTTTCGACTGGCGTACTATCAACGGTGCCATTTAACGAAGTGAATGGTGCAAGACGAACACCAACGCGCTCAGCGCCAATAGCTTGCGTCATCGCTTCTATCACTTCACCAAGAAAACGCAGACGGTTTTCAATAGAGCCACCGTATTCATCGGTGCGGTTATTCGCTTCAGAATCGATAAACTGGTTAACCAAGTAGCCATTCGCTGCATGAAGCTCGATACCATCGAATCCGGCTTCCATCGCGTTTAGTGCGGCTTGGCGGTACTCTTCAATAACGTTCTTGATGTCTTGTTTGGTCATTTCACGTGGCACAACCACGTCGACAAAACCCGGTTCGTCTGTGCCGTTATCGACAAATACTTTCACGTTTTCTGCTTTTAGCGCAGAAGAAGAAATAGGTTGCTCACCGCCAATGTTATCAGGGTGAGTCACACGACCAACGTGCCATAATTGCGCGAAGATAACGCCGCCTTTCTCGTGCACTGCAGCAGTTACTTTTTTCCAGCCAGCAATTTGCTCTGGGCTGTAAATGCCTGGTGTCCATGCATAGCCTTGACCCATTGGCGAAATTTGTGTGCCTTCAGCAACGATTAGGCCCGCTTCAGCACGTTGAGCATAGTAGGTCGCCATCATGTCGTTAGCGATATTACCTGGTTGAGAAGCACGAGAGCGCGTCATCGGAGGCATAACGATACGGTTTTTTAATGAGAGAGAGCCAAGTTGAATGGGTTGAAATAATGCGTCTGTCATAGGAAACCTCGTTATTTTTGAGTTTGGATGAGTTCGATTTGGTAACCATCGGGATCTTTAATGAACGCGATGTGAGTTTCTCCGCCTTTCATTGGACCTGGCTCGCGAGTAACGTTGCCACCAAGCGCTTTAATTTTTTCGCAAGCGGCGTAAATATCTTCAGACCCCAGTGCCATGTGTCCGAATGCGTTACCCAAGTCGTAACTGTCGGTATCCCAGTTATAAGTTAGCTCGATGGTCGCGCCATCTGGTTGATCAGGGTTACCAACAAACACCAGTGAGTAACGGTATTCTTGGTTTTCAAAACGATCCAAAACACTCATTCCCAGAACTTTTGTATAAAATTCGATAGATTTGTCTAGGTCAGCTACACGGATCATCGTGTGGAGAAACTTCATAAGTCGCCTTTTCATAACGTTGCGTAATCACTATGCAAACCATATCGTCACTCTAAATAAACTGGAAATTATCGTTAATTATTAAAATGATTATTTAGTGTTATGAAAAGCGAGGTTGCTGGCCCTGCAACATGCAAACAAAGATTACTCGCCGTTTCTTTTTAATTATTGGCATATGCTAATTACTCTTTTGAGAAACCGAGTAACTATCATGTCCACAAACAGCTACTGTCATTACACTCACGAGTCTCATCATCAATGTGCGGTTTGTTCTTCAATTAATGTGAATCCGAACTCTTTGGCCGTGAACTACCAATACCTAGCCGATGGCTCTGTTGTCGGAGAGTTTCACGTTTTACCGCGTCATCAAGGTTACACAGACCTGTTGCATGGTGGTATTGCCAGTTCGCTTCTCGATGGTGCAATGACGCATTGTTTGTTATCTAGAGACATTCAAGCCCTTACGGCGCAGTTGGATGTGCGCTACCATGCACCTATTCAGTTAGATGATCGAGTCACGATTACTGCACACTGTGAAGGTGAACGACGCGGTATATATCAACTGGTGGCTCAATTGCGGGTCGAAAGCGAAGTTAGAGTGACGGCTAAAGGGAAGTTTATTCGTCCTAAAAAGGCATAAATAAAAACGTGTTCTACGGAGAGGCAATGAAGAAATTTGATGAGCTGTATGCAATTGCGACGAGAAAATCTCAATATGACCAAACCAATACTTGGTTTAAAGGCGTAGAGACTTATCTGGAGGCCATTGGCAAAGAAGTTGATGAAGTCCGCGAAGAGATTCGCGAGGATCGCCTATGTCATTTGGAAGACGAGTTAGGCGATGTGTTGTGGAACTACCTTAACGTATTAAAAGCGCTGGAAAGAGAAAAGGGTATAGATCCTGAGAAAGTACTCGAAAGAGCCTGCACTAAATACGAGCAGCGTGTATCTGCGATTGAATCGGGACGCAGTTGGGATGAGATAAAACAGCAGCAGAAACAAGCCTTGAACGCGGAACATGAAGCCGCGCAGTTAGAAGATGTAAAGAGCCAATAACTGCGCTTGGTATTGAAAGGATAGGTTAATAGGGAATACCTAGTCAGCCCTTGGAGCTGTTGACCAACAGTAGGTCACAAGGTGGTTGATCAAGTAACGTGTCTACAGTGCTGCCAGACCAAAATTGAGATGACATGCTTCGTTTACATGCCCCCATAATCAAAATCGCTGCTTGTGATTGCTTAACTGCTTTTGGTAACGCCGTTTCAGGGTTTCCTTCTGGCAGCAGTAGTGGTACTCGAGTTAACCTTTGCGCACTAATAAAATCTGTAATGCCTGCTTTTTGGTTGCTTAATATCTCTGCACGATAGCGAGAGAGGTATGGCGCGACGTATCGGCAGTAAACGAGCGTCATTTTCCCGCTTAAGGTTTGTTCTAATTTTGAGCCTCGCGAGACGATGGCTTTATCTACTATCGACTTTTCATCCCCTCGATGAAGTGGGTCGATTGCACAAAGCATGTTGGCGTGAGAAGGCCATGAACGCTCACTCAGTAGCAACAAGTCGCAATCTTGTTGTGCTAGTTCTGTGAGCATCGTTTGAATCTCGTGTTTGTTAAAGTGTCCCACGAGCAGTAAGTCAGTGTGGTCAACAAGTCGTTTCGCAACTTGCTCAACCCAATGACTCCCTTTGAAATGCTCGTAAGAGAGCGTTGGCGTTTCAAGCTCTTCTTCTTCACAAAGTTCGACAATTAATGCGTTGAACTTTAAGGTCCAAGCTTCAAACTCAGCTTGTCTTTTTTCTATATGGTCAGAGTTGAAACTGAGAAAATGAGCGAATGCGTGATCTTCACTTCGGCGATGGTCTTCCACTAAAACCACAATAGGCTGAGCCAACGCTGTCGAAAATTGAATCACTTTACGAAGCACCTTACGACTTGGTAAGGCGGCCTGCTGAGTCAGAAAAAATACAGGTGCCATTGATTACTCCATTATCAAACAAGGCGAATGAGCCTGACACACATTCAAGTCTATACCATGAACTGATGCAGAGGCGTTTTGTTTCTGCGAGCGAAATATAAATTCCGCAATTAAGTCAACTATCGCCTAGAATTTTAACATCAAGAATTCATGCCTTCGGATAGCACATATCGTCAATGCGGCGAATGTGGTAGTGAAAGCTATAGGTAAAAGTAATGATAGATTCCAACCAATTGCAAATTAACCGCAAAGTGCCACATTTGCTTGCTGAGATCATTAAAGCGATAGAATCGACCGAAGACTTGAGCTTTTTGAAAGACTATCAAGAAGCACAGATTGCGAACATTTTGGAATCGGTCAACATTGCTTACCGTAAGCGTGTCATAGAAGCAGTGCCGCCAGAGAAGTACTGGACGGTATTAAATTTGCTGCGATACGACACCGCCAAGCACATTCATCAATCACTCAACAAAGAGCTGCAACATGAACGCTTAGCGTACATCACGGATTCGGAACTGATCATCTTTGCAGACTTTCTACCGACCGAGTTTGTGGATGAGTACCTTATCGACCAAAGTGAAGAGTCGGTCGCGCATATCCAACAAGCATTGTCGTATGAAGACAACAAAGTTGGACGTTATGCCGAGCCTCACTTTCTGGTCGCAAACCCTAAAAACAGCGTAGGAGGCATCAAAACCGAGCTGCTAAAACGCGGGCAAAGTCCTGTGCGGTTGATTATTGTGCGTGATGCAAGTGGTGTGATTGGTACGATAGAGCCGCATACCCTGTTGCTGCACGAAAATCATATCAAACTTACCGACTTGACCGTAGTTACGCCAATTCTAGAAGATATTCAAACGATTCAAAGCGTCAGCAAACAAGTCTCGATTGATGGTGGAGCACATTGGTTTCCTATCATGGCTGGTGGCAAAATTATGGGCGTCTTGTCGATGGCGACCATTGCGATTACGTTG
The DNA here is from genome assembly GCF_033344415.1 of Vibrio sp. 1727. Lineage (NCBI taxonomy): Bacteria > Pseudomonadati > Pseudomonadota > Gammaproteobacteria > Vibrionales > Vibrionaceae > Vibrio > Vibrio sp. 1727. Next base: position 210,601 of record NZ_JAWPOT010000002.1, read on the forward strand.
CGCGAACTCAGCCTACAAGCTGTAGTGGCAGAAAACGTACGAAGCGAAGAAGATTTGTTCACACCATTAAGCGTGGCGACAAGGCTAAGAGCACTTTGGTTGGTGATTAACTTGCTGACCGCTTTCGTAGCCTCCGCCATCATTGGGCTTTTTGATAATGTGGTCGAGCAAGTCGTTGCGCTTGCGATCTTAATGCCCGTTGTGGCGAGTATGGGCGGCATCGCGGGTAGCCAAACCTTAGCGGTGGCCATTCGAGGTATCGCACTAAACCACTTGCACCAAAGTAACTTGAAGCTATTGGTGAATAAGGAATTAAAAATCGCCACCATTAATGGTTTAATTATGGGATTGGTGATCGCGGGTGTCGTTTACATGGTGTTTGACTCTTTGCCATTGGCGCTTATTATTTGCTGTGCCATTTTCCTCAATAGTTTGGCGGCCGCGGCATCGGGTACGTTGATACCATTCACGTTGAAAAAGTTTAACATTGACCCCGCCGTGGCTGGCTCGGTAGTATTGACGACCGTTACCGATGTCGTTGGTTTCTTTGCGTTCTTAGGCTTAGGTGCCATTTTCTTGATATAAATATCCAATTGACGCGTTAACTAGCAGAACCAATCGCACCATTTCCCAACCCAGTATTTTGGGCGAGCTTGCTTCACTCAGCATTCCTCCGTTTTCCATAACCGATGAACACGTCGTTTCGGTTCTTACTTTGTATATCTCTTCACTGCCCAGTTCTATTCCCCAAATTTCCCACTACCGATCTCGCTTAACGCTGGCGTGCCAAATGCCAATTTCAAACGCCAGATGATGCCCATTTTCTTGGCTGTACACGCATTACTTCACTCAAACAAAAAATAAGGAAACAATTTTGAATAAACTCATCGTATTCACTGGTGGTCCCGGTGCAGGGAAAACTTCGGTAATCGAACAGCTAAAAACACAAGGCTTTATCTGCGCGCCAGAAACCGGTCGTCACGTGATACAAACGCAGGTTGCCAATCACGGTTCAGCATTACCTTGGAATGACAAACAAGCTTTTCGAGACGAAATTATGAAGGCAGAAGTGAGCAATTACCGAGCTTTCAATGTCCACCAAGGGAATGTGTTTTTTGATCGCAGTATTGTGGACGTATATGGCTACAGTAAGTTGGAACAACTGCCAATCTCGCATGAGCTCATCACGCATTGCCAGACGCTTCGTTATCATTCTCAAGTGTTCATTTTTCCACCTTGGGCATCGATATTCAGCAATGACGAAGAGCGAAAGCAAGATTTTTCTGAAGCGGTGGCTACGTATCAACAGATGGTCAACGCTTATCACAAATTTGGTTATCAATTGATCGAAGTGCCCAAAATGTCAGTCGAAGACAGAGTAGCGTTTATTCTCGGCTCAGTCATCGAACAAGGCTGAAAGATGATTGATGCAAACAAATGCGTAAGGCGATTGTGAGCACGACAACAATATGCGTAAAGGGAGTTATTTATACTGGATAAAATTCAATAACTTAATTGAGTGTTATGTCTTTTAAATATCTTACCTTATTGCTCGCAACGACGAGCATGAGCAGCTTTGCTGATGTAGGCTTGCCTTCGGGGGATGATTGGTTAAACCATGTGACGAATGGCCTAGCCCCATATTGGATGATGGAAAGCGCGCATGGACAACCTGCGGGGAATTTTCCGACTTTTCGTTGTGATAACGGTGTCATTCTCGACCCACAAAAGCCGTGTGAAGAATTAAACAAAGGGTGGATTAGCCCGCACTTCGATCGCGAATACACCCGCATGAAATCGCGCCAAACTTACGCTTATGGCGTGCTTTTTCATCTTACGGGTGACAAGCAAGCATTAGAGCTGGCAAAGAAAGGGGCTTATTACCTGATTGATCATCTACAAGATGAGAAAAACGGCGGCTTCGTGAGCTTTACGCGTAGTGGAAAACCGGGGATGGAGTGGCAACAGCGAACTTCTCAAGACCAAGCTTACGCTTTGGTGGGCTTGGCGATGTACTACTACTTGACGCAAGATCCAAAGGTTGAACAAGCGCTTATCGACCAGCAAGCGTTTATATTTAAACAATACCGACGAAGCGATGATCGCGGTCTGGCGTGGGTTTTGAAAGATGGTGATGGGGAAAGTGAGAAGCAGCAAGAGTTAGTCGCTCAACTTGACCAAATTAATGGCTACCTGTTGTTAACGGCGCCACTTTTACCACCGCCAGCGCAAGCCAAGTGGAAACAAGATCTGCAATGGCTGACGCAAGTGATGCTGGATAACTACCACTCCGACAAAGAGCGGCGTTTTTATGGCGCGATACACCACAAAGCGGTAATGATGCCAGATGCGAAACACAATGATTTTGGACACACCATCAAAGCGTATTGGATGACGTATCTCACTGGTCAGTTGTTGGAGAATTCCAATTGGACAGAGTTTGGCTTCAAAGGAATGAAACATACACTTAAACAAGCGCAATACCAGCAAAACTTTGAGCAAGTCAAAGCGCTCTTCTCACCAGAATGGCAGAGTAAATGGACACAAGAGAGCATTCCTGCTTGGCAATCAAGACCATACAAGCACTATAGCTCGTCTTGGGAATGGGCAGAGCTCGATCAAGCGGCAATGACAGTTTCCCTTGTTGATGGTTCGATGAAAGAAACGCTTCAATACACGTTACCCACTTTTATGGACGTGTGGGTGGATCATCAGTACGGAGGTGTTGGTCTGAATCCTAAATCAACCAAAGCGTTCCATTGGGGAAATGGTTACCACCAGTTTGAACATGCGTTGGTCGGGTATTTGTACGCGCAACAAATGGCAAAACAGCCCGCCAAGCTTTACTACGCGCGACTAGCCGAGAGTAAAATGCCACTTAATCCATATTACTTTAGCGCAGACGTAAAATCGTTGTCGTCACAAAGTGATGGAGTCACCATCGCGACATTCACCAATATTCGACCTTAGGTTGGTCGATGGTGATGTGTTGGTTAAAGTCCGCGTAAAAGCCAATAAAATCCTCCGACAGCAAGTGCGACTATTAGCTATCTAGGTCTGTCACTAGATAAGCTTCAAGCAATAATGGTGTAGGTAATGCCCACGGGGCGCTTACAAAAAGCCGTCAGAACCAACTGGTTTTGACGGCTTTTTATTCTATGACAGGTAGAGGATTCAATTTTCAGCGCGATAGGTCCATGAAAACTTAAGTGAGATTCCAATCACGTCGCATAATCTCACTAGTGTCATTGGAAATAAATGAATTGTTTCTGATACATAGAACGTATTAACATGGTTGCACTAGGCCCATATGAGTAAACTTATTGAATATACAATTTGAGAGAGAGGGTTTAGTTTTAAAAAATAACAGTTAGTTGGAATCTAGGTTAAATGAAAATAAAACTATTTAAAAAGCTACAAGTTGTATTTCTTGTGGTGTTGTTTCTCTAGGTTGTCCAAGCGGAAGCATGATCTAAAACGCTTATTTTATTCAAATAAATGGAAAGAAATGAAAGTGGAATTAAAAAATAACTATTCAGAATCAGAAATAAACCAGCCACCATCGGTACTTCTTGTTACGTCTCTGTTGTGTCTGGCGTCCGTTTGTTGGGCTGCATTGCTGTTGGCCATTGAATATATTGTTGGGATAGAAATGAGTGGTACAGGCTTTCTTAGCACGTTAATCCCAGCCATGAGTGTTGGTTATTACTTCGGCTACAAGACTGGAGATGTAATGCCATCAAAAACAAGATGGTATGCTGTTTTACTGTGGACTTTAGCAAGTTTGGTAGTGTTCTCTCTTATCTTAATGTCGTTAGATATTTCTCCGTTTTATTTATTATCTGAGCTCGGTGGGGTAAGTATTTTTATTGCTATCATAATGCTAATAACGATTGGCATCGCCTACTTAATTTTAAAAAGTGGTGAGAAAATGGCGATTAGAGTATTACTCAAAGCCAAGGAAAGTCAGTAGATAAAATACAACAAACGATTCAATTAGGATCATGACAAGACGCCAGCCATAATGTGCTGGCGTTTTAGTTTCCTGTTTGTAGGATTTTTTGTCTAAAAGGCAAACCCATTTATTGTGTTGTCGTTTGAGTTAATGGTTTATGCCTTGTGCGCAAGATAGCTTAGCAGGTTTATGTATCGAGAAACGTGTGTATAATTCGCCACGAATTACGATTTATAGATATGAAAGGTAAGTATGGCAGTCCTCGAAATTCTCTCCATTCCAGACCCAAGGCTTAAAGTAAAAGCAGAAAAAGTCACTGATGTATCGACAATACAAACGTTGATCGACGATATGCTAGAAACACTTTACGCAACGGGCAATGGTATCGGTTTAGCTTCAACCCAAGTGGGCAGAAAAGAGGCGGTTGTTGTCATCGATATCTCTGACGAACGCAATGATCCTTTAATCTTAGTCAATCCAGAAGTGGTGAGCGGAGAAAACAAAGCACTTGGTCAAGAGGGATGCCTCTCTGTTCCTGAGTACTACGCAGATGTAGAGCGTTACACGTCAGTTGTTGTTTCTGCACTAGACCGTGATGGCAACCCGATTACAATCGAGAGCGATGAGTTCTTGGCGATTGTGATGCAGCACGAAATTGATCACCTATCTGGTAACTTGTTCATTGATTACCTTTCACCGCTGAAGCAAAAAATGGCGATGAAAAAAGTGAAGAAGTACGTAAAAGCGAAAGCTAAGTAATATGAGAGGAAGTAACCCTCCATGTCGAGTTACTTCCTTTTAAATCAAGAATAGGAAGGTAGTGAGAGTGGTTTATCTCTGTTTTTGGGGGACATAACGCTTTACGACCTTCATAAGCTTCTGAAATGAAGAACAGTCCATATGTGACTCATGAGGGCAGGTGGCAACATGGTTTAGGCTGTCTCGCACCGCTTTCAAACGTTTTATTTGCTCATCAATCTCAAGTGCCTTTTTCGTTAGTAAGTCACGATCGATATATGGCTTTGAAACTTCTGATTGATTCAACATTTCTGCCATTTCGTTAAGCGATATTCCAGCGATACGCCCCAAACTAATTAAATTGAGTGTATTGAGTACCTCTGGTGAATATTGGCGTCTCAATCCATTCCTTCCTATCGAGCGAATTAACCCCAGCTGTTCGTAGTACCTGAGCGTTGAAGTCGGCAATCCTGATTTTCTAACCACTTCTGCAATATCCATATTATTCCCCATTGACTTCAAGTTGGCTTTAAGTTGTAGCATGCAACTAAGACCTTAACAAATCAAAAACTTGAGGAGAGAAAAATGCTGCTTTTAATGGGATTGCAAGCGGTGCTAATAGGGATTGGTGCCACTTTGATAATGGATTTATGGGCATGGTTACAAAGGAGAGTGTTTGGTATTCCTTCATTAAACTATGCGTTGGTTGCGCGCTGGGTTTTGTACATGCCCCAAGGAAAGTTTATGCATGCGCCAATTATGGCGTCAGAGGCGATGCCGGGAGAAAAGTCACTGGGCTGGTTTTTTCATTATGCCATCGGCGTTACTTTCGCTTTGGCTCACGTTACTGTTTTTGGTCATCATTGGTTGGTAGAGCCCAGTCTAATGCCCAGCTTAATTACAGGCGTGGTAACGTTGATCTTCCCATTTTTGGTCATTCAACCTTGTCTAGGATTTGGTTTTGCTGCGAGTAAAACCCCAACACCTTGGAAAGCGCGTTTTCTTAGCACATTGGCGCATTTGGGTTATGGTTTGGGTTTATTCATAGCCGGGTTTGCAATCAAAGTTACGAGCCAGTATTTTGCATAGAGAACATGAGCATCATGCAAACGAGTGGTTTTTATCTATGATGCTCAACTCTTGGTTGTTTTTTGCGCTTTGATCATAGTTGACCGATATGTCTAAAGTCTGTTGCATTTATCCAAGACGTAAAGTCGGCGGACATTTAACATTGCCTTAACGTCAGAATGGCAAGCGGTTTACCAAGAAAAACTAAAATTATTTGGTTTGACATAAAGAATATTAGGGGTTTCAGATGGCTTCAAAAGTGGCAGGGATATCAATACTGAGTTTATTGGCAGCGCCAGTTGCGATGGGAGAAACAGCCAGTGCTTATGATTTATGTTTGCTAGACAAAATAAAGCAAAGCAAAGGTGAGGAAACCATAAAGAGCATTCGCGGGCAGTGTGAGCTTGACACAGTAACCAGTACAGTGCCCGCTGATCCAGAAATTGAAGAGCCAGAAGAACTTCAGGAAAGCTTGGTCGACAAGCGTTTGGAATCAGAACGAGAAAACGCGTTTGAACCGTTTAGCCTAGTCGCGCATCGCGTTAACTATATTCTTCCGTTTACATACAGTGATCGTGTAAATAAACGCGCGTATGCCGACACCAAATACGGCGATGAACTGCGTAAGGAAGAGGCGGAGTTCCAAATCAGTTTTAAAGTACCAATGAACTATGATGACTTGTTGTTTGATGGCGATGGTCTGTTTTTTGGAATGACTCTTAAATCATTTTGGCAGGTATACACGGGTGCAGCATCTCGTCCATTCCGTGAAACCAATTATCGTCCAGAGCTTTTTTACTACACCCCAACAGACTGGAAACCACTTGATGGTTCGACTTGGTTAGGTTTTGGTATTGAACATGAGTCTAACGGTCAGAGACAGGAGCTATCGCGCAGTTGGAACCGTGTCTATGCCAACGTAACCTTTGCAAAAGACAATTTTGCGGTTTCTATCCAGCCTTGGTGGCGTATACCTGAAGATGAAAAGACATCGCCTAATGATCCCAAAGGTGATGATAACCCGGATATCGAAGACTATATGGGACACTTTGAGCTATCGAGTGCTTACAAGTGGAATGGTTACGAGTTTACCTTTTTAGGTCGCCAGAACTTTCAAACACATAAGGGTTTTGCAGAACTGGGTGTGTCATTTCCGATTTGGGGCAAAGTTCAGGGGTACGCACAATACTCAGCGGGTTATGGTAAGAGCTTGATCGACTATGATCATAATCAGCAGCGGATTGGTGTTGGTATTGCAATCAACGGTGTTTTGTAGTTTTTCGTAGATGGATAGAAATTAACACTGGCAATTGAAATTTCAATATTTAGAATGCGAGGCTGAAATTGATTTCTAACCTAGAGTGATTTTATGCTTCGTGATTACACCTTCGATTGTCTTGTAACTATGCCTCGCCATGAGCTGGAAGAGTTTAGTGCTCGTATGATCAGTAAAATGGTGCCAGAAGACGTGATGAATGAGCTGTTCACTTTTGATCAAGAAGAAGTGGATAGTGAAGACCGCATGTTGTCTGCACGTCTTGATGCAATGCTACGCATGACAGCAATCGCACTGAGTGAAATTCAACAAGCGTTTGATGACTCAGACAACGCAAAGCAAAATAGCGAGCGAATGACGCGATTGGTGCTTTGGCATTTCTACGCGATCTCATTCCGTTTGGAAGAGGCCATCACGCTAGAAACACACTGTGCTCTAGTGGAAAAACTAATCGAAAATGCACCTTCGGATGTTTTTGCGTGGGTAAAAACATTGACGGAGCTGCTGCACACTTACGCTGAAATCAACGCGAAAGAGAATCCTCAAGACTAAACACCTGTCGTTTATCGTTCAGTAAATTAGAAACAAGGCGAGCCATTGGGTTCGCCTTGTTTTTTTGCGTCAGATAAACCTTCGGGTTTGAAATACCAAACAAGCCTAGACTCAGATTTGTTCGTTCACTAGCGAACGGCGTGATTCCTTCTTACACTAAATCAAGGTGTTTGTTGCTAAACAAGCAAATGCATGACTAAGTCGTGTATTGTTTTCCACTTAAATGCGGATAATTTATGTCGAAGAACCTTCTGGTTTTTAAATTGGAATCGACTATTGAGCGTGTACGCTTTCCAGCTGAGCTTCATCTATCTAAAGGAAGTGAACGATGGATCCGTTAACGCAAGGTTTATTGGGTGCAGCTTTGCCACTGGCGGTGAGCAACAAGCGAAACCTTGCAGTTGTTGGCGTGTTGGGCGTGGTCTCTGGGATGGCTCCGGATTTAGATGTGCTAATCCGTTCTTCAACTGATCCTTTGCTGTATTTGGAATACCATCGCCAATTTACTCACTCGCTCTTGTTTATCCCGTTTGGTAGTTTCATTTGTGCTTTGTTGTTGTATCCATTGTTCGCAAAAAAGCGAGGACTAAGCTTCCGGCAGAGTTGGTTTTACTGCGCGCTTGGTTATAGTACCCATGCGTTATTAGACGCATGCACCAGTTATGGAACACAGCTTCTATGGCCGATAAGCAACACGCGTTATGCTTGGAACACTATTTCGGTAATCGACCCCGCGTTCACACTCCCTATTTTAATATTGCTTTTGTTTGTTGCACTGAAGCGAAGCCCAAACTATGCCCGCATTGCATTTTTGTGGTGCCTGGCTTACCTAAGTCTTGGAACGATACAACGAGATAGAGCAGAAGTAGCTGGTTGGGAAATCGTCAAAGAGCGACAACACAACGCTATACAATTAAAAGCCAAACCAAGTTTCAGCAATCTTTTGGTTTGGAAACTAATTTATGAAACGGAAGAGAGCTACTATGTAGATGCCGTAAGGGTGGGGCGTTCAATAAAAATTTACCCTGGCGAATCAACTCCAAAGTTAAATATAAAAGAGCAATTTCCGTGGCTAAACCCGCAATCGCAACAAGCAAGAGACATCGAACGTTTCCGTTGGTTTTCAAATGGTTTTGTAGCGACGGATCCGAATAATGAAATGCGAATTGTTGATATGCGTTATTCCATCGTACCAAACCAAATTAATGCGTTATGGGGAATCAATCTATCCCCAAAAGCCAGCGCAGACGCGCACGTTGAATACACTGCTCATCGAGGAAGTACTGCAGAAGATCGCCAAGTTTTTTTCAACATGCTTACGGATTTTGAGTGATGGTTTTACTTTGGATGTCGATGCGGTTTCGTAATAACTATTACGCAGACTGAAAGTCCTTTACTAGGGTCGGCTTGCTAGCGAAGAAAATCTTGCCAAACAGGGACTTGTACTTCCAGCCAAGAGACAAAAGCCGTTTAGCTAAGTTCTTGTTTTCAATGATTGCAACCTCAACACCTTGGTAGTGGTAAGGATTGCTTTTGATGTAGTCGATAAATGCAGTAAGCACGCCTTGCCCGCGAACGGAGGGTGCAAAGTTGACTGCTACAATAGAAAAGCGTTGGCTACCTGCTGGGCAACGGACTAAACAGTTCCCAAGAGGATGAGTAATAGTCTCAGAAAATTCAGGAAAAGGGCGAGACTCAAGCTCTTGAGAAAGCGCATCGTATCGCTGACATAGATAAGAAAATAGTTGTTTCGCTTCGCTGTTCATATCGGTGCCGCTTTTGTGTTGCTTGGTTTAAAGGCATTGATGTCTCAAACATTGTAACCATAGATAGCAACACAAAACGCGGTAAACTTTTTCAGCAATGATTTCCTATTTTTGAAACCTAGATTGTTACAAATGAAGTTGAATGGTTTTTATATGGTAGTTGTGAACGAGTGTTTCTAGTTGAAGGGAGAATACGCTGGTTACTGGATTCTTACTGGAATTCCTTTGTTAAAAGGCGAGCTGCTTGGTTTAATGCCGCTCGTTTAACTGCGAGTGGCATCTTTTGTATTTCGTCACCTTGTACAGCGACGATGGGACATGATGTGGGATCTTCTATCCTAGCTCTTCATGGTCTAAATTATCTCATTAACCACTCAGAGCTAGATTCTTAGTCTCGCCAAGGCTCGCTGGACTGACACAAAAACATCGTTAAACTCCTGTTATTAAATTATTTGGTCCGCCTTTGCTTACTTTTGAACGCTTAACTAGGCGTTACTCCAAGTGCTTAAATTGCAATGCCACAAGTCGCTGATACAACTCACAGCTTTGCATTAATGATTGGTGGTTACCAACATCGACTAACTCGCCATTGTCGAGCACCGCAATTTTATCCGCATGTTGGATAGTCGAAAGACGATGAGCAATAATCAGCGTTGTGCGTCCTTTCATTAGAGCTTCAAGTGCTTGCTGAACGTGATGTTCACTTTCACTATCAAGGGCGCTGGTAGCTTCGTCTAGCAGTAAGATTTTTGGATCTTTTAGAATCGCGCGAGCAATCGCAATACGCTGCTTTTGTCCGCCCGATAGCCTAACGCCGCGCTCGCCTAAAAAGCTGTGATAGCCTTCGGGAAGCTTCTCAATAAACTCATGGGCATGGGCTTTTTTCGCGGCTTCGATAACTTGTTCATCCGTCGCTTCAGGATTACCGTAGCGAATATTATGGAAAACATCATGGCTAAACAGCGCTGGTTGTTGTGGTACGAGCGCCATTTGACTTCGAAGTTCGTTTGGGTCGAACTGTCGAATATCTTCACCACCAAATAACACTTGCCCTTTTCGCGGATCATAAAAGCGTTGCAGCAGTTCGAATAGTGTTGTTTTACCTGCACCAGAAGGGCCGACCAACGCCAACACTTTTCCTTGTTCAGCGGTTAGATTTAATTCTTTGATTGCTGGTTGATTTGGTCGAGAAGGGTAGTTGAAACTCACCGAATTAAAGTTAACCTCAGCAGGCATGTCGGAACGGACAGGCAAATAGTTGTTCGGCGCTTTAATATCGCTGTCTACTTGAAGGATCTCAATCAGCCGTTCGGTAGCACCTGCGGCTCTTTGCAATTCACCCATGACTTCGGAAATGGTTGCAGTCGATGAGGCAACCATAATGGCATAAAACACAAATGCGGCTAGGTCACCCGCAGACATTTTTCCGTGAATCACATCGCTGCCGCCTACCCAAAGCATGCCTGCAATCGCGCTGAACACAATCACAATAACGCCTGATATCAGGATCGCTCGCTGTTTTACTCTCTGTCTGCCTATTTCATAAGCTTTTTCCACCTCGACAGCGAAAGCCGCTTGTTCATGCGACTCTGAGCTAAAACTTTGCACGGTTTTAATATGTTCTATCGCTTCTCCAGCGTAGCTGCCAACATCAGCCATTGAGTCCTGACTTTGACGAGAGAGCGCACGCACACGTCGTCCATAAAACAAAATCGGTACCAAAACCAAAGGCACAGAAGCAAGCACAATCAGCGTGAGCTTAACGTTGGTAGCGAATAACATAATGATGGCACCAAAGCACATCAAAGCGCTACGCATCGCCATTGAGAACGATGAACCGATAATGCTTTGCAGCAATGTGGTATCGGTAGTCAGGCGCGACATTATGTCGCCACTACTGTTAGTCTCAAAATAGCTCGGATGCAGCGTAATCACATGGTTAAACACCGCAAGGCGAATATCCGCACTAACGCGCTCACCTACGGCAGAGACAAGGTAAAAGCGAAAGAAAGTCCCAATGGCAATACACAATGTGACACCGACAATAAACTGAATCGCATTGGTGAGCTCTTGCAATGATTGCTGAGCAAAGCCTTGGTCGATAAGAATGCGCACTCCATAGCCAACGGATAACGTCAAACTTGCTGTCGCGACAAGGGCAACCAAGGCTGCCGCAACCCGCCATTTATAAGGTGCAATAAAGGTGTTGAGTTTAAGAAGAATGCTGAGATTTTTGTTATTTTTTCTGCTCATGAGTGACTCACAAAGCGTTTTAGGTAACTGGCATAGTAAGCCAGTTTGGTTGGTGAGACCAGCGAACTGCCGCTTTCGGATTAGGAAATTAACTGGGATAACCAATATCGCATGTATATCGAAAATCACTTAAACGTCGAAGAGACTAGAATCCGCTTTTAGTTCGGAGGGTGTTACGCACGGCTTTTGGCGAGTAGCAGGTCGACTTTTCCTTTAGCTGTTTTACTGACCGTTTGCATCAACTTAAAACTTGGTTTTTCGATGCCTGAGTTTTCTATCCCTTCGACCATTAAGAGCCAAAGCTTGGCTGTCATTTGCGCATCGGCTAGTGCTCGGTGGAAAACACCGTCGTTGTCGATATTTTTATAGCGAACAAGTTCACCTAGCTTATGTGATGGGGCTTCTTGAATGAGCCGTCTTGCCACTAGTAAGGAGCAAGCAAACTCACCCGAATAACCACAGTTGATTCGTTCAAGCTCCGCATCTAAAAATCGTTTATCGAAGGACGCGTTGTGAGCGATAAGGTTTTCGCCTGCAATGAACTCACTAAATGACGCCATTACCTCTTCGCAGCTTGGTGCCGATCGCAACATATTGTTGGTAATGCCGGTGTAGTTCTCAATGAAAGAACTCACTCTGAAACCGGGATTCATGAGTTGCTGAAAACTATCGACAACCTCGCCATTGACTAACTTTACTGCACCAATTTCTATTGCGCGATCACCTAAAGTAGGAGAGAGACCTGTGGTTTCAAAGTCGAGTACGACCACAGAGTTTGCTTGAGGCATAAAATTTTCCAGCTGAGTAATATTGCGCAAGAGTATTATCGAAAGCGACAGAAAAAGAAAGGCGAACACAATGGTGAATATCTGTCTATCTTTACTCCACAAAGTCAGTGTTCGTCGTCCACTGTTTATGGACAGGTACGTTCTGGCTTACCCATCGCGGCTTGTGCGGTAGCCTTATATTTCAAATGTTTTTCGGCTTTTCGATTCATTTCAGTTAAGCATTAACTTTCGATACAACATACTGATTATAAATTGATTTTATAAATTAACTTCGGCATCATTCACGGCTTGATTTTGAGTATGAATATCATCACGGCAAAAAATTAGAACAACTTATAATGCGAGGCTAGGGAACGATGGAAGCAATGAAGAATCATTATTTAGAGATACCTGAAGAAAGAAAATTGCGTATTTTTCGTGAGGAAGATGAAGATTTTTACAACTTCTGGGAAGAAATGCTTGATGAAAAACAATCTTTTTATCAGCAACCTCTCAAAAGAATGAAAGGCGACGCTTGGTATTCGCTTGATTCATTCTTCACTGCTTCAAAATACGGACAACATCAGGCCTCGCCAGCTTATATAAAAAGAGCGCTTGAGTTACTGAATAACGTGTACTTGCTGGCCAATCATTCAGACAAAGTGGTTGAATTCTCCGTTGGGCACCGACATTTTTCGGAAGTAGGTAACCGTTCTATTGCAGGGGGAACGATGGATGCTTGGTTGGATGAAATCTGTTTAGCGATGGCCGCGAGAGATTGGCGCTGCGTAGAGCTGATGACCATCATGGATGAGTCGTTAGTGCGTTTAAAAGATCCATTCGATGTTGCGCTAGTCGAGTTCGTTAACGGTGTATTTAGCAATTCATCAGCGTTACCAGAGTTATTGCAAACTGTGATGGAGAAATCCTCCCCGCAATACTTAGAATCAACCAGAGTGCCATATGTACACTCTTTGTTTATTCCATTTGTGAATGTGTTTGTTGCCATTATCGATGGCGATGAGGCGCATTATCAAGAAGCACTGAGGGATGCGTTAGAGGCGCATTACCAGTTCTACATGAATGAAGATGTTCGCTATTCGCCAAAAGGAAATGTTTCTCTGAAACTGACTGGTCTTGCTGCATTGGCATACGATAAGTATGGTTGGACGATTCCAGAAGCCGCATATTTACCGAAATGGCTTGTTTACGGTGAGCATGATCTTCGTTCTGCGTAAATCACTCTTAAGTTAAATCTATGTCCAATCGGAGGTTCAGCATGGAAGCATAAGCAGAAAATGCATCGCGAAAATGCAGTTTACGCCTCCGTTTTAACAAGTTACATTGTTGAAACTTTGATTCAAAGGACAGAACAATGAGTGCCCACCTAAAACAGCTTTGTCATACCCATCTCTCCGGTAATAAAGAAGATTCTCCAGCCGAACACTTTGCGAAAATGGCGAAGTGGTGCGGAGAAAACAACGTTAATCACGATGTCTACGGCGAGGGCGAAACGATTCAAGCGTTCGAGCAAAAGGTTGCCGATCTGCTGGGTTACGAGGCAGGGCTTTTTGTTGTAACAGGAACGATGACGCAACCAACGGTGCTTGAAATTGTCACAAGACAAAAGCGTAATCCTATTGTCGCCATGCACGCATCTAGCCATATTCCGGTGCATGAAAAACAAGGTTATCAGCTTCAACATCGCTTTAGTATTTTGCCAGTAGGGAACCCTTATCAAACATGGAAGCTTGAGGATCTCACTGCGTGGCCGGATGAAATCGCAGCCGTTCTTTATGAACTCCCAATGCGAGAAATTGGCGGTCAGCTACCTTCATGGCAAGAACTAGAAGAAATTAAAACGTACTGCGCCGAAAATGACATTCATCTCCACATGGATGGCGCAAGACTATGGGAAACCGCAGCTTACTATCAGAAAGAATACCGCGAGATCGCCGCTAGTTTTGATACGACCTATGTTTCACTTTACAAAGGCATCAACGGCATGGGCGGCTCTATGCTGCTTGGCTCAAAGGCGTTCATTGAACTGGCCTCAATGTGGATGAAGCGCCAAGGTGGCAACCTGTATCACAGAACACCTTATGTGGTGTCTGCGGCGATGCAGTTTGATGAAAGGTTGGCACAAATGCCAGCTCTGTTTGAGCGAACAAAGCAGATCTACAAGATCATTAAAGAGTTCCCAACTTTGGCGGTAAGACCAACCCAGCCTCAAGCAAACATGTTGCACCTTATCCTGCCATTTAGCTGCGAAGAGTTGAAAGAACTCCAATACACGTTTGCCACGGAAAAGGGCATTTGGTTTGGTAACCCGCAAGTCACGGCACATCCAAATCAATCGATCATTGAATGGTATGTTGGTGACTACCTGCTCAATCTTGGTGATGACGAATTAAGGTCGTTTTTCAATCAGTTACTCGGTAATAAGGCATAAACTTATCAATATGCGAGCTTACTAACACGCCATACGTGGCACTTCATGTATTCTTAATTGAAGCGAAGAAGAGGATTTATCAATGTCAAAAAGCTCCAAACTTCACAATGAAGACAAACTGGTTAAGAAGGCACTAGAGATTGGTGGGAAGATGGCGAAGCTACAAGGCTTTGACCTTCCTCAGTCACCACAACCTCTAAGAGTAAAAGCGATTTACCTATTCTTGGTTGATGCCAAACAGATCACCCCATTACCGGAAAGCAAGCTAGACGGCGCAAGCATCAAACACCGACTGGCAGTCTGGATACACAGTGCATTGCCAGACAACGACCCTCTAAAGTAGAAAACCTCATAAGTCATATAGGTCATTAATTAACAAGGCGAGCCAAATGGTTCGCCTTGTTTGATCTTGGCGAGTGCACCGAGGTCTTCTAATGTTTCGTTATCATTGATTTACAAAACAGCATCAAAAGGGCTAAAGATAAAGCCAGAGAAGCGCTACAATGCTCGCGTTGCAAGAGTGCAACCAAGAATACTCATTTACAGAAGCCTTGAAGTAACCATACATGTCTAAAGATTTCGAATTCACTACAGAATACACACTCGACAAGCCATTTTTTGCTGAGTGTTATGATCAAACTAGCCAGCCAGTTAAGTTCCCGCAAGCGTATTTGAAAGGGATCCTCTTTCTAATTTTTGGTGTGGTTTTATTGGAGTTTGAACTGCTACCTAACGGTTACGTCGGTTGGTTCTTTATCGTATTGAGTGTGATTGAAGCGTGCAGCGTTTACTTCAAAAGAACTTGGTGGCTGTGGCGTCAAACCATCAGCTCAAGCCGCGGCAGTAAAGTGGTGTTTGAAGTGAATGCAGATGGCGTGCGCTACAAAAGCGGTAAAGTTGACCGCAGCCTCGCTTGGAATGATATCGACCAACTCGAACAAACTGATTTGGGCTTTATCCTTCACCTTGGTAAACAACGCCAATACATCAGCAAATCTTGCTTAAACGAAGAAGTGATCGCGTTTATGGTAGAGCGGCATCAAAAGCGAGCTAACCAACTCACATCAAGCTGGAATGAGCGATCGAAAAAGTAGGTGATATATGATCGAACATTGTAACAAGTATATGGTCGATTCTGAATCAATGGGGTTTGATGTAGAAAGCTAATAAGGTTTAGAGGTTTCTCTTTCGGACATACTGCTTCGGTGTCATGCGCGCAATCTGCTTACACTCTCTAGTCATGTGTGCTTGATCGGAAAAACCTTGCTCCAGCGCCAACTCCGATAAAGTAAGATCGGGTTGCGCTCGGAGTTGCTCTAAAGTGTGCTTCACTCGTTTAATGCGTTGGTAATGTTTAGGAGTAATCCCCAACCATTTCTGAAAATTGCGCTCTCTCTGGCGCTGACTGATGGTCCCTGTAGGTTGGTCAATAATGTGGCCGACATACTGCGGTTCATATTCCTCAATCAGTGTTTGAACCCAGCGATATAACGTAGAAATCCTTGCATATGGCGAACGCGCTGTTTGCAGAGACTCAAATGTTGCTAGCGCAGAAGAAGCCAAAGGGTGGTCGTCTTGAATCCGCAATAGCTGTTCTAGACGTTTACCAAATAGTTGATAACCAACAGCAGGATGAAAGCGTACGCCAGTCATCACCGCGCCTGGCGGTAGGCAGACCTGATGTGCCAGAATGCTTATAGGCAGTAGGACAACCCCTGGCGTTTGCCACTCACCATCCATTTGTACTTCATTCTGTAAAATGAATACCACACCTGTACCAGCATCACTGAGTAATTGTTTACGTACGGTTTGCGTCGTATCAGGTTTGACGGATGCTGACCAAATGGCTTGAACATAGCCAGCTAAAGCCTTTTGAGGTTTTAAAATATCAAATTCTAAGTTCAAATGAATCATCCTATTTAACCTCAACTTAAATGAGAAAGTGATACACATGTACTTTTCATCCTATTAAGTTGAGGTATAAGCAGCGGCTTACAAGTAAGAACCGTCAAATAGAATTATCGAGGTTTATAGACTCCAACCTTTGGCTTAAATGCCTTAACTATTCGGTTCCAACTATTGATCGCGTTGATCGCAATTGTTAGGTTGACCATAGCTTCTTCTCCAAAGGTATTCAAGGTCAGCTGATAGGTATCATCATCTACTGGTAGGCCAGCAGTTAGTAGTTCAGCCCAGCCTAGTGCAACGTGTTCTGCATCGCTGTAGAATGGCATATCTTTCCATGCACTAAGCCCCCATATGCGTTCCGGCTTTTCACCTAACTGAAGCGCATCTTTACTATGCATGTCGATACAAAATGCGCATTGATTGATTTGCGATATGCGTAACTTAACCAGTTCCCATATGATCATGTTCATGGTTTCTGATTGGCTAAATTGTTCATGGAAGTAAGCCTCCTGAGCGTATAGGATTTCTATTGCTTTTGGCGCTACTTCAATATAGTTGAGTCGTTTCTTCATGGTCATTCTCCTCTGTTTTTTACATAGTAAAAAACGCTCTTAGCAAAAGATTGAAGATTTTCGACATGTACTCAATAAAGTTAGATAAAAGAGTGAACGACGAAAGCGAAAAGTGTACCTATTGGAAACCAAGAAAACTTATGCCAATTAACAAAGTATTGCTCTAAATAATGGACTTAAGGTTGGCGTCTATTTTTACTCCACCACCTTCCGTAAACGAGCAAAAGGTGCTGAGTTACCTATATACACACCAGCCGCAACGATAAAGACGCCTAAAACATTTTCCCATTGAGCCTGCTCACCAGAAATGAACGAAATCAGTAGAGTGAATACCGGCATAATATTAAATAATGGAGACATCTTATCTGGACCAAGAACGATAGCGCCTTTCATCCAAAAGTAATAAGCGATCAAAGTGCCAAACAGGCTCATGTACGCTATTAGTGATAGGTCTTTAAATGTTATGGCATTTAAGCTACGGCTAAAGTCGCCGTGGTACATCGCTATAGCGACCATTTGAATGGCACCAATACTTAACACCCAACGTAACTGCTGAGTTACTGGGATATGAGATGTTAAACGCTTCGCTAGAATTGTGTATAAACACCCACTAATTAAAGCAAATAACATGTATAGATCACCAATATTACTATTGCTGCTAATAGAATGAATATTTCCCCCTGTAATGACGATTACCACTCCACAAAAACTGATTAGTGCACCTAAAATAGTTTTAACCGAAATGGAAGTTTTGAGAATAAAGCCCGACAACAAGATAGTGACAAGTGGTAGATTTGCCTGAACAACCGCTGCGTTAACTGGGGTAGTAAAGCTCATTGCAGAGAAAATAGAGAAGTTTTGGATAGTTACACCCACGGTTGCTATAACAAACAACGACAACATACTTTTTCGTGTGAGTTTGGCTCCATATGGAGAGCGTTTAGTTCCTCTTATCAGTAAGAGTATTAAAGCTGCAACGGAAAATCGTAACGTCGCTGAATCCAAAGGAGAGACATCGCTATTAATAGCCTTTATTACGTTAAAGTTACTAGACCAAAAAAAGATAGCGACAACAACACCGCACCAAATTGATAAATGCTTAGACATAGATCTTCCTGATAAAAATTAACTTGACGCGATAATGCTATATATTTCATATTTGATTTTTAATAGCCAAATTTAAGAGGGTTAATCCCAAATATGGAACGTCACTCTTTGGATGACCTTTTGTTATTCGTTTCTGTTGCTCGCTATCAAAGCCTAACACAAGCATCTGAGTGTCTTAATGTCCCGTTAGCCACGCTAAGCCGGAAGTTAAAAAGGCTGGAAATAAACTTAAATTGCAGACTATTTAACCGCAGTGCACACCACTTTGCGTTAACAACTGATGGCGAAAAATATTATCAACTCTGTGAGCCGTTACTTCTTAGCTTAAATAATGTGACATCGAGAATTGCGACTGAGCGTCAGTCTTTAAGCGGAACGATCAAAATATCAGCGCCAATTAACATGACACAGATGTGGTTAAAGCGGTGCGTTTATGAATTTGCAGAGCAACATCCGAAGATATGTATCGATTTAGATGTACAGAATGAAAAAATCAATCTTGTATCTAACCGTGTCGATGTTAGTTTTCGTCTTGGTGATCTTATTGAACAAGACTGGATTGCTCAGAAATTATGGTCGATTCCATTTGCGCTTTGTGCATCACGAAGCTATTTAGAACAACACCAACCGATTACCCATCCAGAACAACTTGTTCATCATCGCCTAATTACGGTAAACAACGACAGCCAATGGAAATTAGTTAATCAAATCACCAATGAAACATTTGATCATCCGCTAAAGTTTCAATTCACTTCAAATGATGTACTGCTAGTTAGAGACGCCGTCATCCATGGTTTAGGAATTGCGTGGATTCCAACCTATTACTTTCATGAGCTAAATCATGATCAACATAACCTGCTGCCTTTGTTGCCAGAATGGCAATGCTCGGGTAAAGAAGTATTCATTATGTATCGAGACCGCGATAAAAGGCCTGCAAGAGTTGATGCATTTATTGAACATGTCTTAAATTGGAAAAATCGCATTCAAATGTTTGCTTGAAAGAGGTTTATCACATTGTGCTGTGCCGGTAACCTCAATTGAAGCTTCATGACTCTGCTTCAATTGAGTTCATTTATTTAACCTCTAAAAGAATCATGAATACATAGGCAGTTAATGGGATTCGAGTTTACAAGTGATTCGGTCAGCTAAAACTAAAGCTAAGTAGAAAGTATTTGCAGTTGTATTTGCGTCTGAAAATCGTTTAGAGCTTTCTCATCCGCGAGGTTCTATAAGAAATTATTAAGGATATATTTGTGTGTGATTTCGTGAAAAAAATTATTGTAGGTTTACTTTTCAGTGCTTCGTCTTTTGCTTCCTTAAGTCAATATGTTCCAGCAATGAATGATAAGAACGGTTATGTAGAACCATTTCAGATGTTTGATAATGTCTATTATGTAGGAGACAAGTGGGTCTCATCATATGCCATTGCTACAGACGACGGACTTGTTATCATTGATACGCTTGACTTCCCTTACTCTGAGTGGATACCTATCAACCTAGAGAAGCTAGGGCTAAAAGATAAGCCAATAACGCACATATTGGTAACTCATGGGCATTCTGACCACGTTGGAGGCGCCCAGTTACTTCAAGAGAAGTATGGTTCCAAAGTCGTGATGACCAAAAGCGCTCATGAACTATCTATACAGCAATCAAACAAAAGCGAAGGTGAGAACAAGTTCCTTCCTCCAAATTTAGACATAGAGATAAAAAGCGATAGCTCTATGGCTATTGGTGGACATGAGTTTAAGTTCTATCTCACACCTGGCCACACGGAAGGTGATTATTCCTTAGACTTCACTGTTGAAGATAATGGCGAACAATATCGTGCTTTTATCGTTGGTGGGCATAGCGTAAGTAGCAATGATCCAGAAGTTATTGGCCAGTTCCTGACTAGCATGGAGAAAATTAGAAAAATTTCACTACAGGCACCTATTGTGAACGTTAACCTTTCGAACCATCCACATAAAAATTTCCTTTTTGAAAATAGGAAGAAGCTCGGCACAAGCGGTAACCCGTTTATCAGTGAGGCAAACTTCTTCATGTTCCTTAAGCAACAAGAAGATTTAGCTAAGGGAAAACTAGAAGAACTATAATACCGTGGTATACGAGCAGCCTTCTTTATTAGGTTAGAGATTTGCTCTTGAGTTATAGCTAAGGCTTTAATAAGTTGCTCAATCAAGATTCGACACTGGTGGCAGCTATATTGTTTGTAGGTTCTAGTGGCAAAGGCGCCGTGCGTAAGCATTCGTATTGTGTGCCTTACACATTTGCAAGGCGTTATGTGCTTTCTAGAAAAGTCTCAAAATAGAGTACAATTAGCGTTTTGACACAGCGGAAATCATCATGGCCAAAACTGTTCAGCAGCAAATCGGAAACATTGCTCTAGTCGTTGAAAATTACGACGATGCTATCGAATTCTATACTCAAAAACTTCAATTCACTCTGGTTGAAGATACCAACCTAGGTGGTGGTAAACGCTGGGTTCAAGTTTCTCCTCCAAACTCCAATGGTACAAACCTACTTTTAGCTCAAGCGAGTACACCGGAGCAAACGCATGCAGTAGGAAATCAAACAGGTGGTCGTGTTTTCCTGTTTCTGCAAACTAATGATTTTTGGCGTGACTACGAGTTGATGAAGAAAAATGGTGTTGTATTTAATGAAGAGCCTCGTGTGGAAGAATACGGGACAGTGGTGGTGTTCCAAGATCTCTATGGTAATAAATGGGACTTACTGCAACTGAACTAGAAACTACATAGCACCTGCATAGCATAGTGTTCATGAGGAGTTTCCAACAAGCCTTTAAGGCTCTGAGATATTAGTGCTAATTCAAAGGTTCTCAGAAGTTACTGTATTTCTAAATCACTTTTGTGCAAACAATAACTAGCCATCATTCCTTCTCGATGTATCAACAAGTGTTAGGGCGGCACACCAAAAACAAAAAGGCGAACCAAACGGTTCGCCTTTGTCGATTTAGAGACTACAAAAATTAATCTTCGTAGTTATCGATGCTTGGGCATGAACAGATTAGGTTACGGTCGCCGTATACGTTATCTACGCGGTTTACCGTTGGCCAGTACTTCCAAGATTTGGTCGCTTTAGACGGGAAGCAGCCAATCTCGCGAGAGTAAGGGCGGTCCCAATCTTCAGCTGAAAGATCAACTTGTGTGTGTGGCGCGTTAACAAGTGGGTTGTTATCCAGTGGCCATTCACCGTTTTTCACTTTCTCCATTTCTTCGCGGATAGCGATCATCGCATCACAGAAGCGGTCCAGCTCTTCTAGATCTTCCGATTCCGTTGGCTCAACCATTAGCGTGCCCGCTACAGGGAACGACATAGTTGGCGCGTGGAAACCGTAGTCCATTAGACGCTTCGCGATGTCTTCTTCGCTGATACCTGTTTCTTCTTTCAGCGGACGAATGTCGATAATACATTCGTGCGCTACGCGGCCATTTTTGCCACGGTAAAGAACAGGGTAATGTTGGCGAAGTGTTTCCATCACGTAGTTTGCGTTCAGAATTGCTACTTTTGTTGCATCTGTTAGGCCAGGTTCGCCCATCATTGCGATGTAAGCCCAAGAGATAGGTAGGATAGAAGCGCTACCCATATCTGCTGCTGATACTGCGAAATCTGCGCCTTCTACACCGTCTTCAATATGCCCTGGTAAGAAAGGAGCTAGGTGAGATTTCACACCGATAGGACCCATACCCGGACCGCCACCACCGTGCGGGATGCAGAAGGTTTTGTGTAGGTTTAGGTGAGAAACGTCTGAACCGATGAAGCCTGGTGATGTTAGACCAACCTGCGCGTTCATGTTAGCGCCGTCTAGGTAAACCTGACCGCCAGCGGCATGAACCATTTCACACACTTCTTTCACTTTCTCTTCGTAAACGCCGTGCGTAGAAGGGTAAGTGATCATAACGCTTGATAGGTTGTCTTTGTGTTTCTCGATTTTCGCTGCTAGGTCGTCGATGTCGATGTTGCCTTCTTCATCACACTTAACCACAACCACTTTCATTGACACCATAGATGCTGTCGCAGGGTTAGTACCGTGCGCAGAGCTTGGGATCAAACATACGTTGCGGTGACCTTCGCCACGGCTTTCGTGGTAGCGTTGAATCGCGATAAGGCCTGCGTACTCACCCGATGCACCAGAGTTTGGTTGTAGTGAGAATGCGTCATAGCCAGTGATTTCACATAGCTTTTCTTTAAGGTCTTTTGCGAGTGCTGCGTAACCAGCTGCTTGTTCTGCTGGTGCGAACGGGTGGATCGAACCAAACTCAGGCCAAGTAACTGGGATCATCTCTGCTGCTGCGTTCAGCTTCATCGTACAGCTGCCCAGTGGGATCATGCCGTGCGTGAGTGAGAAGTCTTTGTTCTCTAGCTGTTTTAGGTAACGCATCATCTGTGTTTCGCTGTGGTGCGTGTTAAACACAGGGTGTGTTAGATATTCTGTTGTGCGGCGCAATGCTTCTGGAATGGCTGCAAACTCGTTGCCTGCGATTTCAGTTGATAGTGCTGCGACTTCTTCTTTCACACCGAATACTGCGAATAGGGCTTCTACATCTGCCACGGTTGTGGTTTCGTCGAAGCTCACACCTAGCTGAGTACCCAACTTACGTAGGTTGATGTCTGCGGCTAGTGCTTTCGCGTATAGGTCTTCAGTTTGTGCACCTGTGTTGATAGTGATGGTGTCGAAGAAGCTGTTGTGAGCAAGCTCGAAGCCGCCTTTAGTTAGGCCAGCGGCTAGGATGGCTGTCATGTGGTGCGTACGACGAGCAATCGTGCGTAGACCTTCTGCGCCGTGGTAAACCGCGTAGAAAGACGCCATGTTCGCTAGCAGTGCTTGAGCAGTACAGATGTTTGATGTCGCTTTTTCACGACGGATGTGCTGTTCACGCGTTTGCATTGCCATGCGCAGTGCTTGGTTGCCGTTAGTATCGATAGAAACACCGATAACACGACCTGGCATAGTACGCTTGTGCTTGTCACGTGTTGCCATGAAGGCAGCGTGTGGACCGCCGTAACCCATCGGCACGCCAAAACGTTGTGCTGAACCGATTGCTACGTCTGCGCCCATTTCACCAGCAGGTTTAAGTAGGGTAGAAGCAAGAAGGTCCGTTGCTACAGTCACTAGTGTTTTGTTTGCTTGCGCTTTAGCGATAATGTCCGTTAGGTCACGAACTTCACCTGTTGTACTTGGGTATTGAACTAGTGCGCCGAACACGTCTTGCTCTGGTAGTGATTCTAAAGAACCAACCAAGACTTCAAAGCCGATGAATTTCGCACGAGTTTTTACCACTTCGATGGTTTGTGGGTGAACGTCGTCAGCAACGAAGAATACGTTGCTCTTGCTTTTACCCGCACGCTTACAAAGTGTCATCGCTTCTGCTGCTGCCGTTGCTTCATCGAGCAATGACGCGTTCGCGATTTCCATACCAGTAAGATCCATCACCATTTGTTGGTAGTTTAGAAGTGCTTCTAAACGACCTTGTGAGATTTCTGGTTGGTAAGGGGTGTAAGCAGTGTACCAGCCCGGGTTTTCCATCACGTTGCGTAGAATCACGTTCGGCGTGAAGGTGTTGTAGTAACCCTGACCAATGAATGTACGTTTAACTTGGTTCTGATCGGCGAACTTACGCATTGCTGCCAGCATGTCTGCTTCGCTTTTCGCTTCTGCCAAGCTCATTGGTTGCTCTAGGCGAATTTGTGCTGGTACGGTTTCGTCGATAAGCGAATCTAGGCTAACTGCGTTGATCGCTTCCAACATTTTCTGTTGGTCAGATTTGTTTGGTCCATTGTGGCGAGCAACGAACTCGTTTTGTGTGCTGAGGCTTTGAAGTAATTCAGTCATTGTCCTTTACCTACTCCTTGGTTCGGGTAACGGATTTGCGTTACTGATAAATTAAATTATACGTCCGAACCTAGAAAAAAAGCTGTTCTCTAAACAGGCTAGGGAACAGCTTTCGTCACATCCTAATTACTCTTCTTCGATAGAGTTTAGGTATTCGTCTGCGTCTTTCAGGTTATCTAGTTCAGATACATCAGACATCTTCACTTTTACGATCCAGCCACCTTCGTACGGCTCTTCGTTAATTAGCTCTGGGCTGTCTTCTAGTTCTTCATTGATTTCTACGATTTCACCAGTGATTGGTGCGTAGATGTCTGACGCTGCTTTTACAGATTCAACGAGAGAGAAGCTTTCACCTGCTTCAACTTCGTCTTCTACGTCTGGTAGGTCAACGAATACCACGTCACCTAGCATTTCTTGTGCATGCTCAGAAATACCAATTGTTACTGTGCCGTCACCGTTGTCACGTACCCACTCGTGGCTATCTGCAAACTTCAGTGTTTTGTCCATTGCTTAATCTCCGAATAACTTGTCAGGAATTATTATGATTTCAAAAAATCGTTTACTGGTATAGAGGAAAGCGACTGCAAAGTTCTTTTACTTCTTTGCGAACGCGTTTTTCAACTTCTGCGTCACCTTCAGGGTTGTTCACTAAACCGTCCAGTACGTCACCAATCCAATTACCGATGAGTTTGAATTCTTCAGCGCCAAAGCCGCGGCTTGTACCCGCAGGCGTTCCTAAACGGATGCCCGATGTAATCATAGGCTTCTCTGTATCGAATGGGATGCCATTTTTGTTACATGTGATCCCAGCACGCTCTAGAGCTTCTTCTGCTTTATTGCCTTTCAACCCTTTCGGACGAAGGTCAACCAGCATTAGGTGCGTGTCTGTGCCACCAGTTACGATGTCGCAACCGCGAGTTTGCAATACTTCCGCTAGGACTTTTGCGTTATTGATCACCGAATCAATATAAGTTTTAAATTCAGGGCCAAGCGCTTCACCAAATGCGACCGCTTTGGCTGCGATAACGTGCATCAGTGGGCCACCTTGTAGGCCAGGGAATACGGCTGAGTTGATTTTCTTAATGATGTCTTCGTGGTTAGTAAGAATCATACCGCCGCGAGGGCCACGCAATGTTTTGTGTGTTGTAGTCGTAACAACGTGTGCGTGTGGCAGTGGGCTAGGGTGCGCGCCTGTTGCGATAAGACCGGCGATGTGTGCCATGTCGACCATAAGAATTGCATTTACTTCGTCTGCGATTTCACGGAATTTTGCAAAGTCGATAGTACGTGGAATAGCGCTACCACCTGCGATGATCATTTTAGGTTGGTGCTCAAGTGCTAGCTCACGAACATCTTCGTAGTTGATTTCCAGTGTTTCGCGATCAACACCGTATTGAACTGCATTAAACCATTTACCAGAAAGTGCAGGGCGTGCACCGTGCGTCAGGTGACCACCTGCGTCTAAAGACATACCAAGAATGGTGTCACCAGGTTGAAGCAGTGCTAGTTTTACTGCGCCGTTTGCTTGTGCGCCTGAGTGTGGTTGAACGTTTGCGTATTCACAATTGAAAAGTTTTTTTGCGCGTTCGATAGCAATGGCTTCCACTGTATCTACGTGCTCACAACCACCATAGTAACGACGACCTGGGTAGCCTTCAGCGTATTTGTTTGTTAGGCATGTGCCTTGAGCTTGCATTACCGCTTTAGAAACAATGTTCTCTGAAGCGATAAGTTCGATTTGTTCGTTTTGGCGAGCGGATTCCGCTTGAATTCCAGCAAAGACAGCATCATCTGTCGCAGAGAGGTTGGTAGAGAAAAAGTTTTCCAAGCTGTGGTTAGGGTAACTCTTATTCATGGTAGTTGACCTTCCAAATCTGAAAATGAACCCGCAATAGATGAGTTATGATTTGCGGTTGTGGTTCATTTGTCCTCAAAAACAGCTGAACTGCGTAGCAGAACAGAGTGAACATCCGGCCCTAAATTTGGGCAAAAACTCCGTTGGATTGCGTGTTTCTTTTACCAATCTCTTACGGAAATATGCATCTCTACATCTAACAAGTTGGTAACATAGCGCCTGTGGCGGGAACAATCAACCAAAAATTTCCTATAGGAAACAAGATTTCAAAATTTGTTAACAAGAGCACGCTTTAATTCACTTGGTGGACTTCTATCCACTATGTGCTTCATGCACAATGCGAGTAAGACAAAAAATATGGATATCTATAGAGGGATTTATGGCAGAAAGTATTTACGATGAATACCCATCGATGACGTTGGCAAAAGAGCAACATGACCAAAATATCGAGCCGTTAAAACTGGGCCAGCGTATTAAGGATATCCGCTCGAAACTCGGTATCACATTAGAAGAAGCGAGTCAGAGAACCGGGCTTGCTCGATCTACACTGAGCAAAATAGAAAATGAGCAGATCTCCCCGACGTTTCAAGCGATGCAAAAATTGGCACTAGGCTTACAAATTGACATGCCACAACTCTTTGAGCCACCTAGAAAAAAGGTAGCGACAGGGCGCAGGGATGTTACCAAGAAGAATGAAGGTAAACCACACCCAACACAAACCTATGAACATGAACTGCTCGCGACACAACTTTCCAATAAGAAAATGATGCCGTTTAAGAGCCAAATTCGAGCTCGTAGTTTTGATGAATATAAAGACTGGGTTCGTCATGACGGCGAAGAATTTTTACTTATCTTATCTGGTGAGGTCATGTTCTATTCTGAGTTTTACGAACCTGTTGTTTTAAGCGAGGGAGACAGCGTTTATTACGATGCAAATATGGGACATATGTTGACCAGTGTTAGCGAGGAAGATGCGCTCATTTTGTGGGTGACAGCCAAATAGTGATAAATACTTGTAAATTTCCTATAGTGAAAGCAAACGATTGCTATTGGTGGTCGTTATGATGAAAAAGCGCTTTTTTGATGAGAGCTTACTCATTAAAGCGCTTTTTTTGTACGATTTGTTGTGATTAAAATGTTAAGAGTCACACTTTTGCAAGTCGATCTACGTCTTGTTCGTGCAAAATAGAATGAGCCATGTTTATTATTGGAAACACATCGAATGCCGATAGCATTCTCGGGTCTATCTAAATGGAGACGAAAATGACTCAAGAACTACTGAAAACACCACTACACGCACTTCACGTTGAAGTTGGTGCCAAAATGGTCCCGTTCGCGGGTTACGATATGCCTGTTCAGTATCCTCTAGGCGTAAAGAAGGAACACTTACATACTCGTGATGCGGCAGGTCTGTTTGATGTTTCTCACATGGGACAGCTTCGCCTAATTGGTGACGGTGCAGCTGCGTTCCTAGAAACATTAGTCCCAGTGGATATTGTGGATCTTGAGTCTGGTAAACAGCGTTACGCTTTTTTCACTAATGAAGAGGGCGGCATCATGGACGACTTGATGGTGGCTAACCTAGGCGATCATCTGTTTGTGGTTGTGAACGCAGCATGTAAAGCACAAGATATCGCACACCTACAAGCGCATTTACCATCTGGTGTTGAGCTAGAAATTATCGAAGACCGAGCTCTACTTGCAATCCAAGGCCCTAAAGCGGCAGCTGTATTGGCGCGTTTTGCACCAGAAGTTTCTGAAATGCTGTTCATGGATATTTGTAAAGTCGATGTTTTAGGCGCCGAGTGCATTGTTTCTCGTAGTGGTTATACAGGCGAAGACGGTTACGAAATCTCGGTTCCTGCTGACAAAGCGGAAGAGCTAGCACGTAAACTGACTGCGGAAGATGAAGTTGAATGGATTGGCCTTGGTGCTCGTGATTCACTTCGTCTTGAGTGTGGCCTTTGTCTATACGGTCATGACCTAGACACAACAACAACACCTGTTGAAGCGAGCTTGCTATGGGGTATCCAAAAAGTTCGTCGTATTGGTGGTGAACGTGAAGGTGGTTTCCCTGGCGCAGACATTATTCTTAAGCAGATTGAGACTAAAGATGTGGCGCGTAAGCGTGTGGGTCTAGTAGGTCAAACCAAAGCGCCAGTGCGTGAAGGTGTTGAACTGTTTGATGCTGACGGCGTTAAAATTGGCGTTGTAACCAGCGGTACGGCGGGTCCGAATGCAGGTAAGCCAGTCTCAATGGGTTATGTTCGTGCGGATTTGGCGGCGATTGGTACTGAAGTGTTCGCTGAAGTGCGTGGTAAAATGCTACCAATGACAGTTGAAAAAATGCCGTTCGTACCACAACGCTACTACCGTGGTTAAAACGAATTGAAACAAAAATGCCGAGCTTTGTAGCTCGGCATTTTTTATGTCTTCTTTTCGCTTGTTTACTTTTAGTTTACTGCTTCATCAATAGTACAGCACATATCAATAACGATATCTTCAAGCTTTTCCGGATGAATCATCTCTTCTTTTGGGATCCCAAATTGAGAGGCCATAATGGTATTAAACAATTCCCAATGCTTGATCAGCAGTTTTTCGCGATTATCTGCAATATCCGGCCATGTTTCTTGCATCATTGGCGCGAGACTGACAGCACCATGTGCGAAGATCAACATTTGCCACTTTGATTCCCACTGATCAAATTGTGCATTAGGGTTTTCGCTGTTGTACTGCTCGAAAATTCCGGTAAATATCGCAGCGAACTCATCTTTTGACTTTAAGAAATACTGCAGCAGAGCACCGTCATCGCCTTGTCGAATGGCATCGGCGATCATCTGTACTGGGTGAGGATTGACGAGAGCAAATGCTAGCATGCGAACCATAAACAGATAAATTTTTCTATTCGAAGGTGTGTTCTCCGGCATTTCATTGATGAGTTCAGCCATATAGCACTGCATGAACTCGTCCATTGCATCGCTAACCGCTTGCCAGATTTTCTCTTTGCTGCCGAAGTGGTGACGGATCAAACTATGTGAAACACCAGCCTTTTCACTGATATTGCGCAGCGAGACACGCTCGTAACCAAGTTCACAAAACATATCTGCTGCCACTTTAAGGATCAGACACTTAGTTTGTTCTGCTGCTTCAGCACTTCTACGCCCCTGCTTTCTTTCATTCATAGTTCGAATTTTCCCGAATATTAATCACGCGCTTACTTTTACCAGAAACCGAACGCTTTGACTAATTAATTTGCTATCCACCTGGAAAATATGTTGATCAATTTCAAATTCTGCTTATACTGCACGGCTGTGTAATATATAAAACCTACGGAGAAAGCGGGTGCGAAAACAATATTTAAAGCGCACTTTAGTTGGCGCAGTGGTGACATTAAGTCTTTCTGGGATGCTAACTGGGTGTAATAAAGCCATTTCTGAGCCGTCTGAACCTTTAATCAAACCTGTAAAATTACTGGCGGTGAAAGACCTAGAACTTGAAGACTCGCACGCCTTTTTAGCGCGTATTGATGCAACACATCGCGCGCAGCTTTCTTTTCAGGTTGGTGGAGAGGTAGATGAATTACGTGTACGCATGGGTCAAAAAGTCCAAAAAGGTGAAGTGCTCGCAACGTTAGACCCTAAAGATCTTCAGCTTGCGTTAGATGCCGCTCAAGCGCAGTACGCGTTAGCGAAAACACAATGGGACCGCGCGAAAAACCTTTACGGAAAAAAACTCATTAGTACTGATGAGTACGATCAGAAAGAAACTCAATATAAAGCGGCATTGGCGAACTACGAACAAGCTAAAACCGATTTGAGCTATACCAAAATTCACGCACCGTTTGATGGCATTGTGTCATATACCTATGTCAACCCGTTTCAAGTAGTAGCAGAGAAGCAGGAGATCTTGAATCTCATTGATAACACGACGTTGGATGTATCTTTCACCTTGCCAGTAAGTTATGCGGAATCTGTATCACTTGAGTCACTGCAAAACTCCGATATGTGGGTGACGATGGATAGCGAGCCAGGAAAACGTATCCCTGGGCAATTTAAAGAAATCTCGACGCAGCCAAACATCGATACCAATAGTTATGAGGCGATCGTGACCATCACTCGACCAGAAGATCGCAATTTGCTGACAGGTATGACTGGGCAGGTACACATTGCTAAACAACATGTATCGGACGCGATGACGTTACCTCAGTCTGCTTGGGTCAACAAAAATGGGACGCAAGGTGAAGTTTGGGTAATGGACAGAAGCACGCAGCAGGTCAATAAAGTCACTGTGTCACTTGACGCAGCAGGTGGTGTGAAAGCCGGGCTTGATAACAATGATTACGTTGTTATTGCTGGTGTTGAGAGACTGGTTGAAGGACAAGTGGTGAAAGCTTGGGTTCGTGAGGGAGGCATTTAATGAAACGTTCTCTACTTACGATCTCTGCGATTGCACTTGCAGTTTTAACAGGGTGCAAAAATGAAAACCAAGCTATCGTCGAGCAGCCACTTTTTGTGTCGACTATCTCGGTGGATGCACCAGTACAAAGTCAACATCGCGCGTTCAAAGGCATAGTAGTGCCTGCAGAGCAAACGCCAATGGCATTTCGCCGCGCTGGGGAAGTTCAGCACGTATTGGTTAAAGCGGGTGACGTTGTGAATCAGGGGCAAATGATCGCAAAGCTAGATGATAGCAAAGAGAAGCAAGCCGTGAATGACGCAGAAGCACAATACACACTTGCAATTCGTCAGCTTAAACGCGGTGAAGACTTGCATGCACGTCAAATGATTTCAAAAGCGGAACTTGATGAGCTAACCGCCAATAAAGAGCTAGCTGAGGCTACTTTCTATAACGCGACCAATCAATTGAATTACACCCGTTTATTCGCCCCGTTCGCCGGTAAAGTATCCGATGTTTTCAAAGAACGTTTTGAGCGTGTGGCAATTGGTGAACCCGTGTTAAACCTATACCAAAACGATTTGGTTTACGTGCGTATTGAGCTTTCCGACAATGTTTTAGCGATGGTAGACCCAAACTCAGACAGCATGAGCTACAAGCCTAGAGCAACCTTCTCCGGCATCGATGGCAGATTTGCTTTGGACTATTTAGAGCACACAAGTGAACCCAACGCTGAAACTCAAACCTACGAAATGTACTTGACGATGCCACAGCCAAAAACAGAGATATTGCCGGGAACCAGCGTAAGCGTTTTGGTCGATATGGTGAAGGCGGGCATTACCTCTATCGATGGTTACAGTGTGCCTGTCACGGCGCTTCAAGCAGGCAGTGAAGGGAATGAGTTCTTTGTGTGGAAAAAAGAAGGTGACATTGTCACACGGGTGCCTGTCATGATTTCTCAAGTGAATGGCAATGGAGCCATTGTGTCGTCAGGTGTTAGCCAGGGCGATATTCTGATTAATTCAAATCTGCGTAAATTACGCGAAGGTAAACATGTGGATGTTGTGGAGAATAACCAATAATGAACATTGCTGAGTATTCAATAAAAAACAAAGTCATCAGCTGGTTGTTCATTATTATCCTTGCTGTTGGTGGTTTAACGTCATTTTTGGAGCTGGGACGATTAGAAGACCCGTCATTTACGATCAAAGATGCCATGATCATCTCAACATACCCTGGCGCGACGTCAAAAGAAGTTGAAGAAGAGCTGACGTATCCTCTAGAAAAAGAGATTCGAAAACTCCCTTATATCGACAAAATTACCTCTACGTCTTCTAATGGTATGTCTCAAATAACGGTGAGCATGGAAATGGACTATGGTCCTGATGAACTGCCGCAAATTTGGGATGAAATGCGCCGTAAAATTAATGATTTACGACCATCATTGCCTCAAGGTGTTCAGTCTTTACAGATCATTGATGATTTCGGTGACGTTTATGGCGTGATGTTAATGCTCACTGGTGACGATTACGACTATGTAGAGCTGAAACGTTATGCGGATTACCTGACCCGTGAAATCGAGCTTGTTGATGGTGTTGGTAAGGTAGACATCACGGGCGATCAGCAAGAAATGCTATTCGTTGAGATCTCACTTGATCGCCTTGCTGCACTGAACTTAGACATGAATGTGGTTTCGAGCTTGTTGAACCAGCAAAACAATGTGGTTTCAGCAGGTGAAGTGATGGTCAATGGCGAAAGACTTGTTATTCGCCCAAGCGGCACCTTAAACACTGTAGAAGCACTAGAAAATCTGATCATTCATGGCCGTGACACAGGAAATCTAATTCGTCTAAAAGACGTAGCAACGATTTCTCGCGGTATTCAAGAGAAGCCAAGCAACGTCGTACTCTTTAACGGTCAAAAAGCGATTAATATCGGTATCTCGTTTGCATCGGGTGTGAACGTGGTTGAGGTTGGTGAACGTTTGGATGCGGAGCTCGCGAGCCTTGAGTCTATCAAGCCTGCTGGCATCGATATGAACTACTTTTACAACCAAGCCAATGAGGTGGATGAATCTGTTAAAGCGTTTGTAATTAGTCTAGCGGAGGCAGTGGCGATCGTAATCATTGTGTTGCTGTTTACTATGGGTTTACGCAGTGGTGTCATCATTGGAGTTGTGTTGTTATTGACGGTATTTGGTACCTTCATTTTGATGAATTACAACAACATCGAACTGCATCGTATTTCTCTTGGCGCGTTAATTATTGCCTTGGGTATGCTGGTTGATAACGCGATTGTTGTCGTGGAAGGCATATTGGTTGGCCTAAAGAAAGGACGTACCAAAGTTCAAGCGGCTGTCGATATTGTAAAGCAAACACAATGGCCTTTGCTGGGCGCAACTGTTATTGCAATTACGGCTTTTGCACCTATCGGCTTGTCGCAAGATGCGACAGGTGAGTTCATGGGCTCTCTATTCTGGGTGCTGTGTTTCTCACTATTTTTAAGCTGGATTACCGCTATTACACTGACGCCTTTCCTTGCCGAGCTTTTGTTGAAAGAGGAAAACAAAGAGCAAGGTACTAGCGAAGATGATCCTTATAAAGGCTGGTTGTTTGTCGTATTTGGGGCATCACTGAAATTTGCATTGCGATTCCGCTGGCTTACCGTTGCTGGCATGGTGGCGCTATTAGTGGGTGCTGTCGTGGCATTTGGTAATGTAAAACAGCAGTTCTTCCCACCATCGAATACGCCGATGTTCTACGTGGATATGTGGATGCCAGAGGGTACTGACATCCGTGAAACGATCAAAAAAGCTGAAGAGATCGAAAGCTACATTCGTCAGCAAGATGATATTGACTTTGTTTCTGCTTCGATTGGGCAGGGCCTACAGCGTTTTGCTTTAACCTATCAACCAGAAAAAAGTTACGAAGCGTACGCTCAGTTCCAAGTTCGCGCGACTGATCGTGAGAAAATGTTTGGTTTACTGCATAAGTTAGATGCGAATCTGGCGAAAACATTTGATGCGCCTACGTTCCAGTTTAAATTGATGGAATTTGGTCCATCACCAGCGTCTAAGATCGAAGCGCGTATTACTGGCCCTGATCCACAAGTTTTACGTGACTTGGCGGTGCAAGTCGAAGACATCCTTCATACCGACCCTGGTGCCCGAAACATTCGTCACGATTGGCGAGAGCGCACCAAGGAACTTGTACCCGTTTTCAATGAGTCTAAAGCTCGTCGCTTAGGTATTTCGAAAGAAGATCTTTCAAGCACACTGCAAATGACGTTTGGTGGTAGCACCTTAGGTTACTTGCGTGATGGTACACATACGTTGCCAATTATGACACGTCTTCCTGAAGAAGAACGCGTAGATTTTGAATCACTACAAAACGTGACCATTTGGAGTCCTTCGTTGCAAACGTATATTCCGGTTGATCAAGTGATTGATGGCGTTCAACTGGATTGGAGTGAGCCGCTAATTCAGCGTCGTGACCGTAAGCGTACGTTAACCGTTCTCGCGGACCATGATGTGTTGAGTGACGACACGGCAGCAAGCTTATTTGCTCGTGTACAGCCTAAAGTGATGGTATTGCATGTTCCAGAAGGATACGAAATCACATGGGGTGGTGAGTACGAATCATCCAAAGATGCACAAGAAGGCCTATTCGGTTCATTGCCGATGGGTTACTTGTTGATGTTCATCATTACTATTTTATTGT
Organism: Vibrio sp. 1727; assembly: GCF_033344415.1. Lineage (NCBI taxonomy): Bacteria > Pseudomonadati > Pseudomonadota > Gammaproteobacteria > Vibrionales > Vibrionaceae > Vibrio > Vibrio sp. 1727. The sequence goes on from NZ_JAWPOT010000002.1 coordinate 244,835, forward strand.
TTAACTCAATCAAAAAGCCGTTGGTAATTTGGTTCACCGTTCCGTTAGCGATCATTGGCGTTGCTTTTGGTTTGCTTACCACGAACATGCCGTTCAGTTTTACAGCATTCCTTGGTTTGTTAAGCCTAAGTGGCATGATTTTGAAAAACGGTATTGTGTTGCTTGACCAAATTAACCTTGAGTTGGAGTCAGGTAAAGATCCTTACCTCGCGATTGTTGATAGTGCGATAAGCCGCGTTCGTCCGGTAAGTATGGCTGCGCTAACAACTATCTTGGGGATGATTCCACTGGTCTTCGACGCCTTCTTTGGCTCGATGGCAATAACGATTATGGCAGGTCTTGGTTTTGCTACTGTACTGACACTGATAGTGGTGCCAGTGATGTTTGCAATTCTGTTTAGGGTAAAACCGACCACTGCATAGGGACTCCTGGCTATTTGCCAGCTTCCTGCCTAGCCCTGAAGGTTTTCTTCGGGGCTTTTTTGATCTTACTAATATATACCAAACCATTCATTTGCTTGATTTTAATGATTTTCTTACGATTACAATGCAAATCATGCGTATACTGATGTAACGACACATCAAAGATTGAGATTACATGAATAAGCGCATATTAAACGGACTCTTCTTCGTTGGTTCTTTCACCTTGGTTGGCTGCACCGCGACGGATAGCATGCCGACAGAAACCAAACAACCTGCCCCTAAAGTCAACAGTGTTAGTGCTGAAGTAATTTCCAGTTGGATTGATAGTAAGGTTTTAGCCCCTGAAGGGCTGTCGCTCGAGCAAGACAATCTACGTTATCTATCGGGTAGCGCCGACCTAAACAGCGACGGAAAGGCAGAACACATAGTGTTGCTTCAAGATCGCTATTTCTGTGGTAGTGGTGGCTGCTCTGCATATATGTTTGATAATGAGGGAAACGTTATTAATCGAATGTCGGTAACTCGCACGCCTATTGTACTAGCCGACAGTTACAGTAATGGTTGGCAGGACTTTATCGTTTGGAGTAATGGCTCATATCGACTCATGAGTTACAACGGTGAGTCTTATCCAAGTAACCCGTCACTAGAGCCAAAGGTGGATCGAGACGCTAACCAGCAGGCGGCAATCGCAAATGTAATGGCGACAGAGCTTTATCAGCAAGACGGCTATGACATTCTGCCCGCAGAGTCAAAAACCTTGTGGACGCCAGCTAACGTTTACCACTTTACCTTCAAGCACTACGGTGACCCGCATAGCGCTTATCAAGCAACGGTGGATATGAGCAGTGGGGAAGTAGACATTGTAGCCGTTCCGGCTGCGGAATAAAAAACACCTCCCTTAACCGGAATTAAAGGGAGGTGCTAAATGCCAAATTCGAGGGTGGCATTGTTAACCGGAGTCGCTCTAATTAAGCTGCGACTTCTTGTTTCGCTTCTGCTTTGCTTTTTAAGAATGCGTAAGTAAAGCCAGTTACCGCTGTACCTGCTGCAATAGCCACTAAATACATTAATACTGGTGAAATTGCGTTAGGAATTAGCAGCACGAATAGACCGCCGTGTGGTGCCATTAATTTCGCACCGAATAGCATCGATAGGGCACCAGTAAGTGCGCCACCTGCCATACAAGATGGAATCACGCGCATTGGATCTTTCGCAGCAAATGGAATTGCGCCTTCAGAGATGAAACAAAGTCCCAAGACAAATGATGCTTTACCTGCCTCACGTTCATTTTGTTCAAATTTGTTCTTCGCAATGAAGGTCGCTAAACCCATACCTAGCGCAGGAACCATACCTGCGGCCATGATTGCCGCCATTGGCGCGTAAGTTTGTGAAGCCAAAAGGCCAACACCAAATGCGTAAGCGGCTTTGTTTACCGGGCCTCCTAGGTCGAAACACATCATTGCGCCAAGGATAATACCCAGTAGTACTGCACTGTCAGATCCCATGTTGTTTAGGAAGTCAGTCAGGCCGTTCATGATGCCTGAAACTGGGCCGCCTACGATGTAGATCATGACAAGGCCAGTGAACAATGTTGCTACAAATGGAATGATCAGAATCGGTTTAAGCGCCTCCATCGATTGTGGCAGTTTCACCTTATCTGCGAGGAGTTTCGCTGCGTAACCGGCAATGAAGCCAGCTGCGATACCACCTAGGAAACCAGCACCCGTTGAACTTGCTAGCATACCACCAACAAGACCAGGAGCCAGACCAGGACGGTCAGCAATTGAGAACGCGATGTAACCAGCAAGTACAGGAATCATCAATGCGAATGCAGAGCCACCACCAATGTTCATCAAGGCTGCTGCTAGTGTGCCTTCTTCTTTAAATGCTTCAATACCGAACACGAAAGATAGAGCGATGATCAAACCACCTGCAACGACGACAGGAAGCATGTGCGAAACACCCGTCATTAGGTGTTTGTAAGCGCCTTTTTTCTCTTCGGTGGAAGATGAAGAGTTAGCTGAACCAGAATGTTGATACACCGTGGCTTGCTCGAATGCTTTGTCCATCTCTTCGGCTGTTTTCTTCAGAGCTGGACCTGTTTTCGTGCGGTACATCTTTTTGCCGTTAAAGCGATCAAGTGGCACTTCAATATCCGCAGCAATGATCACCAGATCGGCGTCTGCAATTTCTTGCTCAGTCAGTTGGTTTTTAGCGCCAACTGAACCACGAGTTTCCACCTTGATTTGATGGCCACGACGCTTGCCTTCTTCTTCTAAAGCTTCTGCCGCCATAAAGGTATGCGCAACGCCAGTAGGGCATGCCGTGATTGCAACAATCTTCTTTGATGCTGATGTTGTATCTGTAGTGATAGGGGCTGCAAGTGTGGTTGCTTTTTCAAGTAAAGTGGCGTTTTCAACCGCTTGCTGGAGAAACGCAGTTGCGTCTTTTGCTACTTCGCTAATTTCCGCTTGGTAAACCTTTTTTCCTACAAAACGAGAAGTGTCGACGCTAGTATTTGCCGCAATGACAATGACTTCTGCTTGTTCAACGTCAGCTTCCGTCAATAGTGTTGGTTCAACCACACTTGATTGACATTCTATTTTGGCATTCCAGTTTAATTTTGCGGCGGCTTGTTCTAGTAATCCTGCCGCAAGGATGCTATTTGCTACACCGCTCGGACAGGCAGTAATAATGGCAATATTCATACGATAACCTTCTGTTCCTTAGTTTTGTTCTAAGTTTGTAATAGGGTAAAGCGCGCTAACTTCAGTTTGTCGCTTGATATTTTCCAGTTCTTCCTGACTGGTTAGCCCTACGCCAACTTGACTAACTGCCAAAGCAGAAAGTGCCGTAGCGAAGCGCAATAAATCGTTTTTAGGCATCAGTTGCATGTGGCCCCAACACAAGCCAGCGACCAGCGTATCGCCTGCGCCAACGGTGCTCACGACATGCATTCGAGGCGGTTTTGCACTAAGCCATTCGCCTTGGTTGAGCCACATAACACCGTCAGGTCCCATAGAAACCACGATGTTTTCTATGCCTTTGTCGCTCAGTGTTTGCGCTGCAGCTTGGCACTGTTCAGGTGTTGCTAGATGTTCGCCAACAAAATCACCAAGTTCTTCATCGTTAGGTTTAATTAACCATGGGTGAGCATCAATACCTGACTTCAATGCGGCTTTGCTACTGTCGAACAACACCTTTTTGCCTTGTTGATGCAGTGCTTCTATCCATGCAGCGCATTGCTCTGCAGTAACACCGCCCGGTAGGCTGCCTGCCAATACAAAGTAATCGTGTGTTTCAGCAAGGCGGAATAGGGTTTCTTCAAAGCGCGCGATTTCTTCTGCCGTAACTTGAACACCAGGGAAGTTAATGTCACTAACGTTTCCATTAGCCTCAACGAGCTTGACGTTGATACGAGTTGCACCTTGTACTTCTACAAACTCATTCTTAACGCCGATGTCATTGAAAAGCTGATGGAATAGCTCAGGGTTATCTTTACCAAGAAAGCCGGTAACCGTGACATCTGCGCCTAAATCGCTCAACACTTTTGCTACGTTGACACCTTTACCTGCAGCGTGGAGATTGCTTTGCTGTACTAAGCTCACGGAACCAACGTTTAGTTCATTTACTGAACCTGTTAAATCCAATGCCGGGTTGAGCGTAATAGTGACAACCTTATTTGTTTTGTTTGTCATATCGGATCCTTAACCTTCACCAAGGCCAGAAGCGATTGCATTTCCGATAGACTCCAAGGCTTGCGGCGCATCAGGGCCTTCTGCTGTAAATTGAAGTTGGTGACCGTGCTTAACGCCCAGCGCGATGACTTTCATTAGGCTCTTCGCGTTTACTGCTTTTCCATCTCCGTCTAGGTTGGAAACACGTATAGTGGATTCAAACTTTTTCGCTTCTGCGACTAACATTGCCCCCGGACGAGCATGTAGGCCGTGAGAGTTTTTGATTTTAAATACAGCGGTATTGCCTTCTTCTGAAGATGCAGCTGTGACTTCTTCACCTTTGAACAAAGCAAGAATCTGTTCTACTGATGCATCTAAAAGCTTGCCGTGTTCATTGTTAAACACAATATTAGAAAGCGTTTTTAGCATAGGTTGGTGAGCATTGTTACATGCCGCGAACGCGACAAGTGCACGCACTTTTTGACCTTCATATTCGCAGTCGTTTGCCGTCGAGACAAATGACACACCTGTGCGAGTGACATGTTTGTCACTGCCAATTAACCACAGGCCATTACCTAAGTGAGTTGGTTGTTTGGTAACGAGATCTGCAACGAATTCGTTATCAGCACATCCCGTATTTTTCAACAGACCACCAGCAACAGCACTCATCTGTAGCATGTCGCTCGCAGGGAACATCAGTTGAATTAAAGAAGCGTCAAAGTCTGCTTCAAGCTGAACATCACCGTGCAGTAGGGCGATGATTTCGTCTTCATTTTTTGCATTACGCAGACGTTCTTCTACGCCATCTGCGCCTAGCACTTTGGTGAGCTGTTTAAGAATGCCAAGGTGTTCATCAGATTTAGCTGCGATACCGATAGCGACGAACACAGTATTGCCATCACCCCAGTCGACACCTTGTGGGAAGTGGTGCACAGCAACACCCGTTGTTTTCACCATTGCACGAGTGTCGGTTGTACCGTGCGGTATTGCAATACCGTTCCCCAAAAACGTAGAGTTTTGGTTTTCACGGTTTAGCATGCCTTCAACGTAACCTTGCTCAACTAGGCCTTTATCAGTCAGGCTATGAGCAATACTCTTTATTGCTTCAAACTTATCTGTCGCTGATTGCGAGAGGGTAATGTCGTTCTTATTTAGCTTAAGCATGGTGCTTCTCCAGCCTTAAGGTATCAATTTAAAAATGTATTCTGTGTGAGAAGTTGAACGCCGCTTCTTCTGAGCGCTTATCACTCCTCAAACCTTTTTATATTTCAAGCTAAATCGATTCAGCTTGTTGGTAAATTTTTTAAAAGACTCAGAAAAACTGTTTTAAAAACTGACGTTAACAAACGAGCCTTTGCCGCTGTCCTATAGCCTAGCTCACAAATTGGTTTGTTGTGTATTCAGGTGATTTACGTCAATTTTTAAGTTTTGCTGAATCCTTTCAGCTTTTATACTGAATCGGTTCAGCTTATAATTCAACTTATCGAAAGATCGTTGATGTATTAATATGATCGCGCGCACAGAATAAGGTTTAGAATATGACACTGGATGAAATAGCCAAATTAGCGGGTGTTTCTAAGACAACTGCAAGCTATGTGATTAACGGAAAAGCGCAGAAATACCGCATCAGCGAGAAGACTCAGAAAAAGGTGATGGCCGTTGTAGATGAGTACAATTATAAGCCAGATCATGCGGCGTCTTCCTTGCGGGCAGGTAATTCACGCTCATTTGGGCTTATCATCCCAGACTTAGAGAACACCAGTTATGCGCGTCTTGCAAAGTTGATAGAGCAGAACTCTCGGAAAGCGGGGTACCAAATTTTGATTGGCTGCTCTGATGATGATCCTGATACAGAGCAAAAGGTGGCGGAAGCATTAGTCAGTCGTCGTATTGATGCGTTGTTTGTGGCAAGTGGTATGCCCACTGCAAACGAGTATTATCTTAAGTTGCAAAATTCTGGTACGCCAGTTATCGCGCTAGACCGTCCAATGGATGATGAGCACTTTTGTTGTGTCATCAGCGAAGATTTTGATGCCGCACTTGAACTCACTCAGTCAGTACTGTCAGAGGATATTAAGTCCATTGGCTTAATCGGTGCATTGCAAGATCTTCAAGTCTCAAAAGAGCGTGAGCTCGGTTTTCTATCTGCTTCTCAACAAGGTGGTAAAACGGCAACAGTGGGTTATGGACAACACTTCTCCCGGGAAGAAGGCAAGAAAGTCTTAGAGAGATGGTTAACAGAGAACGCATTGCCAGATGCCATTGTTACAACGTCATACACACTGTTAGAAGGTGTGTTGGATGTAATGCTAGAAAAACCAGAACTGATGGGAAAGGTGCGTTTAGCGACATTTGGTGATAATCGACTGCTGGACTTCTTGCCTGTGAAAATCAACTCTTTGCCTCAACAGTTTGAGTTGATCGCGGACAGCGCAATGGAGTTAGCACTCAACGCTTCCGCTAAGCGTTACAAGCCTGGCGTAGAACTTATCCCGCGTAAAATTGTGAGACGTCACTAAGTCACTAAATAGGTTGCTCAAAGCTTTACTTCAGCCGTCAGCGCCACAAATGCGTGGTCGCTGGCGTTTTTATCTCTGTCATAAATCGGGTTGATCAGATGTTGGTTAGACACCTGATAGTCAACAACCTCGGCAACCGATATATCTGATAAGGTGTCAAACTCTTGTGAGAGCAAGATATAGTCGAGTACATTCCCAGTGGAAAAATGATAGTGCGTGGCTGGGCGTTCATCCTTCAGGGGGTCACTTTGCAATAACCAACCATCTTTGAGTTGTAATTCAGTGACGCTGTCACTAGTATTGGATACTAATGAGCTGTTAACGCTGATAGGAGTGATAGGTTGATTCATATCGCCCATTAACACTGTCGGCATTGGTTCTTTTCGATACCTCTTTTGCATCGCGTCTCTTAACATCGCTGCTTCCCAGCCTCTTTGCTGGGTGGATAACCAGCGCCCAATAATCGTGCTAGACGTTTCTGGTTGTTCTGAGTCGGCTGGGCGTTGAGATTTCAGGTGCGTTACGTAAACGGCGATATGACCAAGTACAGGATGTATTACTTGGGCATAGATAGGTTTGCGACTGAACTCTGGAACAACACTTACTCCAAAAGGCTCAAGCGTTGCTAAGTCAAACTCTACCGCTTGTACTTTTTCTATTGGAAACCGAGATGCGATTGCCACAACAGGGCTTGAGTAAATGTACTCATCCTCAACATGTGGGGTGTCAACGGTCGCAAAGTAGGGGTAGCCGATGGTTGAAAAGAATGCCTGGGTCTTCTCGATACTGAATACTTCTTGTAAGCCAATCACGTCGCCTTCCAGTTTTTCAACTTGACGTTGCGTCCACGAAAGTTTGTCTCGCCATTGCTCTAACGAGTATATGTTCTCGAAATCATAGTAAGCGTTAGGCGGTGCGACAAAATTAAACAAGTTCGCAGTGACAAAGGTAATTCTACTTGGTTGAGACAAAGTATTCGCTCTTTTCAACAATAACTTAGAGAGTATATACCTTCAGGTTGCGTAATTGCAGCTTCGTTTGAGCTACGCATCGAGATACAAGCTAACGAGCGACAAGCTAAATGGGTTAAGAGGTGCTCAAATGCCAAGGTGAATCGGTGATTGAACATCGCCAGAGGTTTCTATTTTTAAGCATTGCGTTTAAACTTCAGGGCATCAAATAGTAAGAGTAAGTAACATGACCCAAGATTACGACCACGAAGAGTATTTAGAAGGCGAAGAGATTGAGATCGAAGCGATTGGCATCGATGTTGATGCGCATCCAATCGAACTGTACAAGCTTTTTAAAATCGCAAACTTGGTCAGCGGTGGCGGCGAAGCAAAACATATCATCGAGGAAGGCTACGTCGCGGTGAATGGTGAACTAGAAACACGTAAGCGCCGCAAGATGTATGATGGTGACTTTTTTGAGTTTAACCAGGAATATTATGTTGTGGTTTGCGATGCGCCAGTAACCGAACCTGAAACGGCAGAGCAAAAAGCAGAAAAGAAAGCGAAGAAAGAAGCGCAATCTGCACGTAAAGAGAAATCTCGCCAAAGCAAGCCAGCTAAAGGCTCTGGACCTAAGTCAACAGGCCGAAAAGCAGCGCATAAAGAACGTAAAGCGCAGAAAGAAGCGTTGTCTCAGTCTGCTAAGAAAGGCAAAAAAGAAGACAAACCGCAAGCCACTCGTGATCCGAAGAGCGGTCGTAATTCTATTGATTTTTTCTAGGGAAATGAACGCTTAACTAAATAAGTGACATCTGAGTAAAACTAAAAAGCGCCGAGCATATTATATCGGCGCTTTTTTGGTTTCACTGTGCTGTAAGTGGGCAGTGTTAATGCACAGTCGTCTCGATGTTTAGGCTATCTGTCCAGTGATGAATGGCGCAAGGCTTTCCTAAGTAAAAGCCTTGGTAATAATCCAAATTAAGTTGATACATAGCTTGTAGCTGCACGTCTTCTTCAACCCCTTCTATAATGACTTTTGCTCCCATATGATCCGCTAGATCAACGGCGCTATGTATGGAAAAGGTTTCTCCGGCGCAGTAGTCTAGCAAATAGGAACGATCGATTTTGATGATGTCAGGGCAGAGCTGCTGAACACGTGCGATATCAGAATGTTGGGCGCCAAAATCATCGATAGCAAAGATAAAACCATTTGCTTTCATTAACTGTACGGCTTTGATTAATAAATCCGTATTTCCGCATGACTCTTCGACTACTTCAAAAACGACGTCTGATGGGCTCATACCAAGTTCGGAAAGGCGTTTGTAAAGCAGGCCGTTATCTTTAAAGCCCATGTCTTTGGTTAGTGTGAGTAGCGTTTGAGGCATGACGTTAAGAAACAGTTTGATCGGCGTCCCCGCGAAATAGCGTGCAAAATTTCGAATGTGCATTGCTCTGGATAAAAACTCTACACATAAGCGAAAGTAGGGATCAAGACCATTATTGGCCAGAAACACGTCAGGACGAATTAGGGAACCATCAATGCCACGAATACGCAGTAAGGCTTCCATACCAATAATACGTTGGCGTCTATCAAAAATTGGCTGATAAACACTGTGAAAAGTGAATTGATTGAGAACTACGTAATATTCACCAAGATTATCTTGTTTTATGTATCGCTCGTAGTCGGATTGATTCTTTAACTCCATGAAAAACGCCGAAAATTTAGCATCTTGCCAATGTAACAGGGTGCAATTCTGATTTGAAGAATCAAATGTGCCTAATTACATATGCGGTTGAGTTAATTTGAAATGGCTTCCGATTTTGCTTCAATGTGGCGAAAAATAAGTGACAGACCAAAACAAATTAAGAAGTAAGCAAGGCCGACAATCAACCAAATTTCAAATATATACCCTGATGAATTTGCCATCTCTGTCCCAACAAACGTCATTTCTTGTATCGAAATCAGTGAAACAATAGAGGTGTCTTTCACCAAAGAGATGGTTTGACCGGCAAGTGCAGGTGTTATTGATTTAAGCACCTGTGGCGCGATAACAAATCGGTATTTCACCCATCGAGACAAGCCCAATGAGTCAGCCGCTTCCCACTGACCTTGGTCGATACTTTGTAAACCACCGCGCACAACTTCTGCAATGTAGGCAGAAGAGAGTAAGCCGACGCATAACACGCCAGAGGCAAGGTTTTCCCAAAGGTTAGAAGGCCCAAACAGAAAGCGCTGTAGCGCATTTGGTTCGCCGTTGTAGTTTCGTAGAAGATCTTCCAAACCGAGCAACGGGATCAATTGGTTAGAAATGAAAAAGTAGAAAATAAAAACAAACACCAACGGAGGGATGTTTCTCACTAACTGGATAAACGCATTGGCAGGTGTGCGCAACCAAACGGAACGAGAGAAGCGTCCTAAGCCTAACAAAGTGCCAAACACTAATGCGAAGCTTATGCCCCAAACACTGAGCCTTAACGTCGAAATCAAACCTTGGAAGAAGTAGGGCAAACTACCATCTGCTCTAGGCGTGAAAAGTAATTCAAGCGCCTCTTTCCACTGCCACAAATAATGCACACCAACAGCGGACCGATGGTACAGCCAAACACCACCGATACCGCACATAACAAGTAGTACCCAGTCTAGTGTGTTTAATTGCGGTAAAAGGTAGCCTGTGCTGGATTTCGCGGGTGCTGTGCGAGTGGTAGTGTGTTCGCCCAAAAATTTGACTCCGATAAGTTATGGAAAAGTAAAATGAATGATTGGAGAGTATAGGCTCGCGGCGTCCACGAGCCATTAAGATTACTGGCCTTGCGCGACTTGATCTTGCCAATCTAATGTCGAGAACCAGTATTCATAACGTTGTTTTAACCATCCATCTTGGGTTCTTGCTTCAATCCATTTATTGAAAAAGGCCTTTTTATCTTCTTCCCCCAAACGAACTGCAAAGGCTTCGTTACCTTGTGATAGTCGCTCAGAGAATGGAAGGAATAGTTTGTCGCTGTGTTTCACTGTCTCATGTTCTGGTTTTGGGCTAGAAGCAATGACCGCGTGGGCGTTACCATTCAGCACCTCTTGGAACGCTTGTGCGTCGTCATCGAATTGCAGGATCTTCGCTTTCGGGAAGGTTTCTCTGGCTACTTGAACGGTGAATGCGCCGCGACGAGCCGCAATTTTTACGCGTCGTGAATCAAAATCCGAAAATTCGCTAAAACCAGAGGCGAGTTTTTTGTTTGCTGCTACTTGAACGCCTGAGTGCGAGTAGGGCTCAGTAAACAAGACGCTTTTGGAGCGTTCAGGCGTAACAGACATGCCACCAATGATCACGTCGAACTTTTTCGCCAGTAATGCGGGAATAATGCCATCCCATGCAGTCGGTACGAATTCCACTTTCAAACCTGAATCTTGTGCTAAGCGTTTGGCCACATCGATTTCAAAACCTATTAACTCACCTTGCTTGTTACGCATTGCCCAGGGTACAAATGTTGACATACCAACGCGCAAAGTGCCTCGTTCTTTGATTTGATCTACATTGGGTGTGGCAACATCTTCTTTCGCGATTGTAGGCATAGCGATGGCTAGCCCTAATAATGCAGTAATGGTCGCTTTGAATAACTTCATGTTATCTCCTTATAATTTGCGCCAACTGGCTCCGAGTTTGTGTTCTAGCCATGCAGACAAGCCAGAAAGTGACAGAGTGAGAGCAAGATAAATTGCTGCCACGGTAAACCAAATTTCAAATGGCATCGCCGTCTCTGAGACGATGTTGCGTGCCTGTGTTGTTAGATCAAAAATCGCCATCACGCTTACAATGGAAGAGTTTTTGATCAAAGAAACCACTTCATTGGTTAATGGCGGTAATGTGCGCTGTAAAACCTGAGGCAAAATTACGTCTTTGTAGGTGTAAAACGGTGATAGTCCGAGAGTTTGTGCTGCTTCGAATTGCCCTTTAGGAATACTGTTTAAACCTGCACGGAATATTTCCGCGGTGTAGGCACCTTGGAAAAGGGATAATGCCAAAACGGCGGTGCTGAATCGGTCCAAACCAATCACGGGGCCAAACACGAAGTAGAGTAAATAGATTTGCACCAACAACGGCGTGTTACGTATTACTTCGACGTAAGTTGTACCAATAATATTGCCGACTTTCGAATCGCTAAGCCTTAGTAACGCGGTGACCAACCCTAATACTAAGGTAAAAAATAGACTAATAGCCGAGATGTTAAGCGTGACCAATAGCCCATCAATAAGTTCTGCCGGCCACCATTCGCCATCTTCATAAAAAGCGATGTAATCAGGTACGCGCTCCCATTGCCATTGATAGCCCATAGCGTCGGCACCAGAGTCCAACACCCACACAATCGCGATGAAGAGGAGCGTCATTTGCAGTAAAGCTTGAAGGACAGGTTTGATTACGCGAACTATCATCAGTAACTTAAAATTTGGTTCAAAAATGCTTGGGTGCGTGGATGCTGTGGTGTCTCAAATAAGGCGACTGGAGAGTTCATTTCCACGATTTGGCCTTCATCCATAAATACCACGCGGTTCGCTACTTTTTTGGCAAATCCCATTTCATGCGTGACGCAAATCATCGTCATTCCGCTTTGAGCCAGCTCAACCATGACATCCAACACTTCGTTGATCATTTCCGGATCAAGCGCTGAAGTTGGCTCGTCAAACAGGAGTAAATCCGGTTCCATACACAAGGAGCGGGCAATCGCGACGCGTTGCTGCTGACCGCCGGAAAGCTGGATGGGGTATTTGCTCGCTTGTTCTTCAATATTGACGCGCTTGAGGTAATGCCGTGCGCGTTTTTCAGCTTCTTGTTTTGACAATTTGAGTGTGCGAATCGGCGCTAAGGTAAGGTTTTCCAGTACAGTTAAATGAGGAAAAAGGTGGAAGTGCTGGAACACCATGCCGATTTTGCCGGGCTTAAGGGATTTTGCATGAGAAGGCTGGTCGAACACATGAAGTTGGCCTTCTTGAATCGATTCAAGATGATTGATGCAACGAATGAGCGTTGATTTTCCGGAACCTGAAGGGCCACACACCACGACGATCTCGCCAGAATGCACGGAGAAGTTGATGTCTTTTAGAGCGTGGTAATCGCCATACCACTTGTTTACGTCGCTAAACTCAACGACGGGAGTATTCTCTTTCAAAGGGGCACGCTATAACGGAAAAATATCCTTTTACAATAGCAAGTTGTGCGCATAATTTCATTAAGAATAAGCTAATGTTTAGGCGATGATTTTAAGACTCTATTCAGATCGATTACAAGATACATCCATGTTTCTTTAATGTTGGTGCAGTCTAGAGTGTGACTAACTCAGTTCAACGAGATACGGATAACGAACAACAATCGCAACAACAGACATAACCATTAGTGTCTGTGCAGAATAGTAGGTCACCATGACAACTTGTCGTGAAAATATTGACCGTCCTCCAAAGCGTTCGAAAGCCAATACGATGCCAGAGATAATAAAGATAAAGCTTCCGAGCACTGCAAAAGAGGAGGATTGTGTTTTCCCACTCAAATAATACTCGATCGAAGCCCAGCACATAGTCATCAGTACCAATATATAACTAGCAACTGGCCGTTTTTCTTTACCGAGATCCGGTCGGAACAACCAGTAGACGCATATACCGAGTCCGAACAAGGCAATTGGGAGCCAAGGTGTAAAATGCCACGCTGACATGATGGCAAAACCATAACTATAGGAGAGATGGGCAGAGCAAAAGAGCACTAATCCTGTAATGAACTTGTCTCTAGGGAGCATTAATAACACGTCACCAAGCAACGAGAGCGATAAGCCAATCAAAATCCAATGCGCATATGGCATTGGGTAAGCCGGGGACTGAATTAAAATACCAAGCATACAGAGCACTGGTAATGGTTTAGAAACGTAAAAGAGCCATTTAGAGCCTTTACGGATACTGATGATATGTATGAATGCTAATACGACAACAACTAGCCACATAAAGTGTTTTCTCGAACAGACAAAATTATGTAGTACATCACTACAACAAATCAAAACTTAATTAACGAGTTAACTCGTTCTTTGATCTCAATTATTTTTATTTGTGTAAAGCTGGACAGTTGTCTCTTTACTAACCAACGCGGCCGATTTTTTGTCTGGAGGGAATCGTTGTTTTTAGAAGCCTCCTCGTTTTGAACGTGATGTGGCTTACAAAATAGCATAAAAAAACGGTATTGTGACTGTTAAGTCACAATACCGTTAAACCCTAGGAAGGGCAGTGAAGAATTGTTGCAGTTATGAGACAGCTAACTCTAAGATTTCTCGGCTACGTTCAAGTGTGATCGCCTGGTTTTCACCTAAAACAGTCATGCCGTGTTTGTTTAGTTGATCAATGATGGCATCGATAGCTTGTTCACGGCTCTCACCATAGTTTTCGAGCTTAGTTGCGACATCAAGTTGATGATAAAACGCTTCGATAGCTTCGATTGTGCGCTCTGCTAAATCCTCACCTGCTTCAAGAGCAAATACGTTGCGACCCATTTGTTCTAACTTAGGGCGCTTAAACTGCATTTGGTTACGAAGTAACGATGGTTGGACAATTGCAAGAGAACGCGCATGATCAACGCCCCATAGAGCGGTTAATTCATGGCCGATCATATGTGTCGCCCAGTCTTGTGGAACGCCACTACCAATTAACCCATTCAATGCTTGGTTAGCAGACCACATTAAGTTTGCGCGCCACATATCGTCGTCTCGTTCCGCAAACTGTTCTCCGAGTGTTTTTAAGGTTTTCAGCAGTGTTTCTGCGTAACCATCTTGAACCATTGCACCGGTAGGAAGCGTCAAGTATTGCTCACATACGTGCACCCATGCGTCAACAATGCCGTTGATAAGCTGGCGTTCTGGCAGTGTTTTCATTACATCTGGGTCTAACACGGCAAATTTTGGCTGCACTGCTGGAGACATGAACGGAAGTTTGTCTTGAGTTTCTTTTTTAGTGATAACTGCGCCCATGTTTGACTCTGAGCCTGTTGCTGGCAATGTCAAAATTGCAGCTAGAGGCGTCGCTTCAGTGACTTGGTGCTTACCAATCATGATATCCCAACCATCACCATCATACTTTGATGCCGCTGCTACGTATTTGGAGCCATCGATGACTGAACCACCACCTACCGCTAAAATAAAGTCAACGCCATGCTCTTTTACCATTGCGACTGCTTTATCGAGTGTTTCTTTGGTTGGGTTTGGTTCAACACCTGAAAACTCTAGCCATTCATGTCCCTCAAGAGCTTCCGCTACTTGGTCGTACACGCCATTTTTTTTGATGGAGCCACCACCGTATACCACTAAAACTTTTTGGTCGGATGGGATAGCTTCTTTGATTGCTGCGATTTGTTTTTGACCAAAGAAAATCTTGGTTGGGTTTACATAAGAAAAGTTCATTATTAGCCCTCTTGCTTCCAGTGAAGGAGATTGAATACATGCATATTAGTCCTGATTAACGATGGTTAACAGGTCGATTTCTGCAAATAATTTGCCTATTTCTACAAAATTAATGCTCTTGAGCTAGAAAGTTAAAGTCGAGAGGAAGTATAGTGCTCGAAACGATAATAGAGACCAAACTCGTTGGTCATTGATGGAGCGCTCTAATGCACACTCTCGCAGATATCATGCAGCAATATGTTGAAAAGCAGGGGCTGCATGATCTAGAAGGTATGAAGAAAACAGCGATAGATGGCGTATGGTTTTATCGCAGTAGCAAAGGGAATCATCGCCAGCCGTTTGTCTATCAGTCCGGCATCATCGTATTGGGTCAAGGGCATAAGAACATTCATATTGGTGATACACCAGTGCAATATGGGCCCGATGATTACCTTGTTGTCGGGGTTCCCATGCCACTAGAGTGCGAAGCGTTTGCGACAAACAATGAGCCTTTACTTGGCATTTCGATAGATATTTCGCCAACGCTTCTTCATAAACTCGTTAAAAAATTAGAGGGTGAGAAATTCAGTAATAAGTGTCTGGATGCGACCCGTTGCGGCCTTAAGTCGGTACGTATGAATGAAGGTATGTTGGATGCGTGCAAGCGGTTAATGAAAGCAATGTGTGACGAGCTTGATGTCATCATGCTTGGCGAGCTGCTTCTTGAGGAAATTGTGTATCGTACTTTGGTGAGCAAAGAGGGGTATGTTTTATTTGACCTAGCACATCAAGAAGGTTCTTACGCGAGGGTAGCTAAAGCACTAAATCGTGTACATCAAGCGTATCACGAACAGTTGAACGTACAAGCATTGGCTGAAGAAGCCAACATGAGTGTGTCTGCTTTCCATCAAGCATTTCGCAATGTCACGCTTGAATCTCCGTTGCAATATATTAAGAAAGTTCGACTTAACAAAGCGCGCGAATTGATCCAGTTAGAGGGGCGACGTGTTAATGATGCAGCGAGAATGGTTGGGTACACGAGCCCATCACAGTTTAGTCGCGAGTACAAGCGGCATTTTAATGAAACGCCAAGGTCAACAAAGGCTTAGTGATCTTTGTTTCAAAATGGCGACTTTTTTTACCTTTTTTATTAATTTGCGAGTGACATATTTATTTAAGTTATAAAATTAGTTACTGGTGCCAAATAATAGGTACGTTGTTGCAATCATTTAGTGGATTGTTGCGAGGCGGTGTGGAAAACTCGTAAATAGATAGTGTGAAATCACCAACTTGTACTTAAGTTATTTTACGTCGAAATAAAAGTATAGATGCGCTTCGTTTAGCGCATTTAGTATTGTTTTAACAATAACTTAAGGAAGAGCGATTATGCACCTTAAAAACGGCAATGCAGTGAAAAACGTGTTCACACTAAGCACACTCACCGCTTCTTGTCTTATGGCCTTCAATAGCTACGCAGCAGTTGACTGTGCCCCTCTAGAAACTTGGCAATCATCAAAAGTTTATAACGGTGGCGACCAAGTTCAGCATGAAGGTAATGCTTATAAAGCGCGTTACTGGACGCAAAACAACAATCCAGCGCAATCTGGTGAGTGGGGCGAGTGGGAAACACTTGGCGCTTGTGATGGCACTGGACCGGTTGATCCACCTCAGAATGAAGTCCCGACGGTTACTCTGACATCGCCTTCTGCGTCGGCTTCTGTGACTGCGGGTGATGTTGTTAACCTAGCTGCAGATGCGGCAGATACTGATGGGACTGTTAGCAAAGTAGAGTTCTTTGTTGATGGTGTATTAGTTGGTCAGGCAACGTCTGCGCCGTATGCTGCATCGTGGACAGCAACTGAAGGACAGCACGAGTTCTCTACCAAGGCCTATGACGATGCAGGTGCCGTTAGTACGGCAAGTGTTGTGACGTTAACTGTGGCATCAGCGCAACCTGGTAACGAAGCGCCGACAGTGGATGTCGTGCTTTCTGCGAACTCTATTGACCTGGGTGGTTCCGTCACACTGACTGCAAATGCTACGGATGCGGATGGTACCGTTGCTAAAGTTGATTTTTATGTTGCAGGTGTGCTTGCTGGCACTGCTACAACAGCACCATACACGCTGGATGTAACCCCTTCACAAGCTGGCTCATTAAGTGTTTATGCGAGAGCAACCGATGATGCTGGAGCAACAGCAGATTCTGCACTTGCAACGTTAACGGTAAACGGCGGCGCAGTGACATCTAATTGTCGTCCTGATGGTCTTTATCAAACAACGGGTGTAGATGTTCCTTACTGTTCTATTTATGACGAAGAAGGCCGTGAGAAAATGGGGGCTGATCACCCACGTCGTGTAATCGGCTACTTCACCAGTTGGAGAGCAGGTGACGACCCACAATCGACTTACCTTGTTAAAGACATTCCTTGGGAACAACTTACTCACATTAACTACGCGTTTGTGAGCATTGGTTCTGACGGCAAAGTAAACGTTGGCGACGTAAATGATCCTAACAACCCTGCTACAGGTAAAACTTGGCCAGGCGTTGAGGTAGATCCTGCGCTTGGTTTTAAAGGTCATTTTGGTGCACTAGCAACTTACAAGCAAAAACATGATGTTAAAACGCTAATCTCGATTGGTGGTTGGGCTGAAACGGGCGGTCACTTCGATACGAACGGCGATCGTGTAGCTGATGGTGGCTTCTACACCATGACGACGAATGCGGACGGTTCTATTAATCATGCTGGTATTGAGAAGTTCGCAACTTCAGCCGTTGAAATGATGCGTCAGTACAAGTTCGATGGTCTGGATATCGACTATGAATACCCGACGTCAATGGCTGGTGCTGGTAACCCTTACGACAAAGGCTTCATGGAACCACGTCGTCAGTATTTATGGGCGTCTTACCAAGAGCTGATGAAAGTATTGCGTGAGAAACTTGATGCGGCATCCGCGCAAGATGGTGTTCATTATATGCTGACTATCGCAGCACCATCTTCAGGTTACTTGCTACGTGGGATGGAAACCTTCGATGTAACTAAGTACCTAGACTACGTAAACATCATGTCTTACGACTTGCATGGGGCTTGGAATGATCACGTTGGTCATAACGCGGCTTTATTCGATACAGGTAAAGACTCTGAGCTAGCGCAGTGGAACGTATACGGCACTGCTGCATACGGTGGTATCGGTTACTTGAACACAGACTGGGCTTACCATTACTTCCGTGGTTCTATGCCAGCAGGTCGTATTAACATTGGTGTTCCTTACTACACCCGTGGTTGGCAAGGTGTTACTGGTGGTGAAAATGGCCTTTGGGGCCGAGCGGCACTACCAAACCAAGCAGAGTGCCAACCGGGCACAGGTGAAGGTGAGAAGAACAACTGTGGTCACGGCGCTATTGGTATCGACAACATGTGGCATGATACCGACCCTAAAGGAAACGAAATGGGCGCTGGTTCTAACCCAATGTGGCATGCTAAGAACCTAGAAAACGGTATATGGGGCTCTTACGCAGCTGCTTACGGTCTTGACCCAGTTAATGATCCTTCAGATAAGTTTGTTGGTACTTATACTCGTCATTACGATAGCGTTGCTGTAGCACCTTGGTTGTGGAACGCGGAGAAGAGCGTATTCCTATCTACGGAAGATAAAGCTTCTATCGAGGTGAAAGCCGATTACGTTATCGATAAAGAGATCGGCGGTATCATGTTCTGGGAACTAGCCGGTGACTACAACTGTTACGTACTGGATGCAAATGGTAATCGTACGGCAGTAGATGCAACTGAACAAGCTTGTGCGGCGGGTAATGGTGAATACCACATGGGTAACACTATGACCAAAGCTATCTACGACAAGTTTAAGTCTGCGACGCCTTACGGTAATAAAGTAGCGACTGGTCCAACACCAACTGAAGCAGTAGACATTACTGTTAGTGTTGGCGGCTTCAAAGTTGGCGATCAAAACTACCCAATTAACCCGAAAATCACGTTTACGAACAACACTGGTCAAGCGATCCCTGGCGGTACTGAATTCCAATTCGATATCCCAGTATCTGCGCCGGACAACGCGAAAGACCAATCAGGTGGTGATTTGAAAGTAATTGCTTCTGGACATACTCGAGCAAACAACATTGGTGGCTTAGATGGCGTAATGCACCGTGTGTCGTTCTCTCTACCAGCATGGAAAGACTTGCCGGCGGGCGGCACTTACGAGCTTGATATGGTTTACTACCTACCAATCTCTGGTCCGGCTAACTACTCAGTGATTTCTGGTGGTAAAGAGTTTGCGTTTAAGTTTGAACAGCCAGCTCTACCAATTGGTGATCTCAATGCGGGCACGGGTGGTGGTACCACTGAACCAGGTACGTGTGATACAACAGGTTTAGTGACATACCCAGCTCTGCCACAAACGGATTGGGCAGGTAATCCAAGCCACGCTAACCAAGGTGATAAGATCATCCACAACGGTGTGGTTTATCAAGCGAACTGGTGGACAGCGGCTGAACCGGGTACAGATGGTAGCTGGTCAACGGTATGTAACATCTAATTATTATGGATTATTTGTTATAGCCTAATGTTTACAGGCACTTAAACAAAAGCGCACGATGATTATCGTGCGCTTTTTTGTTGTGATAGTTTGTCGTTTAATCGAATTGGTAACTTTCAGGTATGACGACAATACCTTTGTCTGAGATTTTAAATCGCTTCGCATCTTCAAGTTTGTTGATGCCAATTTGAGTATGTGGCGGAATACGAACATGTTTATCAACTATGCAGTTGACCAACTGACTTCCTTCACCGACTTCTACGTCATCAAAAATGATGGAATCGACTACCGTTGCACTATCTTGAATGCGTACATTAGAGGAAATAATGGAGTGCTGTACCGAGCCTCCGGAATTGATGACACCGGTAGCAATGATGGAGTTAATAAAAATGCCTTCATTACCCGTGGCCGACGATACAGTACGAGCTGGTGGAAACTGCGGCTCGTAAGTACGAATCGCCCAATTAGACTGATAAAGGTTCATTGGCGGCACAGGTTCTAGTAGATCCATATTCGCTTCATAGAAGGAATCAATGGTACCCACGTCGCGCCAATAGCAATCTTTATCGACGCGCCCTTTACTGCCACAGAATTGATAAGCGTAAACGGATTCGGTATCAATTAGCTTAGGTATGATGTCTTTTCCGAAGTCATGGCTTGATGAATCGAGTTTTGAGTCTTCTTCAAGCGCTTCTTTCAAAACATCCATATCAAAGATATATATTCCCATAGAAACAAGGCTTCTGGTCGCGCTTCCAGGAAGAGTAGGTGGGGTTTCAGGTTTCTCTATAAACGAAGTAACGAGCCCGTTTTCTGTGGTGCCCATTACACCGAATGCTGAAGCATCCTCTACGGGAACATCCATACAGGCAACGGTGAGCTTAGCACCTTTCTCTTTATGCTCTTCAAGCATTGCGGCGTAGTCCATTCGATAGATATGATCGCCGGATAACACAACCACATACTTTGCATCATTTCGCGATAGCAACCACATGTTGTGATAAATCGCATCGGCGGTTCCTTCATACCATGCACCACCTTTGCGCATTTGTGGTGGAACAGCAGTAATGTACTCGCCTAGCTCTGGATTGAATATCGACCAGCCGTCTCGTAAGTGTTTTTGAAGTGAATGAGATTTATATTGGGTTAAAACAAGGATCTTGCGTAAACCCGAATGTAAACAATTGGTTAGTGTGAAATCTATAATTCTATATTTTCCGCCAAAAGGTACGGCTGGCTTGGTTCTGTCATCGGTGAGTGGGCTGAGTCTAGACCCCATCCCTCCTGCTAAAATTACGGCGAGTGCGTCTTCCATAATATTCCCTTTCCCTTTTCTGACATGCATCAAAACGGTGCTAACCTGAAGGAGGTGGTATGCAACGCAGAGGTTTTGAAAAGCATGTGCTAATGTGCTTATTAGTGAAAAGTCTACTACAAGAATCGAGCCATAGAATATCTCCTTAAAAATCAAGGAGGTTAAAATTTCACTGTAAGACAACTGCACCATATTAGTGAAGCGCTAAATAGCCCGTGCATCAAATTGGCGCAAAATTGTAGAAAGGAGAGGTCAACAAGTATGGATTTACAATGTAAAGTGGCTACAAAACAAGAAGATAAATAGGGTTTTCTAGCTTAATAACTATGGCTAAACAAGGCTTAGGGTTAGCGTCTTAACTCTAAAGGTCTAAAACAGGCGCGTTGATGTAAGGCAAGAGAGCTTTGTATCAACAATTCAAGAGTAGAAGGCCTGAGACAACTCTTTTCACAGTTGTTGAGAGTGAGTGGATAGGTAAGTAGACCACTCACTTAATGAATATGCTCACTTCACTGATAGCGATACGTTATCACTGCACTAAGAGAGACCGATGATATTTCCTTCATCATCAAGATCTAAATTCATAAATGCGGGTTTATCAGGTAAGCCTGGCATCGTCATCACGGTACCAGATAATGCATAAACGAATCCTGCGCCCGCACACAAGCGCAGCTCGCGGATTGGGACGGTAAAACCAGTTGGTGCGCCTTTGACTGCGGAGTCTGTGGTTATCGATAGTGGTGTCTTCGCGATGCAAACCGCTAAGTTGTTAAAGCCTAATTGCTCAAAATGTTTGAGCTGTTCAGTCGCGATAGGAGTCATTTCTATATTGGTTGCTCCATAGCCCGCTTCACATACTGCCATGAGCTTTTCGAGTAATGATTGCTCTTTGTTGTATAACGGACAAAACTCTACAGGCGTGGTACACGCATCAATAACATGTTGAGCTAGTTCCGTTGCGCCTTGTCCGCCTTGCGAAAAAGCGGTGCTGATGGCTACTTTAACTTCTGGATTAAATTGGTGAATCAGCTCTTCAAGAGCTTTAAGCTCTTTCACACAATCTTGTGGAAACTGGTTAATGGCAACGACAGCAGGTAAACCGTATTTATGAACGTTATTTATGTGCCATTTTAAATTTTCAAACCCAGCCTCCAATGCTGCTTGGTCCGGATTAAAAATGGAATCTGGAATAGCCATACCTGGCCGTAAATCGTAGTGTCCAGAATTCGCTTTGAGGCCGCGTAATGTTGCTACGATCACTACACAGTCAGGAGCTTTGTTGGCGGCAGCAGCTTTAATGTTACACGCTTTCTCAAATCCCATATCCGAACCAAAACCGGCTTCAGTTACCGTGTAACCTGACAGTTTTAGCGCAATATCGTCCGCGATAATGGATGAATTTCCATGGGCGATATTTGCAAATGGACCTGCATGGATCAACGTAGGAACACCTTCTAGAGTTTGCATCAGTGTTGGTGCAATCGCCTCTTTTAGTGTTACTGCCATTGCTCCTGCAACTTGTAGATCTTCCGTGGTGACCGGGTTTCCGTTCAAATCGTACGCTACGACAATTTTCCCGATACGTTGGCGTAAATCTTTTAAATCTTTGGCTAGTGCAATGATAGCCATTAACTCAGAAGCGGCTGAAATATCGAACCCTTCGTCACGCTCGAAACCATTAATGTTTTTCCCTGCATCATTGAGGCCAATTTTGACTTTACGTAGTGCACGATCATTATGGTCCATCACTCGTTTCCAAGTAATACTTGCCGTGTCGATTTTAAGTGCTCTTAACCCGGTGCGTGATTCAAAGGCATCATAACCCTCGCGTTGCTCATGGAACAAGCGAGCGTCAAGAGCGGCTGAAGCAAGGTTGTGCGCCGCTGTCACTGCGTGAATGTCACCAGTAAGGTGTAAGTTTAACTCTTCCATTGGAGCTACTTGAGAATAACCACCGCCCGCTGCGCCACCTTTAATACCGAAGACGGGTCCCATCGAAGGTTGCCTTATACATGCAATAACAGATTGATTAAGCTTTGCTAAACCTTGCGCCAGTCCTATCGTCGTAACGGTTTTTCCTTCGCCAAGAGGAGTCGGCGTGATCGCAGTGACGAGTACAAGTTTACCGTCATCATTTGCTTTGAGTCGTTCCAAACATTTTGGGTGGACTTTGGCTTTGTGCTTCCCGTGAGTGTCATACTCTTCGGGCAATAGTCCTACTTTTTCCGCGATAACATCAATAGAAGAAAGTGGTGTGTTTCGGCAAATTTCGATATCTGACTGCATGGAGAATCCCCAAAGTGGCACACAGGTAGCGTTGAAAAACTACCTGAGTTATAACGAGTATTATTGTGAGGCAAAGGTCTGCTTGGTGATGGTACTGTTTCGGTTAGGCTTGTAAAGAGTTTACTGCTTCGTATTGTGCGACATACTAACGAAATCTACTCGTTATAGTGCTAGATAAAACAAAAAGGCCACCAAATGGTGACCTTGATATATTTTTAGCTTTAAAGCTGTCGTTTTAACGATCCCAATAAGTCTCTTCTAAGCTATCTTCTCGTTCAGGAAGCGCTCGCGATAGGCGAGGAGAGTGCTGCGTCAACACTTCATAGCTTACTCGGTTTGCGTATTTACAAATCTGAGAAAGTGAGGAGTAGGTTAAGCATCGTACTTCGTGCTTTTCTGAGTTAGGCACTTCTTTTTGGTGGAAAGAGTTTGCTGCCATGTCATGCAGTAAGGCTGAAAGGGCTGCATCACCTGCACCATTAGTGTTCTTAATCTCTAATGGTCCACCAAGGTAAGGGCCGATGTGAGAGTATACCTTCATTGGGTTTTGACAGTCTTCTTTACGCATCGCACGACTAAACTCGTACTGGTTAAAGGCTTCGAGGGAGCTTTCAAGGATGTCGTGTGTGGTTTCTCGTTTTACTTTCTCGTCGGTGTAACCAGCCATGTACAGACCATTTGGTCCTGCCGTACACAGTACGAGATCAACCCATTCAAGTGCTTTATCAGCAGCAGCTAGCGGCTCTGTTTCACCTGTTAGCGCCGCACCTTCTTCTTCATTCATAGCGACAACAGAAATGTTTTCGCGAATGTATTCTTGCCACCACTGTGCGTTGCCTTCGATAACGTACTTCGTCCCTAACGTAAGTACAACAGGCACATCGTGCTTCTTAGCAAAGTCGATCGCTCTTTGTACCGCTTTAGGCATTGGATCTTCTTCTTTACCACGCATTAGGTAAGAAGAAACAACCAGGGCTGATGCTTTCTCAAAGATCTCTTCAGGAATGCTTTCCGGAAGTAGTTGATTCATATGACCTTCGTTGATAGCAAATGTACGCTCACCGTCTTGAGAAATTAGGGTGTAGCAGCGACCAATAGGGCCATCTACCGTTTGTAAATGGTTAAGGTTCATGCGTGAAGACGTACGGCAAAGGTAGCGGTAAGCAAAAGAACCGACTTGAATGTTCTTAGACATCACACCGAGCAAAACGGATTTGCTATCGGCTAAAACTGAGTAGTTGTGAAGAGTATTGCCAATCGTGTCACCTGGGTATTGGTGTGTGATCAGGCCTTGCTCAACCAGTTCTTCGTAAAGAGCATCTGCTTTGCTTTCTTCAAGAACGAGCGAATGTCCTTTACTCAGGTTGTATTTCTCTAAAAACGCGTCATCTACACGTGCTTCGATATCTACAATGGTTTGACCGACACCAACAATAGTTGGGCGATATAGCTTAGGTGCCTGTCGGATTTGGTTTACTAATGGATCTCGAGCGTGAGTTGGGAAGTAGTGTTTAGATTTACGCTGACCAGGAAACTTCATGCTTGTTCTTGAGTGAGAAAAAAAAAGAGGCGGGATTGTATCACAAAAAAATGAAAATCGTAGCGATTTATTACAAAGAAGTCTGCTCGCTGAAAAAATCAGCGAGCTGAGTAAATAGCAACCAAAGCAGCTGCAATTTATGAGGCTTGTCGTATTGCAATGGGTTGTTTTTTAAACTTGTTGCTCAGCAGCGCCCGGAAAGAGCCTGCTCCGCGCTAACTAAATTTACCCGCGTTACTTTTTCACTTCAGTTGGCTCAACGTAAGCCTTGGTACCCCAAAGTGGGACTGTCGAAAGGCTATGCTTAAAACTACCATCGGTCTCTTTTGTTGTATAAGACAAGTAGAGTAAGGTTTGGTTATCGGCATCATAAATACGGCGAACCTTCATTGTTTTGAAGAAAATGCTTTTTGACTTCTTAAATACAATTTCACCGGACTTACTCTTATCTATTTTTGCAATCATTTCCGGTGTGATTTCGCCAGTCTGACGACATGATATTGAGCTATCACTTGGATCTGCTAAGCTGAAATCCGCTTCGATAGAGGCGATGTGACATGTGACACCTGTTACCACCTCGTCTTTCAACTCACCGACTTTGATGTCTTTCAAAGTAAACCAACCGAGCCCCACGTCAGCAACATCGTTATCTGAACAACCAACTAGAGTAGTAGCAAGCAATGCACTTAACAGCATCTTTTTCATTATTTTTGTCCTTAACTAGGAAAGATATTGATGAAATCTATCAGAGGTTTGCACCTAAAACAAAATTTAGCCACGGAAAGGTCTATGTGCGCTAGGTTTGTTGCGGGCTTCATGCTAATGTACTGCTCTAAACGAAGGTATCAAGATGAATGAACAACAGTTAGCCAGTATCGAGCGTAAAAATACATGGCTGTATGATCTGGTCGAAGTTGAATTTCCGACACCAGAGAGTTTGAAAGGGCGCGATGTCTATTTCAAAACGCTAGAAAAAGCAACGTATCAAGTAGTCGACAAAGACACACTACTGGAAAGTGACTCTGAATTTAACCCCGACGATATTTTTCTGGTCGATTTTCATCGACTGACCATTATGTTCTCTATCTTGCAATCTCAGCGCTGGGAACAGCAGTATGATAAAGATATGATCATTGAATATCTGACACAGATTATCCTCACGCCAGATTTTGAATTATATGTTGGTTTTAAATCTGGAGTCCCAATTGGTGCTGCTATTGTTAGCCATCTCGAAGGAAATACACTCATCTCTGATGTTGCTGTTTCTGAATCAAAATACAAAAGCTCGTTTGTGGCTGATCTGGCTAAAAGACTAAGCACCGAGCAAAAACTGTTAGACTCAGTGGTTATCGAAAACTAACTTACACATCAATGTGCATAAAAAGTAAAGCAAGATGACGTTGGGTGATCTTGCTTAGAAAAACTGTAATTGCTCCCTTCTATTTCCATGAAATGCCAAGCTCGTCGTTTCAACAATCCCAAACTCAAATAAGATTAATCCAAACATTCTTAAAATCAGCTTGGGCTTGAGCCTTTAAGACGTCTGGAGATGGCTATGGCAATTACCAATATTAAGTGCGTGATATTTGACTGTGATGGTACGTTGGTCGACAGCGAAAGACTGTGTTGCCAAGCGCTCGTCAATGTATTTAACCAGCATGGGGCTGAGTTAACGATGGAAGAGTGCGTTTCTCACTTTAAAGGAGGAAAGCTCGCTGACATCCTTTTAGATACTAAAGAATTGAAAGATATCAAAGTCCCAATTGATGTTTTAGAGCCGCAATACCGAGAAGAAGTCCAGTCTCTTTTTGTGCGTCACTTACAGCCGATGGATGGCGCAAAACGATTAATTCAGTTTTTGGATTCGCATAATATCGAATATTGTGTGGCGTCTAATGGACCTAAAGATAAAATTGAATACGCTTTGGAGTTAACCGGTTTACTCGATGCTTTCCGAGGGAAAGTGTTCTCGGCATTCGATGCGAATAGTTGGAAGCCTGAGCCCGATTTAATCATGTACAGTGCTATGAGCATGGGCTTTTTACCAAGTGACTGTCTTTATATTGATGACACTCCTAAAGGAGTTGAGGCGGGACTAAACGCCGGTATCAAAACGGTGCAGTTATTTAATGGTGAAGCTATCAATCGTGTTGATGACGAGCGTGTAATTCGCATCCATCATTTAGATGAATTAAAAGAGCAGCTGTGTGGCTGCTCTGTTTGACCTATTAATGGCAAACCGGACTCAAGCTGTGGATGTGCTTAAGTTTAGACTGTAGGTAAGGCGTTTGATGTAGACATTGGATAGATGAGAAGTTTTTTGTATGAAATCCGCAAGCAGCGCATGTGAATTTCTCGCCATCCGATGAAATGAGATATTCATCTCCTTGGCAGAGTGGGCAATTCAGGTTCTCTATGTCTTTTGTGTCTTTGTAATTATTCATATTGTTTTCCAGCAGCAAATTGGAATTGGCAAGATCAAGCATAGCGGAACGCTTTGTTTAAGAACATTATTTCATCCGGTACAGCGAGAACTTGAGATTCACTTCAAATATCCACTTGGATGTCGTAGAAAATATCGAAGGTAATAGTTGAACACGGTTTAAAGAAAAGGGCTCCTTAAGGAGCCCTTGTTGATCATAAGTTCCACAACGTTATGCGGTGCGGTAGCGTTGTAATATCTCACCAAGAGAAACGGAGGCTTGCGTGAGATTAGCGACGCCAGCGGTAGATTGCTCCGCCACTTCTCTGATTGTGCTTGATTGACTACGAATTTCTGAAAGTTCCGATGCAATATCGTTAGCCACTGCGCTTTGTTCTTCAGCAGATGTGGAAATCTGAATGCTCATGTCCATTAATGAGCGTGCTGACTCGGCAATAGAGGTAACATCATGGCCGATTTCATCAATAAGCTGGCTGCTGGTTTGAGCTTGCTGAACGGTTCGGTTGGTGATTGAAGCAATGTTCTGACTCTCTATTTGAAGCTTCTCAATCATGGCTTGGATCTCTACTGTTGCCTGTTGAGTTCTGCTTGCTAATGTACGTACTTCATCGGCAACCACTGCAAATCCACGACCTTGTTCACCAGCACGGGCTGCTTCGATTGCTGCGTTTAGTGCCAACAGATTAGTTTGTTCTGAAATGGCGTTAATCGTTGTGATCACGTCATTAATCTGCGTCGTATTCTCGTTTAAATTGGTTACTGACGTAGAGGCTTGTTCAATATAGCTAGATAACGTCTCTATCTCGCCAATCACGTTTTGTACACGGCTTCTGCTTAGTTCGATCTTCTGGGCATCTTGGTCTGACTGCGTCGTTGCTTGTTGAGAAATACTTGATACCTCCTTTGCAGAGGCTGTCATTTCTTCCATTGCCGTCGCGACTGAATCAAGCGTTTGATATTGATGAGATATCTGGGTTTCACTCAACTGCATATCTTTTTCGAATGCAGAAGATGTCTCGCTCAACATCGTTGCATTATTTTTAACACTATTAACCAGTTCACTTAAGGTATCCATAGACTTGTCTAGCGCACAGCCGATGGTACCGAATTCATCTCGACCAGGGTGAAAACCAAGACGAGAGGTTAAGTCACCGTCACCAATTTTTTCGGTTGTTGTATATAAAACCCACAGAGCTCCTCCGATAAACGTTGCCACCCAGTGAGAGAATAGGGCAAAAGGAATAACCCATAAGAAGCTGAGTAATAGTGACGATAGAGCTGATGATTTTACCGATTCGTATTGTGTGGACACATTTTGAGTCAGCTTAATCACTTCTCCAGAATGCAACTTGGCATAAGCGGTGACAGACCCATCGACAAAAGAACTCTCGCTTACGCGGTTCGATTTCGATACGCCGTCAATTTCTGTAGCGCGGTTTGATTGAGCATCAACGATACCAGAAAGCTTCGCTTCGCTCGCCGAGATGGCTTGCTGCTCAAATTGTTGTATTTCATTGAAGTAGCGGCTTCCAGCCACTGAAGTGAGGGCTACTAAAAATAGTAGGAATATAACCCACATTTTGTCGTTGATAGACATCTTGATAAACAGCCTGTCTATCGTTCTAAACTCAACTTCTCTCATTTAAAGCTCCATTAGAGATAAAAGATATTGACCAAATCTATTGCTATATCGAAACAAAATATGCGAAGTTAATCAGCAAAATATGTAACGAATACTAAATTTAGTTTAAGAAATGAGATCTAAGGACGCCTATAACAGTATGTTATATCTTTAAATTGACATGAATGTTGATAAAAGAGTCATTTCTCTAAAGTGTTAAGTGGATATGAAACCTAATTGCAATCGTTTACTTTTGATTATGCTCATAGGTTTTTAAATCTTTACTTCTCGCTGTCATGAATGTGTCATATAAAGACTATAAAAAGGAGTTGCTGATGTGGATATGGCAAGAGCCAGGCCGTCAGCAAGTAAAAGCAAGAGAGCTTAAAATAAAGGAGGTCACAATGAGCGACCAATACCAAAACGATGAGAGCCTAGAGCTGCTAGATGCGCTTGAAATTGGCATTATCTTGTCGGAATACGTTGGCTCAGACAACGAAGCCGAATAGCGGAACACTCTCATCTCGTCGTAATTGACGTTATACTAGGTTCATGTCACACCAAGCCCTAGAGGCCAAAACTGGCGTCGAATGAACTTTCTAGCCCACCTGCATATCGCAGAACACAGTAACAGCCATTTATTGGGAAACTTGCTTGGAGACTTCGTAAAAGGAGATCCAAGCAAGCTGTATGATCGCGATATCTCAAATGGCATCAGATTACATAGATTTGTTGACCGTATTACTGACCATCATCCAATCGTCAACGAATGTAAGCCTCATTTCACTGGTGTTGCGAGACGTTTTGCACCTATCGCTTTAGATATGTTTTGGGATCATTGCCTCGCAAAACACTGGAACGACTTTCACTCCGTGTCTCTCGAACACTTTGTAAAAACGGCATACGAGAGAGTAAACCGAGAGGTTCATGAACATTTGCCGCCACGTTTTTTGGTGCTCCACAGCAGAATGTGGCATGGCCGATGGCTTCAATCCTATCAAGATCTAGACAATATAGAATTTGCACTACATCGGATGTCGCAAAGAAGTCCTAGGATGGCAGACTTAACCACAACATTTAAAGTGATTGAAAGTGATTACACCGAATTAGAAGAGAAGTTCTCGTCACTTTATCGAGATGTTTTGCGCCAGTCGTATGATTTTCAGCAACAGCTTAATGACTCAACTCAATGAGATAGAAAAGTAGTATGGCTTTAGGGGCTCTGGTAAACTCTGCGCTCCAAAAATAATGAGGTTACACATGTCTGTTAATTTTGCTGATTTAGGCATCGAACAAAAGCTAATCGAGACGCTAGGCAATCTAAATATCGTGACGCCAACACCAGTGCAAGAAAAGTCAATTCCACACGTCCTTGCAGGAAAAAACTTACTTGCTGCTGCACAAACTGGTACGGGAAAAACGGCTGCGTTTGGTTTACCTATCATACAAACCGTTCAGCAAAAGAAACTTAACGGCACACCTCAAGCATTGATTTTGGTTCCAACACGCGAGCTTGCACAGCAGGTATTTGATAATTTGAATCAGTACTCGGCAGAAACAGAACTTCGCATTGTGTGTGTTTATGGTGGTACAAGCATTGGCGTACAAAAGAGAAAGTTAGAAGAGGGCGCTGATATTTTGATTGCCACGCCAGGCCGCCTTTTGGATCACCTGTTTAATGGTAACGTAAACATCTCTGAAACTGGTATGCTCGTGTTAGACGAAGCCGACCGTATGTTAGATATGGGATTTTGGCCTGACTTGCAGCGCATCTTCCGACGTTTGCCTGCTGAGAAACAGATCCTATTGTTCTCTGCGACATTTGAGAAGCGAATCAAAACTATTGCGTATAAACTCATGGAATCGCCAGTTGAAGTCGAAGTTTCACCAGCAAATACGACTGCTGAAACGGTAACACAAATGGTTTATCCAGTGGATAAAAAACGGAAACGTGAATTGCTAGCGTACTTAATTGGCTCGCGGAATTGGCAGCAAGTGCTTGTATTTACAAAAACGAAGCAAGGCAGTGATGAGTTAGCGAAAGAGCTCAAGTTAGATGGCATCAAAGCGGTTTCTATCAACGGCGATAAATCACAAGGCGCCCGCCAAAGAGCTTTGGATGAATTTAAACAAGGTAAGGTGCGTGCTTTGATTGCAACCGATGTGGCAGCACGAGGGTTAGATATTCAAGAGCTAGAACAAGTCGTGAACTTTGATATGCCATTCAAAGCAGAAGATTATGTCCATCGAATTGGCCGCACTGGAAGAGCAGGAAAGTCAGGTTTGGCGGTTTCTCTGATGAGTAGAGATGAGGAGTACTTGTTGCAAGCTATCGAGAACCTGCTTGATCAACGCTTACCCCAAGAATGGCTGGCAGGTTTCGAACCAAGTCTTGTAGAAGAAGTTGAGCCTGAACAAAATGGGGGTGGGCGTCGTCGTAGTCGTTCATCTGAGAAGCGTAAGCTAAAAGCAAAATTGGCGATTCATAAGAATCGTGGTAAATCACGTAGCTCTCGCTAAACCGCGCAAACTTTTGTTCTTACATAGTCAGGCTGTTTTTGCCTCTTCATAGACGTCTAACGTTTGGGGGATAGCAAGTAGGTACCCTTGATACATATCGAAACCGAGCTTTTTCATTAAGCGAAGTTGATGCTCGGTTTCAATTCCTTCGATAACGGTTTTAGAGCATAACGCTTTTGCGAGTGATAATGCATCGTTAAGCGCTTTAAAATCACCGTTTTCATACCTTAGCAATAAAGAGCGATCCATCTTGATTATATCTGGGCAAACGCTTCTCACTCGCTCAGTTGTCGATGCATTGACGCCATAATCGTCGATCGCCAATTTAAACCCGCCTTGGCTTAATTCACGAGCTGCTTGCGACAAAGAGAGTTCATCCTCCACCTTCAATTCAAGTAACTCCATGACGATTTGTTCATTCATCAAATGCGATTCATAAATGGTTTGTTTTAGCAGTCGGTTATACGTGATGTCTTTGACTAGTATCTCTGCCGCTACCGGTAATACATTGAGAAACAATTGTTTTGTGTGAAAGCGAGACTGAGAGAAATTTTTGATATGGATTAGGCGACTTAAGCGTTCAACATTGAGCAAATCTTGAGTGGGAGTCGCTTTGGATTGGAAAAACTGATCTGGCCTAACCATGGTGCCATTGGCATTGCTAATTCTTACCAGTGCTTCAAGGCCAACGATAGAAATATCGTTCTTATATATGGGTTGAAAGACACTGCGGAGAGTGAAGTTCGCGTATTTCGCAATATACTGCCCGTCGGCTTGTTTCCGGATGCAACTAAGTAGTTGCGAGATGCTCATCATTGTTACCACAACCTAAATCAATGTCTCAACATCAGCGTTATCGCGCTAATTTTTCTATTTCATTGGCAATGAATCTAAGTGTGCTCATTAACTCAAGCAAGAACGATGGTAATGGATGGGTAGTTTTGTCGAGTGATATCAAACAAATTGATGAAATAATTGATAATCTCAGCACTTCAATTTGATGCTACCATTGCAGTACGGCATACAACTGCAAATATTTTCTGACTAACTGCTGTTTGTTCGAACGCCGTAAAGGATGCCCAAACTTAATGTAACAAGGGCTAATACCGAATCGAGTGTCCAAAGATTGCGTGAGTTGCGACTCGCTGGTGTACAGTGTGATTCCTTGTTCTGTGTATTCGTTGATCTGATCGGGTAGTTCACCCATCCACCAATGAAGCAATTCTCGGCTCGTTTTGCTGCGACTTATCCAATGATCGCAAACCAAAAAGAGTAGGTCATTAGGCTGTAAGGCATAACCATATTCACTCTGCCATTCCGTAATTGATGAGAGTAAGTTTTCCCGGCAAGATTTTCCGGCACTGACCATATGGTGACTCAGAACCCAGACAGTGCCAATGTCGGATGAAATTCGATAGTGATGGGGAAGGTCTGGAGAATCCAACACTTCGATTGGCTTTATCACGCAGTTGTATCCAAAGTGACGAAAAGTATGTTCCATCCTTCTTGAAAAAGCGAGACCAAGATGATGCTCACTCATGCCTTGGTTATGCACCGCAGGGTAATGCTTTTCACACAGCTTAAGACAGTCGTCTTGAAAATCATTAACACTTTGAATAACTAGGTCGAGTAGCAAAGAATATCCCTTAATAATTACAAAACGAACTGCAAAAGGTTAGCATAGTCTTTTGAGAATAGACTAATTTACTTCGGCAACTTCTTGATCTAAACACCAAATTTCTCACAAATGACCGTGTCTAATCTTTAATAGAGCAACACGAAAGAAGCAGAAGTTGAACAAAAATTTGAAAGGGAAAAAATGATAAAGCTAGAACGCGCACAAAAAGAGGCGTTGGCCACCGCCATTCAAGATTACATGCAAGACGAGCTAGATGTTGAAATTGGCCAGTTCGATAGTGAGTTTCTAATTGATTTTATTACAGAAAAACTAGGGCCAATTTATTATAACAAGGGTGTTGAAGATGCTAAGTTACTGGTTGAACGCAGAATGTTAGAAGTTTCCGAAGAGCTGTATGAGATAGAACAAGAAGTTAAGCTGTAAGTTTCAGTTTTACAAACGATTTAAAGTTCCTTCAAAAAATTCGAACAACTTGATAGATACGGTACCATTGGCTGGATGTAAATGATGGTAAATAATCTGTTTCATATGACGTAAATAGGTTAATGTAGTGTTTCTTGCTCAGCATTAACTTAGGAATATATCTAGGAACTTGAGATGGATACACTGGTAAAGAATTACAACCTTACTGCACGCGTGATGCATTGGTTATCAGCGCTGTGCATTATTGGTCTATTTGCAGTGGGTTTGTGGATGGTCGACCTTAGCTATTACAGCGAATGGTATCGAACTGCGCCGCATTACCATCGCTCTGTCGGTATTTTACTCGCTATTTTAACTTTGGCACGCATCGTATGGAAACATGTGACGGCGTCACCAAAGGTAGAAGGCAAACGTTACGAAGTGCTTGCTGCTAAAGCAGCGCATGGTGTCATGTACCTACTATTGATCACCATCTTTGTTTCAGGTTACCTCATTTCAACGTCTGATGGACGCGGCATCGAAGTGTTTAATTGGTTCACCGTGCCAGGAGCGGGAGAGTTATTCCCAGGCCAATCAGATATTGCAGGTGAGATTCACTTCTATGCAGCTTGGGCAGTCATCCTGATTGCAGGCTTACATGCTATTGCTGCACTAAAACACCACTTTATCGATAAAGACAACACATTAAGAAAAATGTTAGGAGCTTCAAAATGAAAAAGTCACTTTTCGCTACAGGATTAGCTATCGCTATGGCACTGCCATTTGGTGCGCAAGCTGCAGATTATGTCATCGATACCAAAGGTGCTCACGCTTCAATCAACTTTAAAGTTAGCCACTTGGGTTACAGTTTCATCAAAGGTCGTTTCAATACATTTTCTGGTGACTTTTCTTTTGATGAAAACAACATTGCTGATTCAAAAGTAAATGTTGTTGTTGATACAACCAGCCTAGATTCAAACCATGCTGAACGTGACAAACACATTCGTAGTGGTGACTTCATCGATGCTGGTAAATACAGTGAAGCAACCTTTACGAGCACAAAAGTGGTTGATAAAGGCAATGGCAAACTAGATGTAACTGGTGATCTAACGCTACACGGTGTTACTAAGCCTATTACTATTGAGGCTGAATTCGTTGGTGCTGGCAGTGACCCATGGGGCGGCGAGCGCGCTGGCTTTGTTGGCAACACTCGCCTAGAGCTTGCTGACTTTGACATCCCAGTAATGGGTGCTTCAAGCTACGTCGATATGGAACTTCATATCGAAGGTATTAAGAAGTAATTAGTTCCTTTTAGATACACTAAAAGCGCTCTTCACTTGAAGAGCGCTTTTTTATTATCTTAATCACATCACTAACATCGATAAACCAGTCAGTGATAGCGATTGAAAGCCAATAGACGTTGTAAATGTTTAGCGAATTACGCTGTTTCTAACTCACTTTTTTCCACTAAGTTTAAACGCTCACCAAAAATCGGGCGTAGTGCTTTTAATACTTCAGTACGAGTAACCACCCCGACCATCTGCCCATTTTCAAGCACAGGAAGCACTTGTGGCTTACTTACTTTGATACTTTTAGCGCGTTCTTCGAGAGACAAAGACGTCAAGCGAGTGGCAATACCCATACTGCTCGCTGGGTACAACTGCTCTTTATCGATACATAGGAATTCCACAACATCAACGAGGCGATCATCAGCGTCAATTGCGACCACATCTCTGCTCATGATGTCGACGACTTTTTGGTCTTTCACCGGAATGTAGTCCTCACACCATAGTTCTACCATCACATCGTGAGCAGAGAAGAAGCCAACTAATCGATTTTGTACGTCTACAACAGGTGCGCTAGTTACGTTGTTATCAAGTAACACATCCAGCGCGGCTGCAATTGGCGTTTCTGCACGAATGGTGACTGGTTTTGGGTTCATAATGTCTTTAACAAAAGAGGCATTTTTCATGGTGAAATCCTTAACTGACGACAGTGTTGTAGTTGTAGTGATAGAAGAAATATTCGCTGCTTTTAGTTCTGGTCGGCGAAAAATACACCAGTTTGAAAGGCCAACTAATACCGCTCCGCCGACGATGTTGCCAAGCGTGACAGGAATTAAGTTAGCGGTAATAAAGTGGCTAATGTTTAGGTCTGTGTATTGTGACGCGGGCACACCGACAGATGCCCAAAAAGATTCAGGTGCAAAATTCGCGATAACAATACCAAGTGGAACCATAAACATGTTCGCAACACAGTGCTCAAAACCGCTGCTGACAAACATTGCCACAGGCAAAATTGTCATTGCTGCTTTTGTCATTGCATTTGCAGAACTAAATGTCAGCCAAATCGCTAGGCAGACCAACAGGTTACAGAGAATACCGAGTGCAAACGCTTGAATGAGAGTGTGGTGAAGTTTGTGTTGTGCGATGTTAAGCGCATTTAATCCCCATTGACCGCCATCCATCTGATAAAGACCAGCAGCAGTAACCAGCGCAAGTAGGAACATCGCACCAATAAAGTTACCAACGTAAACTTTGCCGCAGATCGAAAGCATCTTACCGAACGATATTTGCTTATTGGCCCAAGAAATACTGGATAGGACGGAGCTGGTAAATAATTCACCACCGCAGATCACTATGAGGATCAATCCCATGCTAAATGCGAGTCCACCAGCTAGGCGGCTCAAGCCCCAACCAGCGCCCGTACTACCGGTGGTCACCGTGATGTAAAACAAGAATGCTAACCCGATGAACGCGCCGGCCATAATGGCGAGGCTTAATGTCATACTGCTGGTTTTGTTTGCCTTACTTAACGCAAATTTTTCCGCTTCAACCATCATCTCTTTTGGAGAAAAATACTGGTGATTTTGAGAACTGGTCACCGCCATATTGACTCCTTAATTTGTAATCGCATAAAAAATCCTTGGTTATTAACTCAAAAATGAAATTGTTGTTTTTATTAAGAGCCTCAATGACTTCGGTTTCAAAACCATTGAGGCTTGCGGTGTTCCCGAACCGCGTACTCAGAATAGGGAGAGCGGTTAGTAAGGTAAAATTGATAATATTTAGAAACCTCATCAAATTAATTGATAACTTTACGGGGCTAGGTAAAATGAACTCTATTGCTTATTGGGGCATGCTTTAACAATTGTGGGAATTGGGAAATACCCACTAATAATGGAGGACACTTTGCGCTACTCACTTAAGCAATTAGCGGTTTTCGACGCAGTTGCAGATACCGGCAGTGTAAGCCAAGCCGCAGAAAAATTGGCTTTGACACAATCAGCGACGAGCATGTCGCTTGCGCAATTAGAGAAGATGCTTGGCAGGCCGTTGTTTGAGAGGCAAGGCAAGCAAATGGCGTTAACCCATTGGGGGATGTGGTTACGACCAAAAGCAAAACGCTTGCTACAAGATGCATTGCAGATTGAAATGGGCTTCTATGAGCAACATTTATTGAGTGGTGAGATTCGTATGGGAGCGAGTCAAACCCCAGCAGAGCACTTAGTTCCCGGCCTTATCAGTATCATTGATAATGACTTTCCAGAAATGCGTATTTCTCTCGGTGTACAAAGTACAAAAGGGGTGATTGATGGGGTATTAGATTACAAGTATGACTTAGGGATTATTGAAGGGCGCTGTGATGATAACCGTTTACACCAAGAAGTATGGTGTCGTGATCATCTTACTGTTGTCGCAGCTTCTCATCATCCTTTTGCGCGTAATCAGTCTGTTAGCCTTGCGCAGTTAGAGCAAGCGAAGTGGGTACTAAGAGAGCATGGCTCTGGCACACGAAAAACATTTGATAGTTCTATTCACCACCTTATTGAAGATTTGGATGTGTGGCGCGAGTACGAACACGTTCCGGTGTTACGTAGTTTAGTTGCTAATGGTCAGTACCTTACTTGCTTACCGTATTTAGATGTAGAGCGATATATAGAAGCAGGTCACCTTGTGGCATTAAATGTACCTGAGTTAAAAATGGAAAGGACGCTTTCATTTATATGGCGTTCAGATATGGCAGAAAACCCATTAGTCGACTGCATTAAAAGAGAGGGGCTGCGAATGATGAAAGGGAAGCCTTCAGTTCTTTAAAGGTTGATTAAATATGCCTACGAGATGAGTTGGTTTATTCCCTAAATCTGTTGATTTATCGGTTGCGTCAAACTTTTAATGTAAATTGTGAAAATAATAATATCTTATTGTGATCAATATCACCGATAAGCTGAGCTGATGTATCTAACATGTGTCCTTGATTTCAATGTATGAAGGCAGTTATTGAACCATATAGGTACGATAATAGCCGAGTAGGTATGACTACCATGACGACACTTTTAGCTATTTCTATTACTACTGGAATTTTATCTGGCGTATGGGGTTGGATCGCCATCTCTTTAGGTTTGCTTTCTTGGGCTGGTTTTTTAGGTTGCACGAGCTACTTTGCAGCGCCAACGAGCGGATTGAAAGGACTAGGCATCAGCTTAATCACCAATATGACAGGCGTATTCTGGGCAATGGTAATTATTCACGGTTCCACTTACGTGGGGTTGGAAATTATTGGCTATGTGATTACCGCTATTGTGGCATTCTTCATGTGTATTCAAGCTAAACAGGCTTGGCTCGCGTACATCCCTGGTACTTTTATTGGTTCATGCGCAACATTTGCGGCTGACGGAAACTGGCAACTTGTCATTCCATCGTTGTTGCTAGGTGGTGTGTTTGGCTATCT
The DNA here is from genome assembly GCF_033344415.1 of Vibrio sp. 1727. Classification (NCBI taxonomy): domain Bacteria; kingdom Pseudomonadati; phylum Pseudomonadota; class Gammaproteobacteria; order Vibrionales; family Vibrionaceae; genus Vibrio; species Vibrio sp. 1727. Next base: position 282,849 of record NZ_JAWPOT010000002.1, read on the forward strand.
AATGAAAGCGACAGGGCTATGGTTGCATACGAAATCAACCGCTACTTCTTCTTCGCTTGCTGAGCAAGCACAGTAGTGAACCCCCGATCTTATTGGTATCCACTGTGTATTGAGTTTTATCCCTCTCAATACCCTTAATCAAAATTAATGATGTTTGATACAAGCACACCAAATTGGTGTGCTTTTTTTGTATTACAAGACAATACGCTGAGTGTGAAATACGCCTAACTCATGTATTGCCGTTGGCCATGGTAACAACGCGTTTAAGTGTCCAGCGCAGAAGAACAGGAATACACTCCATGCCTTTCTCTTCACAATGAGAAACAATAGCCAAAGCTAAGTCCGGTTTTGCATGTTTTTTCAAAACACGATTTACGACTTTTTTAGCAGGGATAGGGTGGTCATGAGGAACTTTGATGATGTCCTTAAAGAAAAGTTCAAAACCATTGTTGTACAGAAAGTGCTCGATGTCTCGGTCGGGTAACTCCGTAAGTCGATGCCTTTCCTGATCATGGTCGAGCTGTGCTCGCACTGCATGCGCGTACTTTTTCCCTGCTGGGTCGCCATCAGTAACGACATGCCAATCAATACCAAACTCTTTTGCTACTTTGATGAGTGATTTTAGACCTGATTGAGCAAACTCAACGATTTGAACCCCTTCGGCAGCCAAGTCATACCCGCATTGACGAGCCAGTTCATGAAAAAGCCAAACTTCGGTTTCGCCCTCAACAAGTAACCAGCACCGCGCAAATAATGCTCCTGAACGATGAAAACGAATATGGAAACCAATTCGGCGCAACTCGTCTCGACCAAACTTTGTTGAGTTTAAACTCTTAGCGATGGTTCTGTCTGATAACCGAATTAAACGTCGGATTGAATACAGTGGAACAGAACCAAGTAACGTGCCACTGTTGGTGGTTAATATCTTTTGCATTGGCAACAATTGCAATAAGGACCACGCTCTCGCTAGATGAGTTGGATGCAGTCGACCTTCTGGATCTTCAATGATCAGTATTGGTCTCGCACAGCGCCTTAAATCGGTGGGACCCTTAGCTTGAAGATAGGCATTGAGTAACCCCATTAAAAGCAAGCGGCTTTGTTTGTCATTGGTTTCTTTCAAGAACTGACTCAAGCCTTTATCAGAGGAAGGGCTTGTATAGAAAAGACCATCACGAGGTTTGCGTGGGTTGCCTTTACTGACACTTCTGAACGCGAAATAGTGTTCAACAAGCGTTTGCATTGAGTCGAGGCTACTACGAATCTCACCTTTATTCACATGGCCAGGCATAGCCAATAAGCGTCGACAGGTGTTGTTGATTCGTTTTTCAATCCGAGCATTTTTACCATCGCCGTTGACATGGTTTAAATCTGGGAAGCGTCGGGAGTCACGTAGTCGAATTACAGGATGAAGTGTCATTAACTCAATAGCGAGTTTCTCTGAGTGGTGAAGTTTTTTGGGTTTGCCGTTATGATCCAAAAACGCGTACTTTGTATTAATGCCGTGCTCATCGCGAGACGCACTAATACGGTAGTAAATGACTTGCTCACCATCTTCGTTGGTGCACCATGTAGGCTTTATGCGTCTGTAGCGTCCCGCTTTTACTTCGTTTTTATCCTGTGCTTTAAAACAAACAATGATCTGTAAGTGTTGTGTTTGTGGATGAGAAATTGAGTAGTCAACGTGAAAATCTTTCAGTTTAAATTGATACAATGAGCCATTGGCAGGTAGTGCGATGGAAAGGGCATCGAGCAATGATGATTTGCCCCACGTGTTTTCACCGATGAGCGTGGTGAGTTCGTCAAAAGAGAGTGAAAGGCGTTTGATGCCTCTAAACCCGGAGATTTCGATGCGTTCTAGTCTCATCTCAATCCTCCTTGCAATTATTTGAATTATCGAGAGTTATTTTGCTACTCCTAAGCATATATGAATTCGGAATTTTTGAGTTAAGCTCAGTTCACAAAATTACGAGAGCCTCTTACTGAATAGAGACCGTTACAAGCGAGGCTTGCTTTCAAAGCCGGGGGACAGCATCGTGATCACTTAAACATGAAATCCTAAATCGCAGTTTCATAAAATTCATGATTCTGTCATGATTCACTTCTTATTATTATAAGGAATGAAAAAAGAGAAGATGAAGATGAATAACAATCATAAGCCAGTGAGAATCAAACTGGCACACATCAATGACACACATTCCTACTTTGAACCAACGTCATTACAGTTAAAGCTTAAGATAAACAATGAACTCACGCTAGAACCCTATGTCAGTGCTGGCGGCTTTTCTCGTATCGCAACCAGAGTCGAGCAGTTAAGAGATGATGCTCAGCGCCAAGGTCATGGGATGTTGTTCCTCCATGCCGGAGATTGCTTCCAAGGTACGCTGTATTTCTCACTATTTAAAGGCAAAGCCAATGCCGACTTATTGAACGCATTAAAGATTGATGCAATGGCGTTAGGTAACCATGAATTAGATATGGGGAATGAGCCAGTTGCATTGTTTTGCCAACGTACTCAGTTCCCATTGCTTGCTGGCAACTGGGATTTATCCAATGAATCACTTAAAAAACCTCACCGTATCAGTGATTGTAAGGATGTATATAGTTACCAACCGGATACACAGAGCGCTCAATACATTGTTAAAGAATTCCATGGTGAGCGGGTCGCGATTTTCGGATTATCCATAGATAAAATGAGCGACATCGCAAACCCTGATGCAGACACGCCTTTTCACTCAGCACTTGAAACCGCCAAGGCGACCGTAAAACAAATCCATTCATCAGGTATAAAAAATATTATTCTTCTGAGCCACTTAGGTTATGAAGGTGATTTAGAGTTAGCTGAGCAAGTCGCAGGTATTGGTATAATTGTTGGTGGACACAGCCACCGGTTGCAAGGTGATTTTTCATCAATAGGGTTAGGACAAGACGATCCCTACGGTATCAAAATTAATGATACCTATGTGGTGCAAGCGGGTTTCCATGCTTTGACAATGGGGCACTGCGTCATTGAGTTTGATGAACACGGTAAAGCAACGATGTTGAGTGGACAAAATGAACTGTTGCTTGGTCGACGTATTTTTTGGGACTCAACGCTAAACCAACAGCTCGACCAAGGTGTATTCGAAACCGCGTGCGACTTCATCCATGGTCAACCGAATGTCGTGGTTTGTAAGAAACACCCGGAAACTCAAGCGATCCTGAGCGATAAATATATTCCTCAGGTCAGGCAGTTACAGTCACAAGTCATTGCTAGTGTTGACACCAAAAAGCGTCATGTGAGAATTCCCGATGAATTTGGTGAGAGTGAGTTGGCTTCCTCCGTTGCCCGATCATTTCTGCACTGTTTAAACAAACGTGGATATGACGTTCAATTTGCAATTCATAATGCGGGTGGCGTGCGAACCTCTTTGAACCCTGGCAACATCACAGTGGCAGACATTGCCGGACGGCTGTTGCCTTTTGCCGTTCCTATCGGCTTTTACGATGTAAAAGGCAACGCTATTCGCCGTGCACTTGAAGGCGCGATAAATAATGCACTCAACAATGGCGTAGAAGGCACTGGATCTGGCAGTTATCCGTACACTTACAATTTAAACTTCGAGTACCACGCAGATGCCCCAAAAGGTGAAAGAGTTCAATCATTAGTGATTTTTGATGGTAAACAATGGGTAGGTGTTCAAGATGATGTTTGGTATCGAGGGACTTCTTCTGCCTATACGATGAAAGGGAAAGAGGGGTACGACGCATTGCAGGAGATGAAAGGAGAAGGGCGTGTGACCAGTTTGTCCATGGCTGATTGTTTTATTGAACTCCTGACCGATGAGCCAAACTGTTTGAATCAAAGTCACAAACTTTACACAAAGCGACGTCGATAATAGATATTGGTATTGATTTTGCTGCTGTCCACTTACTACATGGGTTGATGAGGATGGCAGTATGTGGAATAAAGATTGGGCAGATACGGCAGTCGTGGTTGCCTGGATCGCAATTTGGTCAACACTGGTCTACTTTGTGCCTCTAAGCGGCTTTTGAATTGCTAAGAATGTGGATGCTACAAAAGGGAGCAGTAATGCTCCTTTTTTGTATCTATCTTCCCCGTTAGGCCTCTAACCAATGAAGAGTTTGTCTTGAGCCATTTGCTGCTTTTTGTCTGTTTACTATAGTTGCGGTGGTTGAATCCATTTCTTTCTTTTTATAGTGCTTCTTGATTTTTAATAAGAATTTTATTTCGATAAGACAAGGTTTTTTTGTTGGAAAGCCTGACGCTCGGCGTTATTATGTCGACGTTTGGGGAGTAGTTAGCGCAAGTTTACTTATCGTCATCTCGTTAAGCATCAGCTTATCCGGTAAGTAAAGGTGTTACGTGGTTTATTCACATCAACACTTCAACGAGACCAACGCATTCATTGACTAGCAGCACATAATCGTTATGTGGCTGTTGGTTGTTATTGTATGCGGAAGGTCACCAAACGAAGTCCTTCCGCCATGGGAGGAAATATGTCTCTTATCGAAAATACCACCCAATTGAGCCAATCGGTGCCTCTTCAAGAATCATTAGCGATGTATGGTGCTTTTGGTTTATTTACCCTTGTTCTTGTTACGCTTGATATCTATCAAACACGTGGTGGCGCTATCACGATGAAAAAAGCCATCGTTTGGAGTGTTTTTTGGTTCTTGCTTGCCTTTGTTTTTGCAGGTTCTATTTATTTATTCTGGGACTTTTACGCGCCACATAGCGCTTATACGAACGACAAAGCAACGATTTCATTCTTAACTGGTTACTTACTAGAGAAGTCGTTAAGCGTTGATAACTTGTTTGTGTTTGCCATCATCTTTGCACAATACAGTGTGCCGGAGCATTTGCGTCCGAGAGCATTGCTTTTGGGGGTGATAGGTGCGCTAGTTTTACGCGCTGTCATGATTGCGGTTGGTGCTCAGTTACTTGCACAGTATCATTGGGTATTGTACTTATTTGCTGCTTTCCTTATTTGGACAGGTGTTAAGCTAGCTCGCGACAAAGGCGAAGCAGAAGAAGTTAATCCATATCCGGAGCAGTTGATTCGAAAGGTATTGCCAGTTACAGATGACTACCAAGGAAATCACTTAATCTTAAAGCAAGCTGGTAAGTGGGTGGCAACACCGATGCTGATCGTTGTTGGTGTCATTGCAGTAATGGACGTTATGTTTGCGTTGGATTCTATACCAGCTATATTCGCGGTAACGCGAGAGCCATTTTTAGTCTTAGCCGCGAACGTATTTGCATTATTGGGTTTGCGATCGCTGTACTTTGTTCTTCAAGCAATGTTAGACAAGTTTGTATACTTAAAACCAGCATTATCAGTAATCATGATGTTTATCGGGGTAAAAATGCTATTGGTTGGAACAGAATATGAGATTCCGACAACATGGTCTCTCACATTTTTAGTTGTTGTGATGACATCGGCAGTGGTGGCATCACTCCTAAAAAATAAAGCGAAGCGTCAAACTAGCGTTAATATTACTAATCAAAAAATATAAAGTAAGCACTAAAATCAAAAGAAATAACGAAAAATATTGTTAAATATATGTTATTGCTTAAGGAGCGATTATGCAGGTAATGTTCAGTTATTCAATGTAATTACAGCAATTGTGATTATTTATGCCGTTATTATTCATTTGTATTTTTGAGTTTTGTAATGAGTTTGTTTTATTAGAAATTCTAATTTGAATGGGTAAAATTTGTCATTTCTTAAACAATAAGAAACTGACTAATATACAACCAACTAAACAGACTACTGCTTTTAAAGAGAGGCAATCATGGCACAAGCAATGCAAATGACAAATGTAGCTTTACCAACCTCTATGGATAAGAAAACCTACGCGGTTAACTTCAAAGGACTGATTGCTCACTTACTGGACATTCTATTTGTAGATAACACTGCGCCACGCAGTTACTACGCAGAAGACTTGTCAGCACATATTCAAAAAGACATCGGTATGTACCGTTGATATTGAAATAGTGTAAGAAATACCGGCCTATGAGCCGGTATTTTTTTTATTTGTAAAACATGCCTACTCAACCTACGCCCTAGAAAAGAAACACTCTAGAGGAGGTAGACATGATAGTAGATTAAGTGTTGTATAGAAAAACGGGGCACCATTGGTGCCCCGTTTTGACATGACTGAAGTGCGATATTACTTCTTGCGGCAGTATTCTGCGATCACGTACATCGACTGACCACCATTTGCCTTACCCGAAACTAGCTTTGGATCATCGCCAAGGCTAATACCACGAATCACTGTACCTTGTTTGATTACTTGGTTAGTGCCTTTTACTGGTAGGTCTTTAATTACTGTTACATCGTCACCTTTCTTAAGTTCAGTGCCGTTACAGTCAACCGTTTTATCGTCAGCAGACATCCCTTTCATTGCCCAGTTCATTTGCTCTTCTTCCATGTACATCATGTCAAGAGCATCTTGAGCCCAGCTTTCTGTGTTTAGGCGAGTGAGTTGGCGCCATGCAGTCACTTGTACAGCAGGAACCTGGCTCCACATGCTTTCGTTTAGACAACGCCAGTGGTTAATGTCTTTTGGCTCATCGATCTCACCCAGACACTTATCACAAACCATGATGGCAGTATCAACCGTCACATTACCGTGAGGTGGGACAGCGTATGCAGTTAGTTGAGATTCAGAAGAACACAGTTCACATTTTGACTCGCAGCGCGCAAGCAGAGTAGCTTCAATAGACATAAGGACTCACCTTAGTAATGTTATTTTGTGGCGGTATTATCCACTTTATCCTGAGAAATAAAAGGGTGTTAGCGAATTAAAGATTAGATTTTACAATACTCCAACCTGATTAAGGTGAAGATGTAAAATATTCGCTAAATAAATAATACGGAAGTATAAAAGACACTATTAATTGTTTTGGTTTATGAATTGGTTGTGTCAATTTCTACAACGATTACAAACCTAAAAGAGGTAAATGTAGAGAGAGGGTGGCTAGAACATAGCCCTCTAATTTACAGAGGGCCTGTCGTTAACGTTCGACAATCTGGACAATTTGCTCTTTTGAAATACTCATTTCTTTACCATCCATGTCTTCATACTCGTACATACCCGTTTCCTCGTTCAGGTCTGGTTTACCGTAAGAGGTAATAATTTTCCCTTCATTTGTCGACATCAGATATTGGCTACTTCCGCATGCAGCAAGAAGTAATACAGTGGCAATAACAGTCAATACGCGCATAGAGTTTTCCTTTTAAACAAGTGAGTTAGGCAAAGACATCGTTTTAACTATAGCAGAGGAAATATGAGTGGGTTTGAATACAATTGAAATGAAAAAGCCCAGTAGAAACTGGGCTTTGGTAGGAAGGGCGTTGCGATTACTTCAAAACAGAAGTGTTAGTGACACCTGTTAGTGCGTCATCCATTAAGAAGTCAGTGTTTTCCATCTGCATCTCTACATGATGATCAATATCAGACAGAGTGCCATTTGGCGAAGCAAAAGTACTGTGCGATGCAGTAGCATTAAACTGTACAAAGCTCGCAGTTGCATTCACATCAGTGTCCGTACTGTTCACAGTCTTCAACCCTAGCTTATTAGCAAGCGGTTCAGTACCCGCGAATGGTGCATTTGGAACGCTGTTTGGTACTGTGCTATCGCCATCCACTTCTGTCATAAAGAATGGTGTCGTTAGCGAACCAGATGCCACTAAATCTGAAGCGTTTGTGAACGGATCGACAGTGTCTAGTGTAGTCTGTGCTGCATAGATAAATTGTGAGAAACCTGCTTCTAGCGCTGCTACTTGAGCTTCCGTTGCCGCAGCCTCAAATGCTTCGTAACATGTTTTATCTTCTAGATCCGCACATGATGCATCAGCGTAATTCGCATAGTCTTTTGATGCTGCATAAGCGAGGTTATGTTTGATCTGAGGGCCGTAATTGTCTGAACCCAGTAACAAATTACCAATTTGTCCACCAGAGTTCTGTACTGATGCAGAACTAAAGGTGTACAGCGCATCCGCAGTAGGGCTGCCCAATGTATTGTTTGCTGCTGCGACGGCAGATGTAGCGACAATACCGCCAAGTGAATGACCTAGCATTTTGACTTTTGAACCCGTCATTGGGTTGAAGCCTTGCAGAGGACCTCCAGCTAAAAGACCGCCTTGAGCAGATACTACCAAGCTAGCGCGCAAACCTAACACATCCAGAACACTTTGACGTAGGTTGTCACGCGCAACGGCTAAGTTGGAAAGATTTAGATAAGCCAGTACATTCGCATTTGCGGAACGTTGTTCATCTAAGCTGCGCGTACCATGAATAGGTAAGTCAATAGCGATAACTGCCACACCTGCTTTTACCATATTGAACGCGAACGCGTACGCATTCTCTTTCGCTGAGGTGATGCCGTGTTGATAAATCACAACGTCTGCCGCGACGCCAGATTTAGGTGTGAAGACCAGTACTTCGACATCTTCAACCGATTTCACTACGGGAACAGGCGAGTAGCGAGTAATAATACGCTCACTATCAAGCTGGGTACCATCGGTAAGAGTAAGCTTAGCTCCAACAAGTTTTAGCTGCTCTGTAGGATCTGTAGCAAGCTTTGTCACATCAACAGGATCATTTGCAAAAACGCCTGTTGATAGCTGCTGAACCATATTTGCTTGCTCGTTCGGATCCGCTAATGCTGCGCTTAGCTTCGCTAGGCTTGGCATCGCAGATACCATTGGTTGCATGTTCCAGCTTGCGCCTTTTTCCAAGTAATGAGGCAGTCTTACCACACCTTGTGTCACGCTTACATCGGCACCTGATTGCATGTAAAGGCCTTTAATTGCCGTTTTAGCTGCTTCTAGATCGCTAATGTATTTACTAAAGTCATCGTCAGAGTCTAGCGCAGTGCTAAAGTCTTGGGTTTCACCGAGCGTTATTGTGTAGGCCGTTGATAAGTCTACTGAACCTTCGTTTGAGTCATTTTTGTAAACGGTATTTAGTGTGTTTGCGCCAGTAGAAAAACCAGTAGCGGTTACTCCTTTGACTGCCGCTAACGTATCACCTACAGACTGGGTACTGAACCATGAGGAGTAAACGATGTCGTTAGGATTAACTTGAGCTAGACCAAAAATGCCTTCAACCGCCTGAGTGACTGCTTGAACAGAAGCAAGGTCGCCAGTTTCATAAACGATTTCTTTCGATTTACCAGTCGCATAACTTGCTGATGTACCAATTGGCTCACCATTCACGTCAGTAACATCTTGTGTAACCGCAAAAATGTACTCGCTTGACTCATCAAGTGCAGCCAAGAACTGGATGTATAGAGAGTTACCTTTTGCTTGAACTACATAGTCCTGATTCTGAACGAGTACCTCTTCGATTGGGTTAGATTTACCGTCCCACTCGGTTAAGCGTTGGTTAATCTTGATGACTTTAACACCAGACGGCAACATGCCCGTTGCAAAACCATCGCCGTTGAAGTTAAGAACGATTGGCATAGACGTTGACCATCCATCCATCGTATTCATCGAGGCTCTAGGGTTGGTTAAAGCATCATCGCCATCAGTTGGCAGACCAAGCGTACCATCGCTTGTGTCCATTAATAAGTAAGACGGTGCCGGTACATCTGCGTTCGCTCCTTGAAGCGTAAAACTGATGGATGTTTCGCGATCAAGCAATGCTTGGACTTCATCTTCAAATTGAACTTTGTCGGAAGTACCAGAGCTGGAGGTATCATCACCACAACCAGCAAGAAGGATTGCAGAACAAAGCATTGATAATTTAAACGTGTGTTTCATTGGTTTACTCCGTAATCCCATTATTTGAAGGTGTAGTTCATCTGTACCGCGCTGATGTAAGCAGTACCTTCTGAGTCAAACTTAATCTCTTCACCCAGAGCATTTGTCTCAGTGAAAGAGCCTGATTTACTCTTAACAAGTGCAAAGCCTGCATCGAAAGTTAAATTCTCACTCATTGCGTAAGTTAGGCCCGCGCTGTACCAAAAACGGTCACTGTCAGGGATACTCAATGTCGCTTCACCTGCTTGTTCGTCGTACGCAAAGCCTGCACGGAATGTCCAGTCTGTATTAAGTATGTAAGTTGCACCAACGGAGTAGCGATTGTTGTCTTCATATTTCTCAGGTTTAAAGAAACATACTCCGTCATTACATTCGTTACTGGTCGCTTTTAGTTCTTTAAATGTGCTCCAGTCGGTTTGTTGCCAGCCGTAATGTACAGCCCATTGTTCATTCAGTTGATGGAAAGCCGATAATTCGATAATTGAAGGGAGAGAGATTTTTAAACGGCCATCAACTTTTGGTGATGAAGCTCGACCAGAGTCGTAACTACTAAACTCACCGTCATCAAAATCTAGATCAACCTTAGAGCGGTAGCCAAAGCCAAAACGGTTGTTTTCATTTAGCTCAAATAAAGCGCCGACATTCCAACCCCAAGCGAAAGTTTCACCTTCCATGCCGACAAGGTTATCGGACTTATTACCACCTAAAATACCGGCAAGTGCGCCTTTGTGGCGAGTCAGCTCTGCTTCAGCGTATACTAGGTTGATACCACCACCGACACTGAAAGACTCGTTGATACGGTAAGCGACATTAGGGTTGATGTTTACTGAAAGTAGGGAAGTGTCACCCGCCATATCACCTGCGGAAATATCATTTGGATAGTCAGTAGCAACACCGTATGTTGTGAACATACCGATACCCCAAGCCCAGTTATCATTGATAGGGCTGATGTAATAACCTGCTGGCACGATCTGTAAAGGGGCGACATCTTTCGCGTGTTCATTGTTTACAGTGTCGTACACATCGACTTCAGGGTCGATGATAGATAACGCGCCCGAAAATTGAGCTTCTTTGAAAAGTGTCATTGCTGCAGGGTTACGAGCAAGGACGCTGGCATTATCTGCGACAGCCCCTTCACCTGAAAATGCTCGACCAAGACCAGATGCCGAATGTTCAGCTACCTGGAAGCCCGCTGAGTGGGCATTACACGCAAACAATATTGAAATTGTAAGCAGAGAGCAGTGCTTCTTGTTCATCCTTGACCCTCCTAGGGTGTCATAATGCTGGACCGAAGTCCTTGTAATTGTTGTGTGGTACTTACACCAATTGTTAATACGCGAAATACAACGGTGATGTAAATGTAATGTTAATTGTATGTTTAATAACTTGTCAAAGTTTGAGCGTATTTTGCGTTTTAAATATGATGCATAGGTCAAACGATGGCTTGTAAGGGCATGTATTATCGTTATATTTTTGAAGAGAATGGTACGACCAGAATTGTTTTGCGAGCTTTATAGTTAAATAACGATCAAATCAAGAGATAGCTCGCTTTGCTGTTTCTTCACTTCACAGGCATAATTCGCGCTCGCTATGTAGTTATTCAATAGACGCAATAGGAACCGCATTGGAATTACTGAATGTTGAATTTTTAGGTCGTTCGCTAAGGCTCGAAGGATCGATGGCTGGGTGGCAGCAGTTATATTGGGATAATACGTTGGTGTCTCAAATCGATGTCAGTGACAATACCGCAGAGACTTGTCTACACCAGTTTAAGCTCTCTGCGGGTGAGGAAATCCTGAACTGTCATTTAGAGTGTTCTTTAACATGGCAACCGTTTGAATTGAGTTACAAGGTCACAATTAACGGTGAGCTCGTCAACGAAGGTTGTCGAAATGAAAAAGACATCGAGCGCCAAGTGCCAGAAGTTACGCCACCATCCGAAAAGCGTTTAAGTGTAATAGGCCTCGTATCTCTTGGGATGAAAGCACTTAAAAGTGCGAAAGTTATTAAAGTGGCGTTAGCGTCTGCAAGTCTCGCTGCATATTCTTGGCTATTTTCCATCGAGTTCGCGCTAGCGTTGATCGCTTGCTTGGTTTTTCATGAATATGGTCACATTAGAGCGATGAAGTATTTTGGAATGAAGACCAAAGGGATCTATTTGATTCCATTCCTAGGTGGTTTGGCGCTAAGTGACGAAAAGATAAACACGCGCTGGCAGGATGTGGTTATCTCAATCATGGGACCATTTTTCGGTTTAGTACTTAGTGTTGTTTTTACTTTGCTTTATTGGATGACTGGTGAGGTGATCTTCGCTGGGCTTGCTGTGTTTAACGCCTTGCTAAACCTATTTAATCTGCTGCCTATTTTACCATTAGATGGTGGCCATGTGCTCAAAAGTATTACCTTCTCAATGAATACTTGGGTCGGGTTAGTTGGCAGTATTGCGACCGCTTTATTAGGCATTTTTATCAGTTACTATTTCGGTCTGACATTGCTAGGATTTTTATTGTTAATGGGAATGTTAGAAGTGGTGATGGAATGGAGAGCTCGACATCAAAGCCATTTATTGCCATTAACCCGTTATGGGCAGCTATTCTCACTTGCTTGGTACTTGGTCTCTGTCGGAGGTTTTGTTTCTATCATCTGGTATTTTGCCACTCTCGGAGATAGTTTGTTAAGTTTGCCGCTACAGATATTGGGCACTTGATTAGAATCATTAAAAAGCTCCCTAGGGAGCTTTTTGTTATTTGGCAAGTTAAGTAGGTAGACGATAGTAGCAATGAATTAGCCACATCTTGGTGCTTTCGCGTTATACGCAGGCAGCTTATTTATGGTTGCTTGTAAATCTTTAATGCGCGTACTGTGCGATGGGTGGGTTGAGAAGAATTCAGGTGGTTGAGAACCACCTGATGCAGCACTCATATTTTTCCATAAATCGACACTTTGACGTGGGTCGAAACCTGCTTTTGCCATGAATTCCAGCCCGACAATATCAGCCTCAGATTCCTGAGTACGACCGTATGGCAAGATAACACCGTATTGAACACCGACACCAAGTGCCGCCATCGTCATTTGTTGATACTGTTTGTACTCGGAAGCGCCAATGGCAACGTTTGCTAGAGACAACCCTGCATTTGCTAACTGACTTTGTGAAAGACGTTCATTACTGTGGTCAGCGAGGACGTGAGCGACTTCGTGACCAATAACTGTTGCCAACTGATCTTGGTTTTTCGCGACATCTAAAAGCCCGGTATACACGCCGATCTTCCCACCTGGTAGAGCAAACGCATTGACTTGTTCACTATCAAAAACAACGACTTCCCAGTCTTTAAATCCAGATTGAGCGGGAATGGTGTCAGTGATGTGTTTGGCAACGCATTGAACGTAGGCATTCGTTTTGCGATCTTTGCTGATTGGGATATCTTTCTTCATTTGTTCGAAAGATTTAGCGCCAAGCGATGACATTTCCTGATCTGAAAACATCAGGATCTGGTTGCGACCCGTCGGTGATGCGCTACACGCTGTTAAACCCGCGATAGTTAAAAGAGCAGAGGCTTTCATCCATACCTTCATAACAGGCTCCATTTAATTTTTTGTTTTGAAGCAATAGTATATACCCAAATAGTAACATGATGCATGGATCAAGTTATTCATCTGATTAATAAAGAAGGTGAGATGTTACGTCTTGAAGTTATGCCCAAGTAGCGTCTATGCTAGCTTCCTAGCACATCGTTACAACCTAACAAACCAGTTTGTGAAACTAAGAGTAAAACAATGAGTATATGGAAAAAGCCCGTAAGCATAGAGATTCTGAATGCCACGTCAAAAAATACCCTGATCGAGCACCTACAAATTAAATATACAGATTTCACTGACGACTCCCTTACAGCAACCATGCCCGTATGCAGCTTTACTCATCAACCTTTAGGAATGCTTCACGGTGGTGCATCAGTCGTGCTCGCAGAAACATTAGGCTCATTGGCTGCAAACTTCTCTGTCGATGAGGGCAGCTACTGCGTCGGTTTAGATATTAACGCGAACCATGTGCGAGCCATGCGAAGTGGTCATGTGATTGGTACGGCAAAACCGCTTCATCTGGGTATTTCAACGCAAGTGTGGCAAATCGATATCACTGATGAGCGAGGCCGTTTAGTGTGTACCAGTCGCTTGACCATCGCTGTGAAACAACACAAAACAAAGTCGGTATAAACTAAGATGGTGATTGAGTTTTCATTAGGAAAAATCATTGCAACCCAGCGTGAAATAGTGATTAAGCTCTCCGGCAGTGCAATGGTAACCTTGCAAGCGCAAACCGATACAATTCAGTTGCTGGGTAGAGGAGCGAACGTTTTTTTATCTCATGGAGCAGAGTGCAAATGGTCTATCAAGCTGGACAACGAGGTACAACTGGCTGAACTTTCGCGAGAAATTGGTATCGATATTCAATAATTTATAGTGTGATGTTTGCACTTTTGGGAAAAAATGAGGAAACTTAGCTTATCGACAACAAGATAAGAATTTCCTCTTTATGAGTAGCCCTCGTTTACGTGTTCAGTTCGAAACACTGTTTGAAAAATTTTCCGGTCACGATACGGACGTTCAGCTCGAAGACATCACGGAAGCGTTGTTTTGTACACGTCGTAATGCTCGTATTGTTCTAAATAAACTTGAAGAAGAGGGCTGGATTGAGTGGCATCCGGCAGCGGGTCGAGGAAAACTTTCGAAACTCGTTTTTAAACGTAATCGAAGCGACGTCAGCGAAAACCTCGCCAGGCGTTATCTCGATGAAGGGAAAATCGGTCAGGCTCTAGATGCGCTTGATAACGATGCGGCACGATTGACGCAGGTTATCCAAGGTTATTTAGGGCTTCAGCATCGACAGGGCGAGCAGGTCGTGCGTTTGCCTTATTATCGACCATTGTCGATGTTAAACCCGCAGAAACCGATGCGGCGTTCTGAACAGCACATCGCCAGACAAATTTTTAGCGGACTCACTCGCCTTGATGAAAATGAACAACTTCAACCAGATTTAGCCCACACGTGGGAAGCAATTTCTGATACACATTGGCGTTTTTATCTTCGTCGTGGAGTACGCTTTCATAACGGTGAACCGTTAACAACCAGTTGTGTTCTTGAAAGTGTGCTTGCGTTAAATAGCTTGAACTTGTTTTCTCACATAAAGCGGGTGTCTTCACCACAAGAGTGGACCGTTGATATTGAGCTCGTCCGTCCTGATCGCTACCTTCCTCTGGCTCTGAGTGAGTCGCAAGCAAAAATTTTGCTACCGAGTGCTTTGCGTTCTGAAAGCTTCGATAGACAACCGATAGGGACAGGGCCGTTCCAAGTTAAAATGAATGATGATAAGCGTCTTATTTTGACTGCTTTTGATGGCTACTTTGGTTTTCGCCCTTTACTTGACCAAGTGGAGGTGTGGGTAATCGATGAAGCCCATTCCTCAATGGTTTATCCAAGCCTGTCAAAACCGAAGATGGATAAACAAGGTTCATCCGATGAAGTCGAGCTGGACCCTGGCTGTACATTCCTATTACTAAACAAAAACACCGGGATTGCAAAAGATCCACGTTGGGCAGAGTTCCTCTCGCAAACCCTCAACAGTCACCAGATTTACGCGCATGTTCCACAAGATAAAGTGATGGAACTGGGAGTATTGCAAGCGTTTGGCCTTAAGCCCGGTTGGATTGATCTTAGGCCAGCAGAAGCGGGCAGCGTACCACAGGTTAATAAGGTAATTTCCGTAGCGTATCAGAAAAAGCATCCGATGTTTCCAGTAGTTGCCAAGGCCATCAAGACACTCTTAAAACCGCACGGTATAGAGGTTGAGTTTATTCGTTATGATGCTCAACCGCCCGCACCGGAGGAAGTGGATATCTGGGTGAAAGCTATGGGCATTGCAACGAACCGAAATGACGCGTTGGCGGGCTGGCTCCTGGATTACAGTGATATTGAGAAGTTCAGTTCAGGTTACGATTTTAGTGAATGGGCTAAACTTGTCGATCAATGGCGTGCCGGCATGCACACAGACTTTCCTGCGCGTGAGCTAGGACGACAATTAGTAAAAAGCTGTCAGGTGATTCCTATGTTTCACTGCTGGCTAGGCGTGAATAAAGACCACAGCGGTGCGTTACAAAATGCAAAGTGTAATGCCTTAGGTTGGTTTGATTTTAATAATGTATGGGTCAAACCGGATATAGAAAGTAACCATGGCGAAACCGAATAAAAAACAACCGACGAAAACCGTCGATATCTTTTGCTCTAAATGTAAAACTCAACTATTTAAGTACCGTAAAGGCGGGAAAGGCGCACTGGTTAAATGCTTCAAAGAGCGCATTGTTGACGATTTCACACAAACCCCATGTATTTGCCCCGCTTGCGGACAAGAGTTTGCAAGAGACACTTTAGTAAGAGGAACCCCCGCTTACAAAATGATTGGCGGCAAAGTGACGATGAAATAATAAAGGGCTAGAAAATGAGTATGAAACATGACTATTGCATGGTTTTAAGTACAACCAGTAATGAAAAAAATCGAGATCAGATCATTAAAGGTTTGCTAGATGCTCAATTAGCCGCGTGTATTCAAACGATGCCTATTGAAAGTCACTATGTGTGGAAAGGGGAGATTTGTACTGACAACGAATGGTTGCTGGTGATCAAAACTCGTCGAGAACTTTATGAATTGGTGGAAGAGAAAATAGAAAACCTGCACGAATACGAGGTAGCTCAAATCGTACAGGTTCCAATTGTTGATGGGTTTAACCCTTATTTAGAATGGTTGAGAGAATCGACGTTGAGCCGACATTAAGAATAACGACAACACTGCACCAACGGTATCGCACAACATATCTTTCTGGGCGTCCCATATGTCACCTTGCGAGCCCAGAAAGGCAATTCCCTCATCGCCACCAGCCAACTCCGCATACCACCATTCGATAATCTCATAGCCAGCAGCAAGTGACATGATAGCAAACAAAGCAAACCAGCAAGAGAACGCTTTGTTAAACCGTTTTTTGTTTATCAAGTATTCAGCGATCGGATATGCGTAAAGGCCAATTGAAAAGTGCGCAACGCGATCAAAATTATTTCGCTCTGAACCAATCATGTCGTTAAACCAGTCAAACGGCACTTCGGAGAACGTATATTTCGCACCGATAGTGTGCAAACAGAGCCAGATGAACATTAAAAAGTAAGCCGTATTACTGAACTGATAGCGAATCGAAATCGCCCAAATAGCAACAAGAATACCAATCGCCGGGATAATCTCCGCAAACCAAACTGCGCGTGAGTTAGGTTCCAACGCAGAAAATAAAAACACGATGGCATAAAAAATCGTTAATCCTAAGAGTGTCGAGGTGCTTTTCATAGAGTTATTTGATCCTTCAATTTATCTTACAGTGGGACTCCATAGATTGTGTTAATGATTGCACTTAATTGAACGGTGTGCAATTGATATTTTAATGGGTTTTTTGATCACTGAAAATGTTGATTTATTGGCAAACTGCTCAACATTAAAACGTTTGCGCGTGCACTTTTCATTAAAGTTTGATTTACAACATGCCCATCCATAGAATCCATGATTCAGTCTAATAAAAAAGAAGTAAAGCCATGAAACTGGAAACTGTCGATTATCTTGCTGACGATGCTGCTCAACAGTTCGTTACCTCTCTACGCGAAACGGGGTTCGGTGTGTTGAAAAACCACCCGATTCCACAAGAGCTTGTAGAGTCAATTTACAAAAACTGGCATGAGTTTTTCTGTTCAGAACAAAAGAATGATTTTCACTTTAACGTAGACACCCAAGATGGCTACTTCCCACCTTCTGTGTCTGAAGTGGCGAAAGGGCACAAAGTGAAAGACATCAAAGAGTACTTTCATGTTTACCCTTGGGGGCAGATCCCAGAGCAGCTTAAAGCTGAAATCTTAGAGTACTACGAGCGTGCCAATGCATTTGCTCAAGAGCTATTAGGTTGGGTTGAAGCGTACGCACCTAAGGACGTTCAAGAGAAGTTCTCTATCGCGTTGTCAGAAATGATCAATAACAGTGACAAAACATTACTACGCGTGCTTCACTACCCACCGATGACAGGCGAAGAAGAGCCAGGCGCTATTCGTGCTGCTGCGCATGAAGACATTAACCTGTTAACGGTTTTGCCTGCTGCTAATGAACCTGGACTGCAAGTAAAGAGTAAAGAGGGTGATTGGATCGATGTACCATGTGACTTCGGGAACTTAATCATCAACATTGGTGATATGCTTCAAGAAGCGTCAGGTGGTTATTTCCCTTCAACGACTCACCGTGTAATCAACCCTACGGGTGGCCGTCAAGAAAAGTCACGTATCTCATTACCGTTGTTCCTGCATCCAAAGCCGGAAGTGGTGTTATCTGAGCGCTACACTGCACATAGCTACCTTATGGAACGTTTACGTGAGCTAGGGGTTATTTAACCTTTACGTGATCTCCTTACAAAGGCCGATGGTGAATGACTATCGGCCTTTTTGCATTTATGCTACAAAGTGGAAACTATGTTTTTTGTGCCGTGAATGGGGCCCTAAACTCGTGTCAGAGAGGATGAATGGAAGGACAACGTACTGTCAATAGTATTGAGCCTCATGCAATAGAAAATCCGCTGCTTTGGCCAATGTTAGAAATTCTGAGAAAACAGCCCTCTAATTGGAAAGTGCACACCTTGGCAAGCTCGTTGGGTGAACAAGGTTATATTTCAAAGCTGGACGACTCTCCCGATAAGGATTTATTCAAAAGAAACTTCCTGGTCATGAATGCATTATATCAACTGCAAGACACTCTGTATCCGGATAGCTGGCTTCAAGTCGAAGCCATGGATATTCAGCTCATGTCTTCGATGGAAGCTTTGAGGCATAAGATCGATATTCATGATCCTTTGCGTGAGTATTATTTAGATTGGCGCAATTACGAAGCGGACGAAGATGAAGTGCGTCGACTGTTGAATGAATTTTGGACAACTTATCAAAAGTTCATCGGTGGTTCGTCAGTAGCCAGCGTAGATAAGACAAAGGCACTGTCACTATTTGAACTTAACACTGACGCTACGCCTGCGGAAATTAGAAAACAATGGCGAAAACTCGCGCTTCGTTGGCATCCTGATCGAGAAAATGGCGATGCAGAAAGATTTAGAGTTCTTTGTGAAGCGTGGAATGTACTGAGAAACGAATGATTCGCTAAGAATAAAGATAAAGGAAGGCAGCTAACTATAGCTGCCTTTTGATTGAACTGTCTCTGTCAGCGTATCAAAACTAGCATGATGACTTAAACTGAGATTTTCGCATGCGGTTGAGGGCAGCCATAACGTCTAGTGTGCGTGGTTTGGCTAAGTCGCCTTGTTTAGGAAGAGCGGCATGCCACTCACCAGACAGCATTTCTTCAATCTCCTTCGCCGGATGATTACACCAACCTGGAAGTTGAGCAATTTGGAACCATAACCAGCCAATTGTGTTGACTTCATCGGCTGACTCTATCTGTTCCAAAGCGCTAAGATCAGTAAACTCTTTACCAAATCGAAGTGACTCTTTGCCTTTCGCATTCACACGGAACTTGCCGTCAGTCAGAATATTCATCAACGCAACGCGGTTCAGTGCTCGAGGTGGGAAGGTCTGTAAACGTTCTTCTGACTCGTTATGGCGTTGAGTAGGGTGCTGAGCGATAACTTCTTTCGCTTTTTCAGTCACATCAACGGCTTGGTAGTCGTGCATTTGAATGACGGTATCGGCAACGTCTAAGTAGTCGCCCGACCCACCCATAACGATAATGGTAGAGATATCAAGATCATCTCGTAATTGACCAATGCGGTCGACGAGAGGAGTAATTGGCTCATCACCTTTTGCCACCAATGCCTGCATACGCTCATCTCTAATCATGAAGTTGGTAGCAGAAGTATCTTCATCAATCAATAATGTGCTTGCACCCGCTTCAATAGACTCTTGAAGCCAAGCGGCTTGCGACGTTGAGCCTGATGCGTCTTGAGTAGAAAAGTCCGCCGTATCTTTACCCATCGGTAAATGGTTGATGTAGTTCGACAGGTTCAAGTGGTGTACGCATCGGCCATCTTCGGCACGAATCTTCATAGCCTTGTTATCGGCAACAATGTATTCGCGGCCATCTCCTGGAATATGATCGTAAATTGAACGCTCTATTGCATTTAATAAGGTAGATTTACCGTGGAAGCCGCCACCTACGATCAGTGTGATACCTTTTGGAATTCCTAATCCTGTGACATGGCCCTTGTTTGGCGCATGTAAAGTGACTTGTAGAGATTCAGGGGCTTTAAACTCAACGGCTTCTTTCATTGGAAGGTCGCAATTACCTGCAATTCGAGGAAGAATACTGCCGTTTGCGACAAACGCGACTAAGTTATTGGCCTCTAACTGTTCTCGCAGGGCATCTTGGTCTTCAACAACTTGGCAGTGCTTAATTAAAGCGGCTTTGTCGAGTTCACGCTCTAAAGTTGCTCGACGGATAAACTTAGGCAGGTGGAAAGTCAGTATGTTGTTGGCTTTTTTCCCCAATACTGAACGACCTTCAGCCGGTAAGTTAACTCGAAAACGCAGTTCAATACCTTCTTCAGTAAACAACACCGCGGTGCTATCCAGTACAGTTTGGCCTGTCAGTGAAATTGATACTGAGTTTTCTTGTTTAGCAAACTGTTCAAAACTACGCGCAATAAAATCACGTGCACCTCTTTGAAATGCAGGAGACTCGTCTCTTAGCCACTCAAGACCAGTCAAAGACCATGCGCGAGTCGCACGAAAACGTGACGCCGATGCATAAGGGTCACCCTGTACATGATCGACAAACAAAGTGAAATCAGTGAAGTCGTATTGACCTTTGATTTGCTGATAAGCTCGGTAGTTCTGCTTTTCAATTTTCTTAAGCGTGGCAGTCAACTGATCCATGAAGATATTGGCCTTTTAATAGAAGCGGGCGGCGATTATAGAAACCACCGCCCTCATAGTAAAGAGAATGCTTAGGAAGAGTAGGCGTATTGCCCGCCAGAAAGGCGCTGATTAAACAAACTTTGCTCAAATTCATTACAAGGCATAGGTTTACCATAAAGAAAACCTTGTCCGATATCACAACCCTCACCAATAAGAAACTGCTCTTGTTGGTGGGATTCAATGCCCTCGATCACTACTTGGAGTTCCAGTTTTTTTGCAATGTGTATGATTGAACAAATGATCTCGCGATCATCATCTGACTTTTCCATTTGCTGGACGAAGCTTTTATCAATTTTGATGGCATCAAACGGATATTTCTTTAAATAGCTGAACGAAGCATATCCTGTACCAAAGTCATCAAGTGACAATGTCACACCTAGTTTATGCAACTTATTTAACGTTGTGCGTGCTACTATTTCATCAGCAATTAGAGCGCTCTCGGTTACTTCGAGTTCGAGAAAGTGTGCTGGCAAATGGAAAGTGTCGAGTAGGTGTTGCACTTGTTCTGCAAAATTTACGTTTTGTAATTGAATGGGAGAAACGTTGACGGCAATTTTGAAGTTATCGATTAACTCAGACCATTGTTTCGCTTTGTCTATCGCGGTACGCAGAACAAAAGAGCCAACTTCAAAGATAAGCCCGTTTTGTTCGGCCATATGTATCAATGCTTCGTTGGAAACGTCGCCAAGTATTGGATGTCTCCAGCGAAGCAAGGCTTCTGCGCCAATCCATTTACGTGTTTTGGAGTCTACTTGAGGTTGAAAGTACAACACTAAATCGTCGTTACGCACTGCTTGTAAAAGGTAACTTTCCAGTTCATTGTGACTATTGAGATCCGCCGAATGATTTTCTCTAAAATAACTAAAAGGTTCGCCGGATTCTTTACATAGAAGCATCGCGTAACATGCATGTTGAAGGATACGCTTAGCATTGCTGCAATCTTTGTAAGCTTGAACTATACCGATATACGTGTGCAAATGTATTTCTGTTTTGTTGAAGACAAATCCATCTACGCTAATTTTAGTGATATCATCTAATAGTTGATTTAACCGAGCTTCAATATCCTCTCCCCAAATCAATAAAACCATGTCATTCGAACTTGGTCTACCAGTGATAAATCCGCTAGCACCGTGTCTGGTTAATCTGGAGTGAAATTCTTTTAAAATGTTGTCAAAGACCTCGAACCCGTGCCTGGTCTGAATACTGCGAGCGTTACTAAAACCAATGTTGATGACCACAAGCGATTGCTGATCACTATCAAGGGACTGTAAGGTGTATTGGACAATGTTCTCAAGTGCAGAGCGATTTAGAAACCCAGTTCCCTGATCATGTGTTTTTTGGTAGCTCACTTGTTTTTCCGCGGCTTTACGGCGATCAATTTCTTGTGTTAAGGAGTAACTTAACTGGGCTAAATCCGTGGTACGATTTTCAATTCGACTCTTTAGCTCGGTGTTAAGTCGCTGAAGTTTATGTTGTTGGTACACAACTGAAAGCTGTGCTTCGATTGAATCTTTGAAAGTTTCAAGCAACTGACGGTAACTATCGTTGTACTCGTTTCTCTCAGAGTCAAGCATACAGATTGTTCCAAATGTCTCCCCATTTGGCCAGAATAGCGGTAAGCCGCAATAAGAAATCATGCCTAGTTTGATGTCTGGGTTATTTTGCCATTCTTCATCTTCAAGCGCATTGGGGATTACAAGCTCGCCTTTCTGTTCTATAACTTGCTCGCAATACAAACCGTTACCAAGCAGCTCTGCATCGCCAGTACGATAAGGATTACCTAGAGTTTCGCTAGATGTATTTACTTCTATGCGATCCGGATGGATACGCATAATTAATGTGGTGGGTACGTGTGTTATTTGAGCCAGTAAGTTGACGATTTCCTGCCAACTTCTTCGCATAGACTCAGGGATTTCGTAGTCTAATGTTTGCAATCTCCCCATATAGGTCATCCTTTACGTGGTTTCACTTCCTGTGAATTAAAAATGCAGACTGCTCTATTTTGTTCTCGCTTTTTAATTAAGTATAGGGTGGCTAGGGCTCGAAACAAAAAAAAGTCCTGAAAAGTGTTCAGGACTAGGAATAGTTGTCACATATCTCATCCTTGAAACAGGTAACAAGCATCAAGGCTTAAGCGACATTAACGATTCAATAGAAATGTCTTGCGAATAGTCGACATATTCAAAGTTAAAGCCATTGAGCTTCATAAACTCATCTTTAAAACCTTGGTAATCACCAATCTCTTTAAAGTTTTCAGCATTCATCTGTTCTAAAAGAGCGTGGACTTCTTGTTGAACTTGCGGTTCAAGTTCCAAGTCATCTATTCGAATCAAGCGTTCGCCGTCAACTGGCACTTTCTCTTGATCGTATAACTTCGTAGTAAACAGTCGCTGCATTTGTTCAATACAGCGTTCGTGAGTACCTTTTTCCTTCATCACTCGATAAAGCGCTAACAGGTAGGGACTTAGCGCAGGGATGAATACACTGGCTTTCGTCACCAACGCCTTACACACGGTTGCGTAAGCACCGCCGTCAAAGTTGGCGAGTTTGAGGTTTAATGAATGACTGGTTTGGTGTAAATCGATTTTCGCTCGACCTAACGTACCATCGAGATAAATTGGGTGCGTGATGTCAGGGCCCATGTAAGAAAAGGCGATGGTTTTGCAGCCGTTTGCGATAGAGTCGTTATTGATGAGTGTGTCAATCCAGCTTTCCCAGTCTTCGCCGCCCATTACTTTAATGGTGGCATTGGCTTCCTCTTCTGTTGCAGGCGTTAAGGTGGTTTCTATCCACTTATCGTTCTCCAGCATGATAGAAGCGCCAGTGACAGGTTCACCAATAGGTTTAATGACACTGCGCCAAAACTCATCAGATTCAGGTTTAGGTCGAACACCGGTTGCCAAGCTATAGATGACTAAGTCAACTTCACCCTCAAAGTACGTTTCAATGGCTTCAATCACTTGATTGCGCACCGAACCAGAGAATGCATCGCCAACAATATTTATTGCGGTACGCCCGGCTTGATTTGCTTCTTGCTTAAAAAAGACGTTGTTATACCAACCCGCACTCCCAACCCCTTTCTCTGAAGGGCCACGCTCAAATGAGACGCCAATGGTATCGGCGTTAGCGCCACCGAACGTTAGGGCTATTCGTGCCGCTAGGCCGAAACCAGAGGAGGCACCAATAATCAAAACCCGTTTTGGGCCTTTTTTGATCTGTGGGGCGTGTTTTACGTATTCAATTTGCTCTTTAATAGATGCATGACACCCTTTGGGGTGCGCAGAGCGAGCAACAACACCTTGAATTAACGGTTCTATTCGCATGTTGTTATCTATCCTCGATGAGTGGAATTGAAAATAGATTAACGTAAAGTTACGTAAAACTTATTGAGCTAGACCATTAAAATTAGAGATGTTTAATTAATTCTTGAGCAACGAAATCAGCGATCCAAGGTTGTGCATCTGGTTTTGGGTGAAGGCCATCATCCATCATCCATTCTGGTTTGGTGACAACATGCTCTAAGAAGAATGGCATCAAGGCAACTTGTTGATGCTGTGCAAGCTTAGGGTAGATATCGTAAAACATATCGCTATAGCGCTTACCATAATTAGGCGGAACCCGAATTTGCATCATGACAACGTCCGCACCAGAATCTTTTATCATGGTAATCATTTTTGAAAGATTTGACGTAATAAGTTTAGGAGGGAAACCTCTTAGGCCATCGTTGGCACCTAACTCAATAAGTACCATGTCAGGGCTATGCTGAGTTAGCAACTGAGGTAACCGTGCTAAGCCATTGCCAGTGGTATCGCCAGAAATGCTGGCATTAATAACTGTTACATCTTGACCATGTTCTGACAACGCATCAGGGAGTAAGCTAGGCCAACTCTCTTCGATCGGCATCTGATAGCCTGCACTCAAGCTATCACCCAAGACAAGTAGCTTTTCGCTCGCATGTGCAGTAGCGGAAAAGCAAAAAAATAGAACTAAGGAAAGTATACGAATCATGCAAACACCTGTACTTAATGCACCTATTGTTCAAGCCAATTTGGTTTCTAAACAAGTCTCTACTAATCAAGAACAATTAACAATCCTCAAAGACGTAAATGTTGACATCCGAAAAGGAGAAAAAATCGCCATCGTCGGAACTTCCGGTGCAGGTAAGTCAACATTGATGACGTTGCTAGCTGGTCTTGATACGCCGACATCAGGCGAAATTACTTTATTAGGTCATGAATTATCAAAACTGGACGATGAAGCACGTGCGAAAATTCGGGCTGACTCTTTAGGTTTCGTTTTCCAAAGTTTCTTGTTAATCCCGAGTTTGAGTGCATTACGTAATGTCACGCTTCCTTGTCTTTTACGTGGTGAAGCCGAAGATGAAGCAAGAGCAGCGGAATTATTAGCTGCTGTTGGATTGGAAAAACGTGTCGATCATCTACCAAGCCAGTTATCTGGTGGTGAACAACAGCGAGTTGCGCTAGCGCGTGCATTTATGACACAGCCTGAGCTGTTGTTCGCAGACGAGCCTACCGGCAATCTTGACCATCAAACCGCAGACAAAGTGATTGAGCTGCTATTCGATCTTAATGAACAGCACGGGACAACTCTGATTTTAGTAACACACGATGGTCATCTAGCAAGCCGATGTGACCGTATCTATCGTATGGAGGCGGGTGAGCTTAAGGAGGAGATGTAATGTCTGCAGTATCATCAAGTGAAGCAACATCCACAGAGCAAAACAGTACAACACAGCACTCGTCGAATAAAAGCTTGATACGCTGGAGTTTCGGCGAAATAAGGCAGGGGAATCTTTGGCCTATTAGCGTTGCTCTTATTCTCGTGATTGCGAGTATCTTTGCGCTTTCTGCATTAGCAGAACGAATGGAGCAGGTGATCGTCAAGCAGGGGAAGGACGCATTAACGGCAGATGCGGTGTTTGTGTCTGCTAATCCCATTCCGGACACGTTGTTAGCCTCGACTGAAAGCCTTGAACGTTCGACGATGACACGCTTTGCCACTATGGCATTTAGCGATAATGGTATGCAGCTTATTTCTGTAAGGGCGGTGGATGATAATTACCCTTTAATGGGAGAGCTCGTTCTTGAAAATAATCCAGCCGGTCGCGTTAAAGAGAACCAACTCTGGCTTGATGAGCGGATTATGACTCAACTAAGCGTAAAGCCAGGTGACGGTGTCACGATAGGCGATGCCGAGTTTACTGTATCAGGCGCAGTATTGATGGAACCAGGCTTGAGCTTTAATCCATTTCAGCAAATGCCTTCTGCATACATTCATCAAAGTGACGTAGATAAAACAGGAGCAATTCAAGTTGGGAGTCGAGTTCAATACCGTCTATTTTTACAAGCCGATGATAAAACACTAAAGAGCTTACAAGATGATACGCAGCTTTCTCCGAGCGATCGCTGGCGCACGCAAGATACTGCCAGTCGTAGTAATGAGGTTTTTGAACGCACGACGCAGTATCTGTCGTTGACAGTAGCAATTGTCATCATTATGGCGGCGACAACATTGGTTCTTACTTGTCAAAATTACGTGAACAGCCGGACACAAACTATCGCGATGTTGAAAAGTCTTGGTGCGAGCCGCCGATGGATTGAAAAGTGGTTATTTATTCAAGTCACAATCCTTCTCATTAGTGCCAGTGTCGTCGGTCTATTGTTAGGGAGCGGGCTGGAATATTTATTACGCATTCCACTCAAAGACTTATTACCCGAGCCACTCCCTAGTTACGGCGTCACACCATTTTTGGTGGCATTTATCTCAGCAGTCTTGATTACGGTGCCTGCTCTCGGTATACCATTGTTAGGCTTGATTAAAACTCCCGCGTTAGAAGTGCTACAGCAGGGTAAAGCGCAACGTTCTTGGAAGCGAATGTTACTTGTTCTAGTTCCCGTTGTTCCACTGCTTTTACTGTATGCAGATAACACCTTAGTTTGGATCGTGCTCACTGGTATAGCGGTACAGTTTGTGGTACTCGCAGCAGTTAGCGTCACACTCACAAAGCTGTTTGCACGTGTGTCAACCCATCCTGCAATGAAGCTTGCGTTGAGTCGTATCAACCGGACGCCAGTAACCAGCGGCCTACAGTTTGGTGCTTTGGCATTATCTTTGATGTTGCTGTCTATCATTTGGCTTGTGCGCAGCGATATTCTCGCGGATTGGGAGAGAACCTTACCTGCAGACGCGCCAAATGTGTTCGCTTTGAACATTGGTGATTATGAGCTCGATAACTACCTAGAAACCCTAGATAAAAATGGAGTTACGCGGTCACAAGCTTATCCAATAATTCGTGGACGACTAACAGAGATTAACGGTCAAAACGTCAAAGAGATTGATTACGAAGGAGAAGGTTCTGACGCGATACGTCGAGAGCTAAACCTGACATGGGGAGATACCCTACCAGAATATAATGATGTGCTTTCGGGTGAATGGACAAACAAAGGGAGTGTATCTGTAGAAGCGGATGTAGCAAATGACTTAGGCATAAAACTCGGTGATACGCTGCGCTTTGTAATAAACAGCCAGAATTACGATGCAGTAGTAGATACCATCCGTTATGTCGAATGGCGTGACATGAAGCCTAACTTTTATTTTATTTTCTCATCTGACGTGATGGCTAATTTACCTGGTTCTTACCTCATCAGTTATAGGATTGAAGAAGGAAATGAAGCGTTGTTGACGTCAATGTCACGTGCTCACCCAACGGTCTCTGTTTTAGATATCCGAACTATGGGCGAGAAAATTCAGGCTTTGATTCAGCAAATCGTATCAGCAATCACCATCCTTGCTCTTTTAGGCGTTGTTGCTGGTCTGCTGCTCATCTTTACGCTACTGAGGTTAAGCTTGTCCCAACGCCAACAAGAGATTCGTTTGTATCGCACATTAGGTTCAAGTAAGAAACGGATCAACACAACCCTGTGGGCCGAGTACGGAATTATGGCGTTGATTGCTAGTGGTGTTGCGGTATTTGCTGCGGAAGTTTGTGTGGCCGCAGTCATGACATATGGATTCGATCTCAATGCACAAATTCACCCCGAATTGTGGATAGCTTTACCGCTTGTAACATTTGTTACGTTGGCACTTGTAGTGATGAGTTTGTTGAAAAGATTGTTAACGCCAGTAAACACTTAATCGCAGCGAGTGTTATCAAGTTTGGAACACTCCATGACACTTTTATTTTAGTTATCCACAAAAACAGTGGGACTCTCAGCCCATTAAATCAGTGGCTTACATGATAATGCTTGAATTTGTATACCACTGATATCATCAGCGTATGACAATTTTAATGAGTCTGTCAAATCTTCATAGTTGATTTACGTGTAGTTCTAGACATAAAAAACCCCACCAATAAGGTGGGGTAATGTCATATCTTAGATTCTAGTTTGAAGGTGATAGGTTGCTATAAAATGCCACCATTCGATCATCCTCAGCGCGGTCAATTTCACCACGAACAACAGGGATGATGTTACCAGAATTATCAACATCAGAACGAACGTGAAGATTTACATCTACTTTTTGAGGTTGTGTTTGAATTGAACTAATCTCTTTACCAGCACGACCAAGTAGATCGAAGATATTTGTATTTAAGAACTCGGTATATTTATTTTTACCAAAAAAGTTTTCAGGATCTAACAAGCCGCCTTTTCTGCCCTCATATACAGCGTATCCGCCCATTAACCAAGGGTTAGCTCTTGCTGCCATACCTGCTGCTGCTCGTGCTCCACCTGCTGCTCGTGCGGCTGCACCACCTTTAACACTTGCACTTGTTGCACTACCAAGACCTAGTGCACTTGCTGCACGGCTAATAAGCTTGAACAAACCTTTGAATGCATTTGTTAATGTATTTACAACACTCAAGCCACCGCTTAATACAGTGAAGATTTTCGAACCGACCCAAATTGAAGCAATTGTTTTACCAATCGTGATAATCTCATCACCATGTTTAACTGCTGTGTTAACGAAAGACCTTACAGATTCACCCATTTGTCGGAAAGTAGGCTGTAATTCTTTTAAGTCAGTCATAATGGAGTTGATATTACCTCCACCAAACCCAACAAGAAATTCATCCATTAGGCGACCAAACCCTTCCCCGATTAACGAAATGTTTTGACGTGCTTTTACTAATGTTTCAATATCTTGCTGTGTGAGGTTGAGGTTAAATCGTTCTCGTTGTGCTCGAATTTCCTCAATATTAGCCATCGCTTTGAACTGGAGGATTGCGTCATTACCGAAACTTTCCATGAGGAACGTGAGCTTATTCATATCCGTTCCACGGCGTTTAGCTTCTTCTTGAATCAACTTCATTGCTTCGAGAGGTTTTAGCTCTTTTAGCATCTCCTCGGAGATCTTATTGTTCTTCTTCAACCACTCAGCCACATCGGAGAATTCGCCTCCACCTGTTAGTTGGTAGTCTCCGAGCTTGTCTGCGAAGTCTTTGTACTGGTCTGAAACGCTGTCCATTGATAAACCGAACTTTTCTGAGGCGGCGCTAATATTTTGAAACGTGATAGCATCTAAACCACTCTTTTTAATGGCTTGGTCCAGCTCGGTAGCTCGTTGTAAACTCTGCTGTGCGCCTAAAGCGGCTAAACTACCAACCGTTAAACCTGCTGCCATACCAGCACGTTTGAGTGATGACGCTGCCGCCTTACGGCGTTCATTGTGCTGATGGGTTATAAGTGCGCTCTGTTTAGCAAGTTCTCGTGTCCTTTGTTTCTCGCGGCGGTTGCGATCTGAGATTTGGTTTTTCAATCGTTTCTCAAGGTGAAGCAATTCTTCTGTGCTTGAAGCTTGTTTGAGCTTGTTCAGTAAAACTTTCTTCTCAGCAACACCCATATCACGAATTGTACTTGTGGATTGAGCAAATCGTAGCAACACTTTCTTCTGGGTAGCTTCGAATTTCTCTTGTTCAAGCTGTAATTTTCGATAATGTTTTATGTGAGAATCTTGATCTTGTTGTCGTTGTCGCCTAGCTCTAGGAGAACCACCAACACCAAGAACATTTTCAGGGTTAGCTTTCTCAAGTTGTCTTGCAAGCTGCTTGGACTGTTTTAATACTGAGTTCCAACTGGGGCGATCTAATTTCCATGCAACGGTATTTGTAAATTTATGGAGTTGTCGAGCCATAATTATTAACCTTCTCTGTTAAAAAATTCTTTAATCACTTGTTCGTTCGATTTTTGTTCTAGCCCCATCAAACTCACATAACCGTCTTTATAGAGGTCAGGTAATTCGTTCACCTTGCCACTAAAGCCACTATTAGTGCTGTTGGTTTTTCGTTGAGCATCGAGTGTCTTTTGTTCATCTGCAAACGTTAATAAGTAGCCTCGTTCATAAGAGACATTGCGGACATGCTCTAAGATCAGACGGTATTCCATACTATCTGTTGTCCCAACTTGTTTAGGGGTGTATTTAACAATGACGTAATCTTTGAGGTTATAAAATTCATTCACTATCGTTAATTTAGTGCTTCTATTAAACCAATTGAGTAGAATTTCATGCGCATTCAAAGGGCGTTTGTCATCAACACTTAACAAATTACCATTTATATTTGAGAGGGGATTCTTACCAACGTAACAGGTAAGTGATAATGTAGGGTTGCTCTTAACTACATTTGAAGTGATAACGCTCTTATCGCTTACTGGGTATTTGGTAGCATTAGCTTGATAACTGGGTAACACCTCAGTAAACGCATCGGCGTAAAATCTTCCAAGGTTGTTATCCATAATATATGTGGGTGTAATCATAAATCTTCCTTATTTTCTCAGTTCTTCATCCACAATCTTCTTTATCTTCTTCAATACTGTTCGATAATCCTCTTTAGGATCTTTCTCTTTTGGTTTACCAAATAGGGTATTGATAATTAGAATAGGGATGAGGATCAGAAGGAGGGGAGGTAGTTGTATAAATTCCATAGGCTTTTTATAAACCACCCCTTAGTTAAAAGGGGCAGTTATCATTTTATTTGTTATATTGGATACTCTTATAGTCTAGATTTTCAGCTTCACTTTCTTTCACCCAAAGTTTATGCTGTTTATCATCAGCGAGATATTTACGAAGAGGGATGAAATTTAAATGGGTAAGAACTTCTTCGATATCTTTGTTTGAGGCGTTTCCACACATATCTTTTAACTCATCAAAGAACCAATAATCTCTTGACTCAATGCTATCAAAGTATTGTGAGAAATTAACATACATATCATTTAGGCTATTAGCTTCACTAGCTGCTAATTCAGCAATAGCTTTATCATAAGCTGCTTGCTGTTCAGAATGCTTGTTTTGAGCCCAATTCGTTGCTTTTACAACATCCATTTTTTCTTTACGTTCAATCTCATAAAGTTCATTAATAAGAGATACAACTTGTTCTTTGATAGTTTTAATATCTTCCTTAATCAAGCAATCATGCTTCTTCATGATAAGCTTATTAACACTCAATTGATGGAATAAATTGTGTTCTTGACTAGAGACTGTTTTATATCCTTCTTTCAACAATTCATCATGAGTCACTAGAAGCTGTTGTAATCCTTCTCGGATAAATTCGTGGTGATATGCACACAGTTTATTTTCTTTAACAAGGTTGCTACCGCTTAAAAGGTATGTAATTTCATCTTTACGTGAACTAAATGCTTTAGGTGCGGACGTGTTGATAAAAGGAAGGTTATAAGAGGCTAGGTTGAAATTAACCACCTTATCAACACGTTCCTGATCAATTTGTTCTGGTTTAGTCACTTGAGTGCGATAATATTCTTTGATAAGTTCTTCAACAGTTTGGATATTTGGTAAGGTGTCGGTTGCAATGCTCATTTATTGTTATCCTTATTTTGTTTTTTAATTAGGGATTGGAGAGTACGGAGTTTCTGTAAAACTAGTTTGGTTTCTTCTGCCATATTACAAACCACCTTGTTCTTGTTTACGTTTCATCGCTGCTCTACGAACTGCTGCTTCAAGTTTGAGTTTGTGTTCTAACTTTTCTTGCTCATAAGTTAGTTCTGGTTCTGGCTCATCACTCTTGACTACGGGCTTAACACTTGCTTGTGCTACGGCTTTAGCACGTTCATAGCCAGTTAAAGTACTTGAAGTTGGTTTAGAGGTTGATGTAGACGCTTTTGTTTGTGAATTAACAGGTTGATGTAGTTTTGAATTTTTCAAAAACTGAAGAAACTCATCTGGTGTTTTGATTCCATTGACTAAGCCAATATCTAAACATTTATTGGCAGAGAAAACCTTAGCTTGCGTATCTCTTACTTGTTTAGCTGACATAGGGCGGTTAGATGCTACATGATTGATAAAATCTGTATAAAGTTCATCGACGCTTTGCTGAAGGTCTGCTAAAAACTCATCTTTGAAGTGCCCTGATTCATTCACGCTAATTTTGGACTCACCTGCAGATACGAAAATTCTTTTAATTCCCGCCATATCAAGAGCTTTTGATGTATCAGTAAGCTGAACAACTACACCAATAGAACCAAGCTGACCCATAGGATGTGTATAAATGCTCTCGCAAATCGCTAAAAGTGCATAACAAGCGCTGGCTGCCATTCCATCACAGTATCCAATGAGCTTAATATTATTCTCTTTGGCAATACGTTTGATTGTGGTTGCAGCTTGAAACACTCCCATAGCCTCACCGCCGCCAGAATCGGCAAGCATGACAACGGTTTTAACTCCATTAGCTGCATAGCTTTCCATTTGTGATACAAGGTCTTGATAACTGCACCCACCACACAACATTTGATACGGATTGCTGCGGTAAGTACACGCACCCTCTACATTTAAAACCTTCGTGTTAGGTAATGATTCAATTTTATTAATCAAAGTGTTTGTAGATTTAAAACCGCTATTATCAGAGGCTAATTGCTTTCGAAGTTCTCGATCTTCAAGAATCTCACTAACAGTTGTAAAAAGTTCAACACTCGCTAATTGAGGTCGTGATAAGATTTCTTTTGAAAGGTAATTCATGATATGCCTTGTTATAGTTATTTGATGTAGGAAATTTTGATATAGCCAAATGTTACGCCATCGTTTACATTAATAATCTTATTATCTTTGATACGTCGATATAATGTAGCGAGTGAAATGTCTAATACATTCTTGTTGATTTCATAGAAAAGCCTCACACTATTAAAATACTCGACCTTTCCAGTCAGACTGTCGTAAATCTTGAATTCATATCCAGAACTTTCTCTAATATTGGCCTTTCTGCTCCGGATAATGCAATTGGTCGGGGAATACGCCCCTTGATCAAAGATTCGACAAATATTAGGATCTTTAATCTGAAAATAATCTCGACCTTTTTCTTTTTCACTTAAAATGAAGTCGATAAATGAATTTAAAGCTGTAAAGTTGAAATCAACATGGTGATAGTGCTTATGATGATGACTTTTACTATTACATCTAGATTTAATATTATTGAAAGTGGTGCGGAGTCTAATTAATTGTTGTTTGGTAAAATGTGGGTACAGTTCGATAAGCTCATTTAGCTTCATGTTACTTCCTTTTTATTATTATAGTGTTGCTGCTATTGGTAGGGGATAGATTAGAAATCGATTAATTTTATTTTGTTTGATGCTTGATACATTTTTATAGCTTCGTCTATGATCTGAAATTGCTCATAGTCATCATAAACGTTTAAAGCTCGATAACGTAATATGTAAGTATTTTGGAT
The DNA here is from genome assembly GCF_033344415.1 of Vibrio sp. 1727. Lineage (NCBI taxonomy): Bacteria > Pseudomonadati > Pseudomonadota > Gammaproteobacteria > Vibrionales > Vibrionaceae > Vibrio > Vibrio sp. 1727. The sequence continues at coordinate 316,299 of NZ_JAWPOT010000002.1, forward strand.
TGTTCGTTTGCCTGTAATAAGCTCATCGAGTAAAGCTTCAGGAGAGTTATACAAAAGCCGTTTTCGCATGGTTTTGTCTCCATTAATTTGATTAGGTTTGATTTAAATTAGGTAAGGGTATAACTTATTTTTATTTCACTGGAGAGGTGAATAGGGGTATATAGAGTATTGTAAACATTTTGATTACAATTCAATCTTGCAAAACCTCAACTTAAAACAATAGCTAAAGGAAAGGAGGTGCCCGTCACTACTATTAAGCTGAGTAAACATGAGGAATGTTTGAAGAAGCATTGCAACACTAGAGGTAACATATAAAAGAAGTCTTATGTCTTTTTATTTACTCTATGCAACCATTATACCAAATAATAGATTTTTATACAATAATAAATTTGAAAATAATATATACTTTTGCTTTTTGTTGTGCTAGGAAAAGTTATTCTGTTAGGTTGTTTATAAGAGTCTTAATTTTTTCTTTTGATATATTGCATTTATAACGCCAATCGTAAACGGTAGGAGCACCTCGTACACCTTTCATTATATTTTTAAGGTGTGGACGTAAAACTATGTTTAATTCGTGCAGGGTATCAAGACACTTTTTCAAGTCACTGCCGTTATCGAAGGATTTCAACATTAACTCGAAGCGTTCAACAAGGTTCTTAGGTTCTTTTTTCTTCTTTCGTGGCGTTAATGCTCGTTCCAGCCATTTTAAAATAAATGGTACACGCTCCTTTTCTCCTTTCTCTTTATATGAATACAAACCAACATCTAACAAAAAAATTGTATCTGTCTTTGAATTCTTGAGATAGGTTTGAAAGCGCATCTTACTCACTGCAACACCTCCACCAACAGGCACTAGTACTGGGGACTGTACAAGGTGTAGGTTTGGGTGTTCTTCCAAAACTGTATTTAAATCTTGCTTATACTGAGGCAACCATTGATCAACAATATTTCTTAACTTTTCTTGCTTAACTGGTTCGAGTTTTGAGTATAGAAGTTCATATTTGTTGTTTAAGTCTTCCATTAGTTCACCTCTTATTTGTTCAATAATGAAAAGTTAAAACGTTTACGGCTCTTTCTGATTGCTTTGATTCGGTATTTCTTCACGTTATTATCCTTATAGTTATTTCTGCCCCAAATTACGTGCGTGAGTGTGTCTACAAGCGTTTCAGCACGTATAGATAGGGCAATATATTAGGTTTTATTTAGATAGGTTCTGAGGGTGTTACAGAGGGTTGTATTGGGCTGCTGTTACTTATCTTTCAATGGGAATTTCTGATAGATTTCATAAACTTCACGTTCAAGTTCTGTTGCCAATAGTGAGAATTGTTCCATCAACACCGGATATTTTCTTAAATCTGATAGTTCAATCAGTTTGCTTGCAGCATCGGGGTAATCACGTAGGATAATAACAAACTCATCTACTGTAATTGGGTCATAAGCAAAACCACCATGTTCAATCCTTTTGTATGGGATCTTGATATCGTTCATATCGATCCATTCATCAAGGTATAAGTATATGCTCTCCTGAACTTCTTCATTGAGTTCGAGTTCACACCAGCTTAATGATTCAGGTGTTGAGCTTTTTAAGATATCAAGGGCAATATCTCGATCTTGAGTTATGAACAGCGTTTCCGCTTCTTCTGGTTTTAAAAGAATAAAAGTGTCATTAGTGTTCATATCATTGTTTCCTCTTGTTTGGAGTGATACATACAAGTAGCCCTACATTGTGCTTCATTCAAGCATGTATCAGGTTTGTTTTAGTTGTGGGTCTAGCGTTTGGTCTAATTGTCAGCGTTGCACTGACGAGGGTTTAAAAGGGAAGGGATGATGCTTTATCATTTAGAACGGTAGCCTGTCGCTTTCTGGACACTTGCTGTCTTGACACCAACCGAAGTTATCGAGTTTACCTTTACAACAATCACAAGTGAGCTTTTGACGTATTGCCTCTACAATTGTTTGATCTGGTGAGTAGTCATCCCAGAAATGTGTATGCAACACTTTCAACCAACGTTTTGTATCTGCAACATCAAGTTCATTTCTGGCGAGTGGTGCAGCAAACCAACCAACTCCTTTAGATTCAACATCTATATCTGAAACATCAACGTTTCCGATCAGGCTGACCAGCTTGGACTTGTCACCTTTCGGTGCTGTTACTTCTGTTGGTGCTTCAACAATCGTTGTTGTTGCCTCTGCTGCTTCAACAGGTGCCATGTGTTTAACTGGTTCGGGCTTTCCATCACTAGACTGAACAAAACTATATACTGCTGCGTCCTCTCGTTCTTCTGTTTCTTCATCCACCATTAAACACTGTTTGTAACTTGCTAACTCTGCAGCACACATATAGTAAGTAGGGCATGGATCGTTAGTTGTAGTGTTTATATCATCGACAAATCCGAAATTTGCATCTGTTTCGTCGTCATAACCATCTGGTTCCGTAAGAGCAAACATATAACATTCGACGTGTGGGTGTTCGGTGAAGTATGATTCTGTTCCGTAACAAGGTTGCTTTCTGTCTTCTTCTCGTTTTTTCTGTTCTTCTAATCGTTCAGCTTTAGCCTCATTACGTTGCTCGGTTGCTTCTGGTGTATCGAAAGTAGAAAGGGCAGGGTTTACCAGATCGTAATCTTTCAACACATTATCAAGCTTTCGGATTGACTTCTTACCAGCATTTTTAATCGAACCTTTAGAAGTTGTTGCCACATCAAGTAAACCAATCTGCATTAGCTTTTTTATACGTGCTCTGTTACTTCCACTAGAACGATATGAACTACCAGTAACAGCAGTGCAAATCCTGTCTAGGCTTTCGAAGTAGGGAGAATGTTTAACGTTCTTGAAGTAGGCTTCACGTTGAGTAATAAAGGTAATGATCTTGAAGTCCACACCATCAAAAGGAATGATCTCTCCTGTCTTTTTATTCTTAAATCCAGTTGCCAGCGTATATCTAGCATCAATCTGAACAAATCCAATATTCTTGTTATAGTCGCTTACCACTTGTATTCTCCTTTGCCTCCACTTGGGCACTTGTTTCAGAAAGTTGACGTTGTAATTGCTGCATTAGCTCGATTGTTAATTGAGTCGGGCTGAGTCCTGTCTGATCTGCCAAATCACCAACCAATTTGTCGTATGGGTGTTTGAGTTGAATTTTCACGAGTGTTACTCCTATTAGTGCGTTTGCGGTAGTAGACCTAACGATTTTACTAACTCTTTAACTTGTGGTCGTTTAGATAACCATTCCCACGGAATCTGCCCCTCTAGGGCTTCCACTTCTTCTAGGTAGCATTCAAGTTCAATCTCTCTGATTTCTTCTGGTGTTAGCATGCTGTTGTCTCCTGTTTCTGTTGACGGTAATAAAGAGCCAGAATGATGTCATTTTGCATACACAAGAGCAGGTCATCTGGGTTGCGGTATGATGTTCTCACAATAGCGGTGCGCTTTATCTCATCTCGCTCAAGTCGCTTTAGTTGGTATCGGATGTAATCCCAATCGAGCTGGGGAATGTTATTAATAATGTCGTTCATTTTAAGATTTCCTTATATAGCAGATACACGAAAACTGCCCCTGTGTGATTCCTTCGTGTAAAGGCACAGTTGCAAAGGTTAGATTGTGGTGATGTCACCTTACGGAGTAGGTGTAACTAGGTGGTCAGGATGACCGATAGAGCAGGGTAATTTGATTGGTTAATTTCAAACTATACAATAATCATACCAAGATATGAGATCTTTGTCAAGAACTTTTGTTATTTGTCATTGACTACTGTTTTTGTTTGTGATAGCGATGTTTCAATAATCTCATGAACTAGATTATTTTGCAAATTTTAGAGCTTATCACTAGGAATCGTTTAACTGTTAGATATTAAATTTATTGGAGTGGTTTTATCTGTCCAAACACAGACTTTTCATAAAAAATATAGGAGATTAACAGAATGCTATTTATAGAATGATGTTTGGTAAGGTGAAATTATTTTCAATTAATTTTGAAATGTCGTGATCTACCTAATCTTCCTCTTAGCTGAAACAACACTTTGCACTCTTGTGAAACCAGTCTGTATTTCTGCCTAAATTTAGGCAATCTTTTATTTCTACATATCTAAACTTTGCCTGATTTCAGGCAGATTTATCCTACCAATAAGTAAAAGTGCCTGAATTTAGGCAATCTTAACCTCAAAACTGCCCGCTAGAGGTCACCTATGTTATATATAGATAATACTAAGTCAGATCAGAGACTCGTAAACTCGTCAAACCAATATATGTCAGATCTTCACTACGTTCATAGACTCATTACATTCGTCCTAAACACCATATGTTAGATCTCGTTCGCTGTGCTCACTCAAGACTCACCATGTTCGTCTAACCAACACAGTAATATTTGTATTAACAATATTAATATATAGATATGTAAGATCAGAGACTCACTGTGTTCGTCTGCCCTAAAGGGCTTACTAATATGTTATATAGAAGAGACTCGTAACCTCGTCCTCAACGCTACGCTTATGTGTTTTCTATGTTCACTGTGTTCACTAAGAAAAGAAACCCTGTGTTGTCTTTAAGCTCCGCTTACACATGTTGTGTGTTTATCACTTCGTGATAGTGAATGTGTTTTATAGCTCCGCTATCTATGTGTATGTAAGATTCACGATACAACCCACCTGTAAAGCTCATAGACAAGCTATTTCACTTTCCATGTGTGATGTGTTCATCTAACCCCTAAAGGGGCTGTGTGTTGCTTTCATAAATCTTGTGTTATTCAAAGAGTTCGCAGTGTCGTAATCCAACACATTGCTATACTTAACCTCATGATACTTTTAACTCTGTTCAACGCTGAGACATCACCATGAAACGTTTATTGCTGGCTGCTATGTGCTTACTTACGGCTACTGGACAAGCAGAAAGCATCTGTAAAACCGATGCGATAGGAATAACACGTTGTAAGGACTCCAATGGGGTAGAGACAAGGTACAGGACGGACACGCAAGGCACTGTTAGATCATCGGACGGAACAACGTATAAGGTTGACGCTCATGGAGCTATACGAGGCTCAGACGGCTCAATATATAAGACTGATGTAAACGGAATCATTAGAGATAACAAGGGTAATACGTGGCGAGAAGATGCTCACGGAAACTTGAGGGGGTCGGACGGATCAATCTGTAAGAAAGATCCCCACGGTGCCGTAAGATGCACAGATTAATAGATGAGGCTTATGATGAAAAGAAAATACGTTACAACGTTGTTGGTAATAGCAATATCAGGCTGTGGTGACTATGAATCGGTATCTATCCCTAGCTTAGAATTAACGGAAGAACAAAACCAAGTGCTCTTGGGAGTAACAGCGTCTAACCTGACATGTGCTGCTATCAGCAGATATTCAAATGATATCGGCTCACCGATTGAAGATCGGAGTTATCTAGAAAACGCAGAAACTGCTTTTAGTATTATCGCTAATTCTAATCTAAGTGATAGAAGTAAAAACTGGGATGAAACTTATAAGCAGATGAAAACCGTAGTTTATAATGGGGTTATTACAGATTTGAATAATGCACCATCTTTAGATGACTTTTACGATCATGTATTTCCACATTATCAAGAAGCCTTAAAAGTAAAATCTATCCGAGATTGTGCCGATGTAAGTGCAGTAACTAGGCGTATTCTTGACCCGTTGTTGGTTCTGTAAAGTAGTCGATAGTGGATGATAAAGAGGTCATTACTAGTGAAATTAAGCAATACACCTATTAACGATAGGTTTCTTATTACTTGCTAAACAAACCTCTCTATCCATTCTTACCCCACAGATTAAAACTTTTCATAAATGGTAATCAGTTTACCAAAAATGCAACATTCGATGCTGAATAATAATTCAAGAAATGCATATAACCCATTTGTGCAATATAAATGCAAATACTCTGATATTAAGTCGATTTGTGCACTGGATGTGTGAGTGTGGGGTAATTGGTGAGCAAATGCTTCTATGCGGCTCAGACAAGCGTTTTAGCGGTGAATTGGTGTGATTGTATTGATGTTGATTAGGATGTGCTTAGAGGGAGGGAGATAATGAACAGTGCATTAGTAAATTCTAATTTATCTTTATATACGATGTTGGTGAGGTATCTATACAAAGCTACCTGTTTTTGCAATGCCCCAATATAGTGCAAATAATTTCAAACTTTTCTTGTTCAAAACTCCCAACTTTAAAGATAGAAAACTATCGAAAATACACCATTCAACCTCAATTCATAAATATTAGAACAGCCTAATTTAACATAATGGATCTATCGCGCACTTGAAATGTTATTATTACGGTAATAAAACGCTCGAATCCCTTACTGTATAAGGCTTGGTGTATGATTGTGGTTTGGTGCGCACATAATCATTTTTGTATTGTTTAATGAAATTATGTTGGTCACACCGTGACAATGTATTGTAGCTGCAACATCGTTGCAAAGGGTAGTGTTTAAAGCTTATGTACGCTTCTGAGAGAAGGTTAATTGTGTGAAGAATGCACTTGCATCGAGTTGTCCTAAAGCGGCTGTGTGTGCTTGTACGGACGTACATAGAGTGGGGTGTTTGAATAGAGTGTCTTCTGTATGCAGGTAAGGTGCATAAATATTTCTACATTTCTACGATTTTCACATCTGGGGGTGTGTGCCGTGCTCAGTGAGTCGATCTCTCAATTTTGAATTTCCAAACCTTGCCAGCATTACCTTATCTATCCATTTAGATATTTTGCCATATCTACACCAGAGCCAATATTTTAAATGCTTATGTGTCAAATTTAATTTCATAAATATGCGTATTTTTAAGAATAAATATGTTGTTTATGGTATAATTAGACATATAGAAATATTTCCATCCTTCCCGAACTAGTCCAAATACCCCAATTTTAAGCAGCACACCAAGAACTTTCATAAGATACTGAAATACAAGTAAATTATGTTAAATGTTGGCGTATTTGGACAAAAGTAAGCAGCACACCTTTTTACACGATATTTCAACACATCAAGGTATCCCAATGACAGCAAAACAACGCCTTGCAGAATTAATTCAATCAGATTTAAGAACTCTTACGTTCTCATTGATAGGTGATACACCAAGGATCGCAGAGAGTACGGTAATCACAGTCTGGTTATTAGGTTTGAACCTAACTCCTAAGCAAGTGGTAAAGCTTCAGCCAGCCGTACACAACTCATCCCCGACACTAACAACCGTTTATAAAATTTCTAGTCGATTCAAAGACACAGTGAAGTTACTAAAACTCGAAGCTCATGAACTATACACAAAAGCCAACCTCCTATAAAAATAAGGAAACAACACAATGTCAGCCGTAACAGTGAACATCCCAGTTCAACCAAAAAATACAAACCAGCGAATTCTTGACCAGCAACTAGATCAAATCCTAGACCTGATTACGCAGAAAAATAAAAGCTTAGGTGATCTCACGAAAGCATTCCCAAAGCTCACAAAGGTTATCCTCGACGCCGCCACAGGTAAGAACAAGGATATTTCAGGAGTCCAATTGAAAGCGGTTCAAATGGCCTTATCACTGGTTACAGATTTAGAAAAATCTATCAAAGACAGTGAGCAGATTGTCTTAGCTCTTGAAGCTGTCAAAGAAGCAGAAAAGACAGCACCAAAAGATAGTAAATCTTCTCTTCTCCCTAAACTTTAATCGAGAGGTGTACTATGCAAATTCGATTTATTGGTGAGCACATCTCACTGTTATACAGATACTTAACACACCTTGGTTACAGTGAAGAAGAGATCCAAGAGAAAGGGGTATACTGTCCATTAATCAGCCTAACCTCTACCGATACTTCAGAAGCTTTGTTTGGATTTCTTCTGACTGAGCATGAAACACTGTTTAGCGTTCTAAAAACTGGTGGGTTCAATCATTTGATTTTTGTACTACAGCAATTTGTTGAAAATACAGGCTTACCTTTTTCGCCACCAACACAAGAAGAACTCACACAAGCGTTCAATGATGCTGTGAAGCTCTACAACAAAGAAAAGGTTGTTGGTTGTGAGATCATAATGGGATTTGGACAGAGTAATTGATCATATACTTGGTGATTGCTGAAGGAACTATTCACTGCTTCAGAAAAAGTTCATCTGTTGTTTTTGAACCACTTCAATACTATTAAGCAATAAGTTTTGTATACTAAGTGAAACAAATTTCACAAACAAAATACACAATGAAGCTTAATTACTATACCTATACGATCAAGTTCAAATCATCAGGCACCACTTGCATGATTTGTGTGAAGGACATTATCGACTTTTACTGCTCCTATCAGAAACAACAAGCTGTTCTAGAGAAAACTCATCAGAAAACTTCTAGAAAGCTGTACTTTGCAAAGGCAGCTACCTACTTATCTGTCTACTACTTGATGACCCCAACTCAATTACACAACTATCGGAAGCTTGATAGAGCATCAGGTACTGTTGAAGATTTACAATCTATTATTGGCACTGCCAGTTTAGAAAAGGTAACTTACGTCCACCTTGATGACCAACTACCAGTTATTGGTATTGCCTCATCTCATGGTGGGGCTACAGAAGAAGATGTAGAGTACTATTTGAATCAAGTTCTCAATGGTCTTCTACAAACACCAGAATACACGTTAGAACTAAAGCCTATTAACTCTGGCGTAGCTAAGAACAATGTTAAGAACATCAATTTAGTTTCGGAAGCAAAAGTGTTAATGAGGGATGACTCAAATCAATTCAGTAAGTTAGCTTCGTTTTTAAATGCGACAAGTAATACAGACAACTTAGAGATTGAGATAAAAGTTAAGCGTAAAGCTCATAGTAGGGCTGACATCAAAACGCAAATAGATCCACTGCTGGAGATCATCAAAAACGATACTAATAACAGTGATTTCGCAGAGGTATATTTGAGAGGCAAGGCTCACTCAGCCCAAGAAACAATTAAGGACATCTTACTAGATAAGACGATGATTCTATATGATATTCTTTATCCCAAATCTGGCAATACTATTGAAACTCAGATTCAAGATAAAAGTTATGCAAATGGTCAAGTTAATACATTGGCAAATCAAGAGTTTAGCAAATACAGTTCCAAGCTAAAAACATCTGCGCCTTGTCCCAAATGGGTTAACCTTAAGAATAAAAATTTTTACTAGAGTATTAATCGATGGAAATGCTAACCGATAATGAAGAAAAATGGTGGAAGAGAGGAGTGTGGGGACTATCGTTCCTAGGTGTTCCTATGATTCTCGCTATCTACCACTTCATTATTTGGATAAAAGGTACTCCATTTTTCCCAGCTATTAATCCTGCCAATATACCCACAATGTTAGGTATAGTAACAACGTTCAGTATAACTATGACAGGGTTTATAGCTGCGATTGGAGCTTATCTACTTTCTGTATCAAGAAATCCAACATTTAGTGAATGGAGAAACAACGGTTACTTGTCTGTTTTCTTCAACTTGTATGGTGCAGCAATAATCTTCCTATTAGCTACATTTGGTGCTTGTTTGATGATGCTTTTGGTAGGTATTTCAATGTGGTGGTTGAAGGTAATCCTATCTCTTGTGGTGGTAAACCTAATGCATGTCATAGTTATTACTTACATCGTCGTTAGTCAATCGAAAGTAAACTAGCGATTGTTTTAGAGAGAAAGTGAACAAACATGTCAAAGCTGATACTAACGGAAGGTAAGCAAGTAAAAGATCTTGAAAGTGGTGAGGTTGGGGAGTTAATGATTGGTGACCCATTTATTGATATACGCACTCCTATCGATATCTCCTTTTACCTGCACAACAAAGATGACATTGCCGAAATCAGAGAGCTGTTCGATGGCAAATCGGTTGAATGGTTTACATTAGAGTTTCCAGAGTACTTCCTATAATAAAAAGTTATACGCAACAATAATCGGTTAAGAGCTGGAACTCTCCTCACTCATTTTACAAACGTTCGGTACAGCAAATACTTAAGACTCTCATAAAGATCCGCTACCAGTTCAATATCTCGACTAATACTGTGTATTTATACAGCATTAGTGTATTCTAGCATTTTGAGCAAGTGAGGATGTCAATATGAAGCTTACAGAGAACCATTTTACCAGACCGTTAAAATCTGCATTGCTCGTAGAATACCGTTGTGAATGTGGTGAAGGTTTTTATCGTGTATCGCAAGACCACCCGATAACGAGACACAATCAGATCCCCCACCTTTGTACTAGCTGTAATCAGTTAGTCTATTTTGCTGCGCCTTACCCCTTTGTAAGAGTTAACGAACATGACTTTGTACACTGGCAAACGCTGCGAGGTGCAAACTTAAAAGGTAAATAAGGCGGCAACGTGGCCGCCTGTAGTTCTACATGAATTCATAGCTTAAGCAATTGATACTCTCCGCTAATGATGGAACGTGTTCAACACCTCTATCTATGTAACGTTGTTTTGTTCCTGTATGGCTGTGACCCATTAACCATTCAATGTGAAGCTCTGAAACACCACCAGAAGCCAAACCAGAAGCAAAGTTATGTCTAAAGCTGTAAAAGCTTAGTGGTAAGCCTTTGCTATCTTCTTTAGACATACTGAGAGATTGCATCAAACGATTAAAACGTTGTGTGATGCTTTGAGAGGTGTATATTTCACCACCTGCTTTAATATAGTCGACCACACCGAACTCTTTTAGCTTAGAGTGAATAGGGATGTAACGCTCAGCATTGATGGTTTTAGTTCCTCTTACATGTATGTAATCAACACCTTGCTCAGTCTTAATATCTTCTGGTTGAATGTTAGAGATTTCACTATTCCTCATCCCACTATACATTTGAAGAAGGATCGCTACTTTGAAACCATCTAAATCATTATTCGTTGCAAAGGTTTGAAAGTCATTCAACTGAGCTTTTGTAAATGAACCACGTTCACCACCTCCAACAAAGTCATTAAAGCGCATATCTTTCACTGGATTGTTATCTATCACAGCCAAACGCCAAAAGTGGTCAAAAAACAAATTAACAGCCGTTTTAATCCTAGCTAGTGTTTTACCTACACGTTCACCTTCTGGAACATCACCTTGTTCTGCTGCTTCTATGCGCTCCTCAAGGGTCATCGACTTCCAAGGGTTGTGTTTGGTTAAAGGGAACTGACTATACAACCTGAAAGCTCTATCAATATCCTTACCGTTGATGTCGCCGATTGGTTTATCCTTCAACAAGTGCAGAATTAAACCTGATAGATAGTTAATCTTTTCATCTGAGGCTTTCTTACTAACAGGCTTGTTTTTATTAATGTACAAGTTGCTCGATTTATCATGAATATATTGATCTAAGGCTTCTTTGAAAGTCGGTGTGGTTGGGGAATCTACTAACTCAGTTTGTGACGCTGTACCAATCTCAAAACTTTGTTTTAAAGCAGCTAGGTTGTTGTGAGCCGTAACTAGGTCATCATTGGCTAGAGCGTTAGCAATCGATTTTTTATATGTGTCGAGTAGTCCTAACTCTTGGGTAGGCTGTTCATAATGTTCTTCTAAACCACAATCGTTTTCATCTGCTTGAGGTAAATTCGAAGGACGGCGAAGCTTATCAACCTGTGATTCTCTAAAAGTAGGCACATGTTTGTAATGCTGGCTTAGATCTTCGCTTGCCATTCCTTCTGCATCTTCTACCTGCATATTGTGTAAGGTCGCGCCTATAGTCTGCTTGTAGTGAGCTTTGATAGCTGCCTTACCTTGAATTGAACGGGGATATAGAACGGCTGTAACAGCATCTAACGCAATCTCTATCTGGTCATCAACAATAGCTTTCAGTAGCTCTACAGACATTTTCCCAATTCTCCTTGTTTCGATTAATACATTTTCTACCATCTCTTGAGCAATCGGTAGTATATCGGTTTTAAGTGACTTCCTAAAAATTTTCCCTTCGCAACGGATAGAAATGTAAAAAAATCTTCCTCTTTTTATTAGGTAATTTGAACCATTCGTGTATGACCAGACGTATGACATGTGTATATCATCCAGATAATCATGCTAACCTACCGGAAAGCACGTGTTTTACTTATCTGAGAACCCCGAATTGTGGATAGCTTTACCGCTTGTAACATTTGTTACGTTGGCACTTGTAGTGATGAGTTTGTTGAAAAGATTGTTAACGCCAGTAAACACTTAATCGCAGCGAGTGTTATCAAGTTTGGAACACTCCATGACACTTTTATTTTAGTTATCCACAAAAACAGTGGATAACTTTTGGGATAACTAAATGGGGTAAAAAGTGGGGTGTTTCTGCAGGCTTTGCGCCATGGGTCTTACAGTGAAATTCTTATTCACATAGACACAAAAAAGTGTCTTCTTAACCATGTCGTCAAGTACTTTTTCGCAAATTTTTTCTACTTTAATGCACTTTACAGGCGCTGTTGGATATTTCGCAAACCCATGAACTTTTTGTGATTTTAATCAAGTCCAAACACGAGTAGAATCCACCGTTAGTAAAGAATTTTCCTTATAAAATTTTTAGTGAAGCAATGAAGTCTGAGTTTCCAAGTTATAAAGATAAGCATATCGCTGTTGTTGGTGGCGGTGTAGCAGGTGCAACAGCAGCAATTCATTTTGCGGAGCTGGGTTTTAAAGTTTCCGTAATAGAGAAGGGCGTATCACTAGTAAATGGTCCACCCATTTGTCATTTGCATGCTGGTGGTAATTTATATCGAGAGATTTCCGAGCAACAATGCTTAGACTTGTTAGCACAATCTATTGATACTGTTCGCCTGTATCCGCTTTCACTGAATATTCGTCCGACAATCATCGCGGTTCCTCATTCCGATGGTGGAGACCCATCCACACTAATTCCGCGATTAGAGGTTGTGAAAAGTGCTTATCAAACGCTCGTTGATAAAGATGAGAGTAATAAAGTGCTCGGCGAGCCAAGTGAATACTACAAACTGTATTCAAAAGCGGAGCTAGAAGCTCTCGCGCAACGTACTCAACCAAGTCATCCTACAAACTTCGATGAGTGGTGCATTCCTTTTGCTCAACATGCTGATCTTGAAGCGCTAAAGTATCCTGTTGTCGCAGTTCAAGAATATGGTTGGAGTGTTTTTCGCCTCGCCGCAATTGCCAACTTAACACTAGATACGCTTCCTAATGCTTCGGTCTTCACACAAGCAACGTTTAAGCAAGCCGATTGGATGGGGGAACACTGGCAACTTGGCTATGAACGTGAAGGTATCGATTACCTGATGACATGCGACTACTTGGTTAACGCGTGTGGCTTTGAAACAGGCTCAATTGACAACACAGTTGGTGCCAAGCGTGACAGGTTGGTGGAGTTTAAAGCCGCTTACGTTACGAGGTGGGCAGACTGTCAACAACAATGGCCAGAAGTTATTTTTCATGGCCCGCGTGGAACCGATAAAGGAATGGCTCAATTGACGCCTTATGGCGATGGTTACTTTCAACTTCATGGTATGACAAAAGGAATCACGCTGTTTGAAGATGGTTTAGTGGAGAGCACGAACTCATCTGCTCAACCTGAACTGCCTATGCCTTTACTCTCGAAGATCCGTAACGGCTGGAGAGAAGAAGTGTTAGAAGAGCGAACGAACAACGCCATCAAACACATGGCACAGTTCATACCCGACTATCACTCTGCTGTAAAAGGAGGAAAAGCATTATTTGGCGCTCAGCAAATTCCCGGAACAGATCCAGTACTCAGAGCGGCAGATGTGACTTTTGAAGATAACCACTACGCGAGAATAGAGGTGGTAAAAGCGTCATCGACACTACTCGCAGCGCAAAAAATGCTTCAATTCTGGTTTGACATCGATCCTAACCAAAATGTGGAAACACAGCATCCGGTCGCTGTGAAGTGGTCTGAACAAGAGGTCGAGCAGTACGCGATTAAACTCACTCAAGAGCGAGGCTATCCACAAGCTTTAGCAGTGCGTTATGGTATGCCTGCATAATCGGCTGTGTTTGGGCTCAGTGGTTGTATTAATACCCAAAAAACTGAGCCCATTGGCACCATACTTCTTGCAAGCCTAGTCTATCTCCTTTCACAAAATTGACTTTTTGTCCGGGTTTCGCCTGTGCCAGTCTAGGTAAGTCAATACGAGCTACGCAGCCAAATTTAGGATACCCGCCAATAGTCTGGTGATCGTTGAGCAGCACAATAGGGTTACCATCGCTAGGTACTTGAATTGAACCTAATGCAATTCCCTCTGATAGGACGCCTTCGTAAGGTGGACGAATGTTATTGCCCTCAAGACGGTAGCCCATGCGATTCGAATTGGGGGAGATGATGAATGCTTTGTTGTAAAATGCTTGGCGAGCGTCTTCATCAAAGTCCTCGTTCTGATAGCCTTCAATCACTCTCAGCTTAATGGGTAAGTTGTAATCTGGTTTAAAGCGAAACGTCATTTGCCTTGGTTTACGTTTCGGTAAGTTATGAGGGACAAAGGGAAGAATATCGCCAGCTTTCAAAGCGCCACCATTTGAATCATAACCACCTAGAGATTCTCGCAAGACGGTCGATGCGCTTCCTAAGTGCTGAGCAACATTAAATCCACCTTTAACCGCCAAGTAGGAGCGGAGTCCATTTCTTGCGACTCCGAACTGAAGCTTCTGTCCTTTTTTCAACGTAAAGTCGGACCAATTTGAAATAGGTTCACCATCTATTTTTGCATTTAAATCACCGCCACATATAGCAAGGTGGCAGTTATGCAAGGCAATAAAACAAGCGTTACCCAAAGTAATTTCAATCGCAACACAATTGACTACGTTACCAAGCAAATGGTTGGCCCAGCTGTAAGCATAGTCGTCGACCGGCCCACCTTGAGTCACACCGAAATGCGCTAAGCCAAAACGACCAAAGTCTTGAACTAAAGAGAGCGGTCCTGGCTTTTCCACCAGTAATCCACCGTAACTCATAGTACGCCTCCTAAATCGATAAACTCTTGTTTTGAAATAGCATTAAAGGTGACCTTGTCACCCACTTCAAACGGTATAAAAGGAGGAGAGTCGGAGAAGAGCGCAAGCGGGCTTTTACCAATAATGTTCCATCCGCCAGGACTATCTGATGGATAGACGGCCGTTTTAGAGTCTGCGATTCCTACACTTCCGGCCGGCACTTGAGTTCTTGGTGTGGCAAGCCTTGCCATGTGCAATTGAGTATCAACGTCAGAGAGAAATGCAAAGCCTGGAGCAAATCCAATTGCAGAAACCGCGTACTCGGTTTTCGTATGCAGGGTAATAAGATCGTCTAATGACAGACCTCGCTTTTTAAAACGAGATAGATCTAACGCGGTTTCTTCAGAGTAATATACAGGGATAGTAATGTGATTCGGCTGGGAAAGCTTAAGTGATTGAGTATCAAACTGGCTCACGATTTGTTGCAGCTCATTGACTAAGTTCTTTTCGTTGATTCGAAAAGGTAAGTAATCAATGAGAATAGTTTGATAGGAGGGGACAACGTTCATAACAATTGAAGCGAAAGTTTCTCTTATGCTGCGAGCAAGCTCTCCGACTGCATTTTCAGAAATACTCTCATCAAACTTAATGAAAATACTGCACTCGGAGATCAAAGAGATATTAAATTTCTCTTTATGCATTAATTTCCTCCAGCGTATAGGCTTTGGCGGATCTTTTGGATCAGCGCGATCGACTCTTCATTGTCACCATGAACACAAATTGTGTCGGCTTCCAATAATATGTAACCGCCTGAAGCGGTTTTGACACGCCCAGAGTCAGCTAAGGTCCGGACTTGCTCAAGTATCGCGTGCTCGCTTTTTAACACGGCATTGGGCTGTGTTCTAGGAGTCAGTAAGCCGTCATCTTGGTATAAACGATCTGCAAATGCTTCAAATAGCAAGGGAACATCATAATCGTCTGCGATTTCTAAGTATTTTTCGTTTTCCTGTGAAGCTAGGATCATTAACGGTACTTTGAACAGTGCTGCCGCCTTTACTACCGCTCTAAATATCGCATCACTTTTCATCATGTCGTTGTATAGAGCACCATGAGGCTTTATGTAACTGATGTCTGTGTATTGCGCTCGGCATAATGCTTGTAAAGCACCAACCTGATATATAACCATGTTCGTAATTTCATCACCCGTCATGCTTATGCTTCGTCTGCCAAAGCCTTGTAGGTCGGCGTAACCTGGGTGTGCGCCAATATCAACATCGTTGTCATTCGCTAGGGTGATAGTGTCGTGCATGACATTAGGGTCGGAGGCATGAAAACCACACGCGATGTTCGCCATATCAACATGGGGCATCACTTCTTCATCTGCGCCCATACTCCAAGAGCCAAAGCTCTCGCCCATATCACAGTTCAATGTAAGTTGCTGTTTATTCAATGTCATACGTTTTATTTCTACACAAGCAATGGGTTTACGATGCAGGAAAATGCATCTAGGTTCAGTGACTCACTTCATTCTTCTATCATGAAAACGAGGCTTTTTGAGCAGATAGGTGACGAAAAAGATCACGTTAGTCCATAAAGATGTTGCCGTTATTTGAGTTGATCCGAATTTTAAGGTATTTCGTTTCTTTTCCATCCAATTTTTGAGAATTTAAGGTTATTTTGCATTAGCATCGTGTTAATCTTGTCGCCCTTCATGGGTGATAGATTGCATAATGGTTCTTCTGTCATTTTTGTGGTTGTCTGCGACAGGAATATATATGTCATTACGAGCGAAGCTTATTTGGCCTCTTCTGGTCTTTTTAACGGCTATCTTTGTTATCTCAAAAGGTTACACCTCGTATACTGTATACCAATCGTCTAAGCATGAACTGGTCGAGAAGACAAGAAAGTTGATTAACAACGTTTCTTTCTCAATTAAAGATGCGCTGACGACAAAGGACAAGCAAAAAGCTCAAACTATTCTCGCCAACTTTTTAAACCAGCCAAATGTAACGCGGGTCACACTTTATGACCAAGATGACCAACCATTCGCTGTTATGGAGATAAGTGGGGCACTGGCACCCGTTCCAAGTCAAACCGAAAGAAGTAGGTTGCACGCTCTAGGCTATGCCTTATCAACCAAATTTCTTTATGTTCTAGAGCCGATTATCCATGATGGCTATGTCATTGGTAGCATGAGAGTTACGCTTTCTCATCGCCCAATTGTAGAAGCCATACAATCTTTACTTCGAGATGGCGCTTTACTTCTTCTGTTTCTGATCGCTGGTGGCACTGTTTTTTACATAAGTATCGAGAGGCTTGTTCTCAGGCCCGTGATGGAACTCAACCGCGTAATAGAGAATGTGACACACGGACGAAACACGGAAAATCAAGCTCGCTATTACGCCAAGGATGAAATTGGAGACCTCGCGAGCTCTTTCAATCAAATGATGAATAGGTTAACAGTACGTGAGAAGCAGCGGCAACATTCGCTAGACACACTAGAACAAAAGCGCGCATTTTCAGAAGAGGTTATCGAATCTGTTCAGCATGCATTAGTTATTACAGACAATTCCGGACGTGTTATTCATTGTAATACGGCGACCCAGCAAATATTTCAAAAAAAATTAGATGAACTTAAATATGCCAATATTCGTGATCTAATTAAAACCAAAACACCGAATGAGCTGAGTCAGATCCTGAGTCGAGGCCTAGAGTGCGATGATATTCACCTCAAAAATGCAGATAACGAACAGCAGTTGAGCCTAACCAGTCGTCGCCTCTCGACACATGAATACTTACTGTTTTCGATTCAAGATATCACCGAAATTGAAGAAGCCATAAACCGGCAACGTGTTGCGGGACGCGTTTTTGAAAGCAGCCAAGATGGTCTCATTGTTCTTAATCATCGCGGTGTCATTACGATGGCAAACCCTGCCGTCACTAAGTTAGTCGGCTTAGAGGTGGATCAGCTTATTGGGAAGTCATTCATCCAAACGCTAAAGTGGCGCAAGTTACAGGAAATGATGCCTAGTATCATCGAGTCGATAGAAAATTATGGCGTTTGGCAAGGTGAAGTTATCGAGAAGAACCATATTGGTCAGTTTGTACCGATGTTTGCTCGAGTCAATCGTATCGTTAAGTGTGAAGACTATGGTTTCTATGATCTGGTTATTGTTCTTACCGACCTTTCCGGCGCAAAAGAGATGGAACGATTGGAGCATTTAGCTCATCACGATGCTTTAACGGGGTTAGCCAATCGATCTAAGTTCCATTTAGAGTTGGAACAACTAGTACAACGCTCTGGATACTTGCGTGACGAATTTGCAGTTTTGTACCTCGATCTGGATGGATTTAAAGAAGTTAACGATACCTACGGTCATGATGCAGGTGATGAAGTTTTGAAAAAAGTTTCCGAGCGTCTAACATCTGCGACGAGACATAGTGATTTAATCGCAAGACTTTCTGGTGATGAATTTGTCATGTTGGTTAATCCCGCCAATCAAAAAGTGGTCACCCGAATAGCAGAACAGTTGCTCGAGAGCATATGTGCTCCAATTGAGTACAAAGGTCACTTACTCAAAGTTGGCGTTAGTATCGGCGTAAAATTAGTCGGCGTAAATGAGCGCGATGCTACTCGAGTTTTAAAAAGTGCGGATACGGCAATGTATCAAGCAAAGAAAGCCGGGAAAGGCCAAGCAATATTAATGGGATGCGAATTACAAGAGACAGTTTAAATCGTAACGTCAAAGCTTTAAACTAACACGATTCGCGTCAGAAGGAATAATAAAATGAAAGTACTCGTTACGGGTGGTATGGGCTATATCGGTAGTCATACGTGTATTCAAATGATCGAAGCTGGCATGACGCCAGTGATTCTAGACAACCTGTACAACAGTAAATCTACGGTATTAGATCGAATTGAAAAGGTATGTGGTGTAAAGCCAACCTTCATTAAAGCCGATATCAGAGATAAATTGGCGATGGTAGAAGCACTAAAGTCGCACAATATTGAAGCTGTTATCCATTTTGCAGGTTTAAAGGCCGTCGGTGAGTCTGTAGCAAAACCTCTAGAGTATTACGACAACAACGTTAATGGCACTTTAGTATTGGTTGATGCAATGCGCGAAGCCGGAGTTAAATCGTTGGTATTTAGTTCATCAGCGACTGTATACGGTGATCCTGCATCTGTACCCATCACTGAGGACTTTCCAACTAGCGCAACTAACCCATATGGTCGCAGCAAGTTAATGGTGGAAGAGTGTTTAACCGACTTCCAAAATGCGAACCCTGACTGGAGCATTACACTTCTTCGTTACTTTAACCCGGTAGGTTCACATCCAACAGGCGAGCTAGGTGAAGATCCTCAAGGTATTCCAAACAACTTAATGCCGTTTGTTTCTCAAGTTGCGGTAGGGCGAAGAGAGTTCCTTTCTGTGTTTGGTAGTGATTATCCGACCAAAGATGGCACAGGCGTACGTGATTATATTCATGTAATGGACTTATCCGATGGTCACGTTGCTGCATTAGAAAAAGTAGGTAGCAAAGCTGGCCTTCATATCTATAACCTTGGTACTGGTAACGGCTACAGTGTACTGGACATGGTGAAAGCATTTGAAGCCGCAAGTGGTAAAGATGTCCCATACCAACTTGTTGAGCGTCGTCCAGGTGATATTGCAGAGTGTTGGGCGGATCCATCAAAAGCGATGAATGAGTTAGGTTGGAAAGCAACTCGCACTCTAGAAGAAATGACTGGCGATACATGGCGCTGGCAGTCTACTAACCCTCAAGGTTATCCAGACGCCTAATCTTTAATTTACATAATAGTAACAAAAAGGCGCGTGATTGCGTCTTTTTTGATCCAAATCGGAAAAAATCGTAAATTACTGGTTAAAAGGTAGCAAGTATAGATAGAGCTGTTAAACTATGCCCGACTCTTAATTTGGGTTATAAATTTTCTCATAGCTATTGGGGTAGTTCATGGAACTCGGTCTGATCATCACTTTCATCATTGCAGCAGCAGTAATGGTGAAAAAAGAGATGGCAAAACAGTAAACTTTCATTTTTCATACTTTTCTTTACATTTTTGAAATGAAAGCCATAAAAAAAGCCAGCATTACGCTGGCTTTTGTGTTTTTAAGGTTTAGAACTCGTATTTAACACTAATGTTGTAATTACGCTCAGCTTGCGTTTTGTCTCGACTTAACTCAGTCTTACCGCGAACATCGTTCCAAAGATGGTATTCTTCATTCGTTAGATTCATAACACCAGCACGAATGGTTATATCTTTCATTGGTTTGTAGTACGCCGTTAAGTCAACGACTGTCGCAGACGGCAAAGCAACTTGGTCTTTGATTCCGCCTTTATCACCATCAGAGTTGATATCACTGTTCGATTTCTTAGCCGTGTAGTTTACTTTTAGGCTTGTCCCCCAAAGTGCATTTGGTGAATCGTAATTTACAGCAGCCACGGCATTCCATGGGTTTACACTGTTCAAAGGATTACCATCACCATCTTCACCTTCTGTGTATGCTGCAACAAAGCGAGTTGTCACGCCTGATGGAAGACCAGCAATGGCATGCCAATCAAGACGGTTAGAGAGCTCAACCCCTTTAATGTTTGCTTCACTAATATTGATATTTGTGAATTCAGTTAAACCACCATTGTTTGATGACGTTTGCTCAATAAAGTCACTGTAATCACTGTAGTAGAACGCTACTTCAGTTGCCGACGCTGCAGTGTTATGACGGTAACCAAGCTCATAAGACAAACTCTTTTCAGATCCCAAATTTGGGTTAGGGCGGTTGGTATAGCCATGAGCCGGATTATCGTAGGTGTAGTAAAGCTCGTCGAACGATGGCGCTCGGAACCCTTGGCTCACTTGCGCGAAGATCGTGCCTGGTTGCGATATAGAGTAAGTTGCTCCTAAACGACCAGTTAATGCAGAGTCGCTAAACTTCTCGAATGACTCTTCAGAAGTATTTGAAGGATTAGTAGAGAAGTAATCGTAACGCACACCTGGAGTCAGAATTAGCTTGTCATTAAGAAGCGATATTTCATCTTGCAAGAATAAACCAAAGCTTTCTTCTTTTGCATCCGGTGTGTAAACGTAAACAGTATCTGGCGTGCTAGGATCGGAATTAAACTCGCGATTGGTATTACTGATGTCACTATGTTTGTACGATATTCCGTAAACAATATAGTGATTTTGAATCTCTTTATCTAACTGAGTTTCGAATTCAAATTTGTCTTCAGTATATTCGTAATCTTTTTTCTGTTGGTTGTCACCACTAGGCGGTACGTAAGGTGGGTAACCAGGGCTAGCTTCGATAAAGCGATTAGAGACGCCGTTTTCTTCTTTACCAATCCATGTAAGCTTGGACGTGATCGTATCCGAGATAGCTGCATCTGCAAACCAAATGTGCTTGAGCCCAATGCGATTTTGCTTGGTTGTGTCTTCAGCGTTGAAGTTTTTGTAACTTTTATGTGCGATCTCTGAGTCAGTCTCGTTGTAAATAACTTCTCCCAAGAACTCCAAGCGATGAGCGTCATTCAATTGAGATTGAAGTTTTACCAATAGATCGTTTTTGTAATAATCTTGGTTGTCCACAGAATAGTTATCGTAAGGCGCCTTAGAGAAATTTTGTAGCTCTGCACCATCACGGCGTGTAAAGGCTATAAGTGCTTCTGTATTACCGAAACGCTTTGCTAAAGCTACATGCTCACTAAAAGAGTTATCTTCCGATGAATAAGAGAGTTTAGCTTGACCACCAAAGTCTTTACCATCTTTGAGGAAATCCTTCGGATCTTTTGTTTCGAATGCGACAACACCGCCAATTGCATCACTACCATGTAGGCTAGAAGCTGCTCCTTTAACAATTTCGACACTCTTTAGCATATCGGGGTCGACAGTAACGGCACTAGAATTGATAAACGAATATGGTCCACCGCTGAATACACCTGGTTGAGATGCACCGTCTACTAAGATTTTAACTCGTTTACCTTCCATCCCGCGAATGTTAATACTTTGGACGCCTTGGCGTTGAGTGCCATTAACAGTAACACCTGGCGTATACTCGAATAGATCATTCAAGTCCTTTACCATGTTTTCTTCGATGTCTTTCTCTGATACAACAGCAACAGAAGCAGCAACAGTGTTTATGGTTTGGTTGGTACGGGTGGCCGACACAACGACTTCTTCAAACTTAGAAGCTTCTTCCGCATAAGCAGTATGGGAAAGGGCAACTAAAATGGAGGCTGACAAAATTGATTTTTTATACATTGGCTTCAATACCTTAGATCCATAATAGGTAACAACACGCGGATATTAATGGATCTAAATGGTAATTACTATCATTACCATTGTCATTTATTAATTTGTATTGAATCTTATTCTTAGGCTATGAGCATTCCTAGTCTTTAGTTATCAATATGTTATATTATTTGTCGTTAGTTCTTGATAAGTTCATCCAAATACAACGAATGTGATGAATATCACATTAAGAGAGGCCATGTGCAGAGTCCAATTACGTTAGAAGCACTCCATATTCTAGATGCTATTGATCGAAGAGGGAGTTTTGCTGCTGCTGCGAATGAGTTAGACAGAGCCCCGTCATCGCTGAGCTATCAAATCCAGAAACTCGAGCAAGACTTAGACATTATTATCTTCGATCGCTCTGGTCACAAAGCCCATTTTACTGAAGCAGGTAAGCTTATTCTTGAAAGAGGAAGAGCCATTTTACAAGCCAGTGAAAAGTTAGTGAACGATGCAACGTTATTGGCGAATGGCTGGGAACTGGATATTACCATTGCCTTCGATGGCATTATTCCTATATCCAACTTTTTCCCGATGGTTGATGCGCTGGCCGAGGTCAGCTCAACTCGAGTCAGGCTGCAAGAGGAGATTCTGGCTGGTAGCTGGGAGTCGTTGAATACGGGGAGAGCTGATTTACTGATTTGCCCATCACTGGATACGCTTCCTCAAGAAGTTAAGTCAGAAAAAATTGGTAAAATGAGTATGTATTGGGTAGCTTCCGCTGATCACTATGTTCACAAGCGTAGTGGTAAGTTTGATGAAGCAGCGCGAGAAAAGTATCGGATCATTGCTATTGCAGATACCGCACGTGAGCAACCCGCGCTCTCAATTAATATTATTCAAAAACAGCCTCGCTTGACCGTCACCAACTTTACGGCAAAAGTAGAAGCGCTCACTGCAGGTTTAGGTATTGGTACATTACCAAGCCAAATTGCACAACCTCTTATTGATAGTGGTGTATTGAAACGAATCGAAGGCACTGAAGAACAGCCGATGAATATTATTTTGGCATGGCGCCGGAACACTATGGGTGAGGCAAAATCCTGGTGTATTCAGTACTTAAAAAAGAATTGGAAACTAAAGTAACAACGTAACTTTTACTTCTTAGATTCCCATTGATTACCGAATGTAAGAAGTAAAAGTCATCGCTAATGCTGCGCTTTTCAATTTAAAGGGAGCACCATATCTGCCATACCGTCTGCAAACTGGATATCGATCTCAAACCCCAAGTTCTGAGCCAACATCAACATCCCTCTGTTTGTTGGCATGGTCATTCCAGACATTTGCTTTGTGCCTTTAACTTTGCAATAGCTGATTATTTTCTGCATCAGCACTTTGCCTAAACCTTTTCCTTTCAAATCTGAACGAACCAAAATAGCAAACTCAGCGTCACTATTGTCTGGTGTAATCAATGCGCGGGCTACCCCTATGATAGACGGTCCGTCAGTATTAAACGCTACCGCAACAAACGCCATTTCGCGGTCGTAGTCTATTTGAGTAAAGTTTGCCAAAGCCTCATGGTTGAACTCTCCAACTTCAGAAAAGAAACGCTTATAGAGATCTTCTTTCGATACGCTATTAATGAATTGAGCATGCAGCGGCTCATCCTCAGGCAAGATAGGGCGAAGCAGGATAGGTTGGCCATCTCGAAGCGTCACCGTTTCGACAAACTCTGCCGGGAAAGGGCGAATCGCTAGCCGTTTTTGGGCGTCTCCTTCGTACTTACACAGTGTGACATCTGCATCAAGGATAGTTAAATCGCTTCCGGACACTAGCACTGGATGGATATCCAGTTTTTGTACTTCTGGTAACTCAACTGCCATTTGGGAGATACGAACCAAGAACTTCGACAACTCAGTAATATCGAGCGCATCTTTGTGTTTCTGCAGGCGAATCTTTCCAGACTTTAGGGCAACAACGACAAGGTAGCGCGCAAGAGTCATGTTCAAAGGAGGAAGTGCAGCGACGGCATCTTGGGCGATATTCCACTCAGAGCCGCCTTGACCAAGCAAGATCACTGGGCCAAAGACTTTATCTACTGCAATACTAATCCGTAGCTCTTCAGCGCTGCCGAGCTTTGCCATCCCTTGTACCAACAGCCCATGTACATTGGCGGAAGGGTAGCTGAGCTTTACGGTATCTAAAATGGATAGCGCTGCGTTGGAAACTTCTCGACTGTTTCTTAAATTTAGAGCGACACCGTGAACATCAGATTTATGAGGAATGTCTGGAGAACGCAATTTAACCGCAACAGGATATCCAATATTTTCTGCCATATGAACGGCTTCAATGTCGTCAGATGCAATCCACGTCGGCAAAACGTTAAACCCGAACAGCTTAAATAATGGGCTAGTTTGATGCGTATCTAAGGAGACTGTGTTTTTATCCAGTAGTCGTTCGTTTACCCATTCTTTTGCTGAACTCACACTTCCTGAATGTAATGGCTCTGCCGTCGTTGGCGTTTCCATTAGTTGTTTCTGGTTTCGTCTGTATTCGACCAAGTGCATGTATGCTACAACCGCACTTTCAGGTGTTCTATAGGTTGGAATGCCTGCTTGAGTAAAGGCCAGTCGCGCTTCTCTCGACGTTTGTTCTCCTGACCAGTTGGTCAAAATATTAAAATGCTTATGCCGAGGGTGAGATTTGATTGCATTAATAACGGCTTGAGCAGTGTCAAGAGGATCAGAAACAGCAGAAGGACTATGCATAATCAATATCGCATCTGCACAGTCGTTATTCATCAGTGCGTTAATGGTATCAATATAGCGTTTCTGGGTTGCGTCACCAGACAGATCAATCGGATTTCGAGCACGCCAGTTGGATGGAAGTACTGCTTGTAATTGCTCAATGGAAGCGTCATCAAGCGTTGCGAGTTGGCCACCACGTTCAATCAAAGTATCAACGGACATAACAGCAGGGCCGCCGCCATTGGTGATGATCGCTAAACGCTCTCCACGAAGTGGCACAGAATGCGTGAGTGTTTCTACCGCGGCAAAAAGCTCATGCGTATTGCTGACTCGTAACATACCAGTTCTGCGAATAGCAGAATCGTAAATTACGTCAAGTGTATCTCCGTCTTGCTGCTCAAAAGTATTCATCTCTTTAGAGCGGCCCGCTTTTAGCACCAATATACGTCGGTTACGTGAAGCGGCGCGCGCAGCAGACATAAATCGGCGAGCGTCTTGGATATTATCAACATAAAGCAGAATAGCTTCTGTGTTTCCATCCATACTCAAATAGTCGAGCAAATCTGCAAAATCGATATCCTGTCCACGCCCAATCGAAATGAACGAAGAAAAACCAATGTTCTTATCATTTGCCCAGTCTAAAACCGTGGTACAAACCGCCGCGGATTGTGAGATGAAAGCAATTTTTCCGGGTTTAGCTGCAACAGGGGAAAACGTGCAGTTAAAATTGTGCCAAGGAAGAATGATACCTAAGCTGTTTGGGCCTAAGACTCGAATGTTCAATGATGAGATATCTAAAGGCTTAGGGTCATCAGAGATAACAATCGCAAACGGTGTGCCTCTCTCATCTAGCTCTTTAAGCAATTGCTCGTTACGTGAAACGTTCGTACACAAAATTGCAATATCTGGCGTATAGGGCAGGGAAGCTACATCAGGGTAAGCGATCACGCCAGATACGGCTTTATATCGCGGCGTTACTGGCATAATCGCGCCACCAAATCCACTTTGTAGAAGGTTGCGCATCACAACATGTCCTGCTCGCAATGCTTTTTGAGATGCCCCAATAACGGCCACAGAGTTGGGTTTAAAGAGTTTATGTAGTTTATTCATGCTGACTCCTAGCCGTTTGTAAGTCACGTTGGCTTCTCGGTTTCATATCAATCATAAACGAATAATTTACTGATAAAACATCTTCAGACCAGACATTGCAGAAAATGTGTACGATGCTTATGGAGTTTGTGTTATTCATCACATCAAAATCACAGATTATTGTATTTGATGCTTGATAAACGGCCCTGCTATCGGCATGATTTATCGTAATATTTATCCAGAGCATTTGTTACTTCATGAAAAAAATCGCAATCATCGGCTTGTCAGTTCTGCTTTCTGCTTGTGCATCTGAAACTTACATCACGGATGTGACCTCAGAAAGTTACCGAGAGGACTACAAATCAGATCGTATCTCTAAACCAATTATGGCGTCTGAAAACGCTGTAGTAGAAAAAGACGTACAACCAACTGTTGTGAAAATGACGGCAAAGCCTGAAGAAAAGAAAGTAGTCAAGCTAACGCCAAAAGAGCAGGCGAAGCCAGTTAAGATCGTACCACCAAGTAAAAAGCAAGCTGGCATTCAACGATTCGGCTATACCATTCAAGTCGCAGCTGTGGGTAGCCAAGCTAAAGTCGATCAGTTTGCAAATAAGCTGCCACAGAACGGTCAGCCAATTTGGGAAAACTACAAAGTCGTCAACGGTACTAAGTGGTTCTCAGTTTTATACGGAGACTACGCAACAAGCGCAGAAGCCAAGCAAGCGATTTCGACTTTACCAGCTCAATTTCAGCAGTTAAGACCATTTGTTAAAAGCATTGATGCAATCAAAAACTCAGCTTACCCAACGCTTAACAAATTAAATTAACACATCAAATAAGGGAGCGAATAGCTCCCTTATTTATTTGCTCAAATCCTATTCGAACAACATTCCTCACATTAAAATTACTGTACGTCACACTTCAAAGGTTTATCATAATAAATAGTATCTTTTGTAGGTCACGGAAAGATGGATTCATGATTAAAAATATTCTTTTACTATGCGGCGGTGGCTCTTCTGAGCACGAGATTTCATTATTGTCTGCAAACTTTGTCGAACAACAACTAAATCTTATTGAAGACGTTCACGTTACACGCGTAGAAATAAAAAACGAAGGTTGGATGACCAACCAAGGTGAGTTGGTTTACTTGGATCTCAATACCAAGCAGTTGTGCTCAAGTGAATCTAATCAAACCATTGATTTCATCGTGCCTTGTATACATGGTTTTCCTGGCGAAACAGGCGACATTCAATCTCTGTTTGAAATCGCAGGTATTCCTTATCTTGGCTGCGGGCCAGAAGCGAGTAGCAATAGTTTCAATAAAATCACATCTAAGCTTTGGTACGACGCTATCGGCATACCCAATACGCCATACTTATTCTTAACGCGAAACGATGAAGAAGCTCACGTTCAAGCTCATAAAGCCTTTGAAAAGTGGGGAAAAGTTTTTGTTAAAGCCGCTCGCCAAGGCTCTTCCGTTGGCTGTTACAGTGTCACAGAAAAAGACAAGCTTTCTAATGCAGTAAATGATGCTTTTGGGTTTTCTGACCAAGTGTTGGTTGAGAAAGCAGTAAAACCTCGAGAACTTGAAGTTGCTGCATATGAGATGAATGGCCAACTACATATCACTAAACCAGGCGAGGTCATCGCGCCTGATGGTGCTTTTTACTCGTACGATGAAAAGTACAGCAGTTCAAGTCACTCGCTCACAGAAGTTGAGGCGAAGAATCTAACTCAAATACAATTAGATTCCATCCAACACGCGTCAGAGACGGTATTTAAACAAATGAATCTTCGTCATTTATCTCGTATCGACTTTTTCCTAACGGAAGATGATGAGATTTACTTAAACGAAGTAAACACATTTCCAGGAATGACTCCGATCTCAATGTTCCCTAAAATGCTTCAAAACAACGGGCACAAATTTCATGAGTTCTTGGAAGATTGTATAAACAGTGCAAAGTGATTAACGTTATCGAGACGCGTTTTATGATACAAGTTGTTTTCTAGAGCAAGGTTTATTCAAGCCGTATTTGAATATTGCTAAGTAGCAATTATGATTATATCAACGCATTAAACAGATGACTCAGTGGTATGGCGATTTCAAATTATAGAGGTTTTAACCTGCAGTCAGTCGGATCAGATGGCAGTGTTTGGAAGGTTAAAATCAAGAACCACGTCTTACAGGGAAGTTTGACGGCGGTAAAGAAAAGCATTGATTGGTGGTGTGACACCGCATCGATTATTGATCCCAAAGAGTTTGCTTCACTCGGACAGAGAGTGCAGCAAACAGGTGTTGCAAAATCAGAGGTCTTTAACGGCTATACTATTCAAAATGATACAGGCCAACCTAACTCTTGGTACTGTATGTTTAATGGTAAACTGATTAAGGGCAGTAAAGCCGCTATTCAACGCCATATCGAAGCTTATTTGGTTGCAAAGCAAAAAGCGATGCAAGCTCAACAACAAAAGAAACAATAGAATGACTCTGGTATATTCAACAGAAACCGGTCGAATTAAACCGGAAGAAGAAAAAGTATCTCGCCCTAAAGGCGATGGTGTTGTTCGGATTCAGCGCCAAACGAAAGGCCGTAAAGGTAAAGGTGTATGCATTGTTACAGGTTTAGACTTGGATGATGCACCTTTAAAGTTATTAGCGGCAGAACTCAAAAAAGTCTGTGGCTGTGGTGGGTCTGTAAAAGATGGCAATATCGAGATTCAAGGTGATGCTAGAGACAAGATCAAGGCACATCTTGAAAAGAAAGGCATGACAGTCAAATTAGCCGGTGGCTAATTTAATATTTCCAGTAAACAAAAATGGCGTCTAAAGAAATAGACGCCATTTTTTATAAGTTGCTAATTGAAGAGCAAGCAATCGTAGATTGATAGATCGATATTAGCTATTTTATGGTAAATAACCATTATGTTTAATGCTCACAGTAAGGCCCTTAAATTTAAAATCTGCAGGGGAATAGGAGCATACTCAGACAACATTTAGCGTACGGCGATATACAATTTAACATAATATACATAATGCGAACTTAAGGGTTAGAAGATTAGCATTGGTGAGGTCAGTTTAGTTACACCGTATTTGGCTGTTGCTGCTTTAAAACCGTGTGGCTGATTAAGTTCCTTCATTGTATCTTGGGTTACGTTCAACACTGTACACGTTGGCTCTGCATCTTGCTCATTCAATATGAGTCAACATGGATACGCGTTTGCTTAACCCAAACGTGTAAGTACTAGATTATCTTTATAGGAACAAGGAATCTAACAGGTGTAAACTCGCTACTTTTCAATCTATACCTAGATCTTTCTTCATATGCTCACTCAACTCGTTAGTGGTTCTTACATTAATCTTATGTTTGCAATGATGGATTCTCAACTCTTCACCAAATAATTTTACTAGTGATTTGGTATACAAAGTACTAATATTATTTATAATTCTATACAATGTATCTTTCTGATAAACAGATCTTTTCGAATTTTGTATTGCAGTCTTCATATTTAAATATCCTCACACGTTTAACTTTATAATTTAAAGAATCAATTTCAACTTTTATTATTACTTTTTCCGATATGGAATGAGTCATTATCAATGATGCACAATCAACAATTAAATCACCCGAATCCAACTTAGTAATTTCGCGAGACAATTTTTTTTATTTTTAAATCTTTATTTCTATATTTAATCCGATTGAGTTAATTCCTTCAGGATATCGGTTTAACTTAATATCCAATATGGTTTTATTAAGATAGTAGTCTGCCATTATTTCATGGCGGCTTTTAAATATCATTGTCCCCCTCCGATGATGCAAGTTATACTTTCCCACCAGTTAAAAGACAACGTGACTCAGAGTTGCAAAAAGGTAACAATCATGGAATTGATGAACAATGAGCTGATCTGCTTTGCAGCCATTTGTAAACACCTCTCTCTTACAGAGGCATCAAAAGAACTTGGAAAGTCTAAAGCTCAAGTCAGCAGGCAGCTAGCAGCATTAGAAAAACAACTTGGCGTAACACTCGTCCACAGAACAACAAGGAAACTCGTTTTAACTGATCATGGCGAAAGCATTAGAGAGCTTGCTATCAAGACGTTAGAGAGTTTGCACGAGTTAAATTACAGAGCTAGCTCGTTGAGTGAATGCATTGATGGAAAGTTTAAAATCACAATGCCCAACTCTATAGCCTCTTCTATTTTTGGTTCTGTTCTTAAAGACTTAAAAGAACGATATCCAAAAGTTGATTTTGAAATATCGTCAAGTAACAATGTAGAAAATTTATTAGAAAGCAATGTAGATTTAGCGATTAGGCTTAATAATGTTATTGATGACACTCTTATT
The DNA here is from genome assembly GCF_033344415.1 of Vibrio sp. 1727. Classification (NCBI taxonomy): domain Bacteria; kingdom Pseudomonadati; phylum Pseudomonadota; class Gammaproteobacteria; order Vibrionales; family Vibrionaceae; genus Vibrio; species Vibrio sp. 1727. Next base: position 346,593 of record NZ_JAWPOT010000002.1, read on the forward strand.
GCACATAAAATTGGTGATTATAGTGATGTTTTGATATCTAGGATAAGTAATACTAACAACAAAAAACTATTAATCTACAAACATCATTCGAATAAGGAATCAATTAAAAATCAATATACTGATGTTATCGAAGTTGATAACACCTCTATTTTAATAAACTTTGTTTCTGAGGGAGTTGGGGTTGGTGTCATTCCAAACTATCTTGTTAAAAGTAATTATATAGACAAAAACATCCGAATATCGCAAACTTTTGATATAGAACGTTCCATGTATATTGCCTACCCTTATCAAAACCCTTTGCCAAGAAAGCTAGCTGAGATATCTACTTTTATTAGGTCTGAGTTATCACAAGTATTGAAGAGTGAGTCATTTTAGGGCGGTTGTTCAGATTTAGAATTTTGCGTTGTCTACTCAACTAGGCCTAACGCTAATCTTTGTAACATATTGTTTCGGCGGTATTTATTAACACCCCCATCTTTATGCTTGCTATCACAATGTGAGATGCTCTGCCGTCTTGTTATCAAGGTTTTGCGTGGAATAAATCACGTGGGGTAAACGATAGATTGACTTACATTAAAATTTTCATCAAAAGCAACTTTATACAAAATTGATTTCATACCAATCTATGTGTATCTTCTACCCATATCCCCACAATAACCAAGGAGAATGCCATGGATAAGCTACTCGCGTCTGCATTAGAAATTAAGCAGCGAACTATGGTGACTGGCTTTTTTGCTAGAAATGGATTCAAAATCGCTATGACCGATTTTGATGATGTCACTTTTGAGCGAGAAGGCGTGCAAGTTAACGTACATTTTGATCTGCAGTCAAACGCGGAGTCTGCATCTGTTTTATCTCATGAGGCATCAATCATTCCTGGCTAAAAACTTTTATTATCACCGATACACCAAGCCGAACATAAACGTTCGGCTTGTTAGTGACAAAAAATGATGAGTGCGAACAAGAGTTGTCGATCACTCGTCTAAATAGACGATTAATAAATCAGCTTCAACTTCGTTCACAACCTTTGGTATCGATGAAAAAAAGCGACTCAATAAGTTGTGATGATGACCACAGACAACTAAATCTATCCCCTCTTTTTTGACGATTCCCGATAGTTTTATATGAAGATCGCCGATTACTACCATGGTCTCGTTTACTGGGTATAAGCATTTATCAGCGAGCTCTTGCAGCCTTCTTTCCAATTCTTGCTCTTCCTTCGCTTCCATGACTATGCGATCAACATCTACGTGAACAAATGAGAGTTTGCTGCTTGAGTTATCTGCTTGCATTATTGCTTTTTCGATAACGGCTTGGCTAGATTTAGATAAGTCGACAGCAACCAAAACGTGCTTGTAACCCATCATTCCTCCCTTGGTTAGTTTTTGTTCTCATATTAAGTCTAGTCCACATAGAGCGAACACAACATCAAAACTACTGCTACTCATCCAAAGATCAACGATGTTTTCCCAATTTCTTCTCTAATTATCGGACTATTTAACAGGAAGGACGTCAGGAAACGTTACGTTGTAATAGGCGTTACTGCTCTTGATTTCTACTACTCTTGAGGTTTCATATTACCCACTTCAACGTCGCCTAGTTTAGTAAAACTACTTTAGGTTAAGCGTGTTCAATATGTAACGCTCCGCTCAAATCCAGGAGACGTATTTCGGCTAAAAAAGCAGCTCAATAAGATGAACTTCGATTCATCTGTTACATATGTCTGCGAGTGCTTACTGTTCTTATATCGCTTATTTAATAAGTCTAGTTTAATTACCGTTATAAGTTACGGTGTATCTTTTTTTCTTTTTTCAGCATAATCCTCTACCTGGGAACGAAGTCCTCTCGCACTTTGTAATTAAATTACAAGATTAATCGCAACCAATATGGTCGGCAGATTAAATGCCCGAGGTAAAGAATTGATATTATTGAGTTTAATTTATGAGTTCTTTAAAAAACGCCTAATTACCTGTGCTACGAAAACTAAGGTTAACACGATTGGGTAAAATTTTACTAACTCGCTATTTAGTCTTAAAGGCAATTGAACAAGATTAAAATCATATAGGTTTAGTAAATTGTAGTTACAGCGTAACTAGGGTGGTGTTTGGGAATGTAAAGGAATTGAAAATAGAAAGGCAAAAAAAACAGGGCGTATGCCCTGTCCATGAATTGATTAGTTTTGTTGCTGTTGTTTTTCTGCGTACTCAGAACGAATCCGTTCGGCAACAATTTTGATAGCTTCTGCAGTACTTGTGCCCTTCGCCATCAATTCTTGAATTCTCTCTACAGCTTGTTGTTGCTCTTGGTGAGATAGAGGGGGTAAATCGTCAAACATAAAAAGCTCCTCATTTTGAGGAGCTGACTATAACGATTCAATTAATAGGTAGCAAGGAAATTAATGGATGCACCCATAGCGTTCTCGTTTGTGTACTGAGCTGCGATATCCAATTCGAACAACTTAAGTGGAGACAACCCGATACCAGCAGTAATGGTTCCTTCGTCCTTACTTCGAGCTAAGTTCTTCATATACCCTGCTCGTAATGCCATTTGACGCAAAATATCAAATTCAATACCAGCTCGAATCATTTGCGTATTATCATCAAAGGATGAAAAACGTTTTTCTTCGTTAAGATCGTAGTCAACACTCATCGTAAAGTAATCGGCAACAATCCCTGCCCCAACGGTGTATACAGGACGCATGCTATATTCGTATGATTTTATCGTATCGCTGCCATATTGGAATGATTTTGTTTTAACGTCTCTTCCGATCAAATTTTTCGCTGAAATACCGAGACGATATGGGCCAAAGAACCAAAGTGCGCCTGCGTCTAAGTTAAACATCGTTTCCGCGGTCTCATTTTCACGTAAGTCTTTAGTATCAAAATTCTGAAAACTCGTGGCGTATGAGTATGTGTATATACGCTGAAGTTTAGGAGTAACACCAAAAGAAAGGTGTTGGTTCATGAAATTAGTGTATTTAGCAAGTGAAATACCAGCTTCAGCCACGCCAATAGAAACACCTTGTACATAGCTATCATCTAATGGATTAGTACCTGAGGTATCAACATTTGGTTGTACGAATGATTCAGTGTATAGCTTACCGTATACAGTTGCAGATAAGAATTTGTTGGGGATACCAATGGCAACGACACCACCAAGATCAAAGTCTGTCTTTTTCCCATCGATAGCATTCATCGATTTTTTGATTTCATCGACGTCTGTCAATTTGCTGATGCGTTCGATTTCATCAACTAGATCATATTGATCATCGTAGCTGCCACCAAAACTTGGCACGATCATTCCTGCATCGTCATTTCGGCGATAAATCGCAGTAAGAGCGGGGTTGAAAAAAGGCGCAGTTAGATAAGTTGCTGATACGGTACCAACGCCCCCCATTGCATCACTACGAGCCTCTATCGCATAAGTAGCAGCAGAAGCAGCATTAGCGAAAAGAATAGTAGCAACAGAAGTGGCAAGAATTTTATATTTGTTTTTCATACTACACTTATGATTTTAGTTCGTCCTGAACCTTTATCGGCACAAGTAGTATTTCTTTAACTATTCTTCCTGGGAAAGATCATAGGTTCGGCTAATAGTTTGAGCCTGCTCAACAATTATATCGCCCTGCCAACGGCGACTATTGATACTTACCGCCAATACGTATCTATCGTTTGGGACACCCGCTAGCTCCAATGAATTTGGATAGTTAGACTCGTAAGTCTTTTTCCACATTTGCTCGTACTGGCCATCAATGTAGTCATACAAACCGACTTCAAGTTGCGGTAATGGACAATGGGGATTACGAAGTGCGCTCTTTTCTACTTTCCAATTCTCTTTAGATGTCCAACGAACATATTGAGAAGAGTTTGAATCTCCAAGTATTACCCAAGTTCGATACTCTTGTTTATCAGTAGAAACAACGGTTAAGTGATATAAACCAGCTTCAAGTTTACCTGTTAAGTTATAGCGTTTCGAGTAGCTACGCTCGTTGGCAAGTTCTGTCCCGCTCGGCTGTTGTTCATAGCTGAATGAACTGTCCGCGGATATAGAATCATCCACCCATCGATTAAATGAAATATTTTCGATGTCAGTTGTAGCTCTTAGCTTGATTACCAATCTAAATGTATCTCGCCCAGGGCTTTGAATAGTCTGACGAATAACGTTCACACCACTTATCCAATCAGGCAGCGTTACACCAGTGAGAGCCTTGCCACAGTTTCTAGATAGTGACTGACCAAGAAGATCATTAAGGTGAGGAGTCAAATCTTTACTTGGTTCCGTTTGCCAGAGTTCAACAAGAGAGTTGAACATACCCGCAAGATCATCTTCAAGTAAGTGTTGATGTGCCTGTGTTAAAGGCGTGTTAGTTTGAAACCAGTCCATTGCATGGACTGGTTTCACTAACGCTAATGAGAGAACTACAGGGAGTAGTATTTTCATTACGACTTATGCTTTCATCTTGTAGCCAACACCACGAAGTGTTTCAATTTCCAGTCCTGGCAGTTTTTGACGAAGCTGTAGTACATGTGTATCAACCGTACGTGTTGTCGGGAAGTGATTGTAACCCCAAACGTGGTCAAGTAGCTCATCACGAGTAAACACGCGACCTAAGTTTGACGCCAAAAAAAGCAGCAAATCAAACTCTGTTCGAGTAAGCGTAATTAGCTCGTCTTTATAAGTCACTTCACGAGTCGAGCGGTCAATCTCTAAGTCTTTTGTAATCACTTTATCAGCGTTGCTTTGTTCTGCTGAATCCGGTGCTCGTAGCTGTGCACGGATTCTCGCAAAAAGCTCCGCCTCAGCAAAAGGCTTTGTTAAGTAGTCGTTCGCGCCGGAATCAAGGCCTGCAACTTTATCTTTTACGGTAACAAGTGCCGTTAACAAGATAACTGGTACGTCTTTAATCTGTTTCCATTCTGGGAGACATTGTACAGAGTCACCATCTGGGAGTTGGCGATCGAGAATTACCAAGTCAGCTTTTTTCCATTGTGGCTCTACGTCTGCAATACGCTCCACATGTAAACACTCATATCCTGCTTGTTCCAGGCTTACTAACAGGCCGTCAGCCAAGTTTTTATCGTCCTCAACGAGAAGCAGTGTCTGTTTCACAAGGTATCTCCAATATAAAAGTTGTAGGTGGTCCCATTAAGGACATTTTTCCGCCCATGCGGCCTACCATAGATTCAACGATTGTTAATCCAAGTCCTAACCCGCTCTTACTTACGAACGGTTTCTTCAAATTTGCCCAATCTTTAGCCGTTAGGCCTCCTGCATCTCGGACTTGGAATACTATTTTTTCTTCACTAGTTGAGACATCCAATTCAACCGGTGCGACACCGTACTTAAGCGCATTACGAAGCAAGTTATCGATACAAGTTCCTAACCAGTACACATTAACTTTAGCAGCCACATCTTCATTGATGTTAAAAAGCACGGCACTATCAAATTCTTCTTCGATCTTAAATTCTAACCAATCTGCAACGGATGGTACCCAGTCTGTTGCAAGCATTTGGTTATCAGATTGCAAATAATCTTTACTTGCTTCTGCCAATTGACGCAGGCGGCGCGTATCTTCACACAATCTGCGGAATTCGTCATACACACTTTCAGGCAAATGCTCGAACTCTCGACGAAAGCCTTCAACCGTTAGTGACAGAGATGCAATCGGTGTTCTGAGCTCATGCGTTAAAATTTGCAACACGAGCATTCTACTACGTAGTTCTTCTCGCTTGCTATTCCAACGGTACACCGCCCAACCAATCACCAAAAGAATATTGGCGATTACCAGTATGATCATACTGATCCGCAAAACTTGCGAGTGATCTTCTACATCCCAACAAATATTGCCTCGTTTAACAAAGCAACTTTTGCTTTGAGAGGCTAGAGCGTATGACAGACCCGCATTCGCTACGTTCTCTTGCCAGATATCTTTCTCGAAAACAAAGTAACGGTCACCACGTCTTAGCCAAAGTTCGTTACCTTCAATAAACATGCTCGCGCCCGCAATCAAAGCATTAATGGCGTCGTCATCCATGTTTTTCAAGCTTTCTAGCAACTCATCCCCTTCCTCGTTATCACGCTCTTTTATATGCATGTACTGAGATAGTTTGGGTTTGAGTTCTGGATACTTATCCACATAACGTGCCGCGTACGTCCCACCACCAGGGTGAATGAGACCACTACGCGAGAACCAACGAGGTGTCAGCTGCGTCCCTTTACAAATCGCTCTTGTAAATACTAAAGGCTCAGTAATTAAAGGACTTAATGGTAATTTGCCACGACAAGTATTCGCCAAGCTGTAAAGCTGTTGGATATCTTTTAACGGATAGTCAGACGTTTGCGGCAGAAGCGAATCTGGCGCAAGTAACTTGGTAGGATAATTTGATTGCAGAATACGAATATCGTACGACTTAAGAGCTACTTCATAGTTAAATAGCTCTGTAAACGTATCTATTCTTTCTGGTAGTGAATCGGAAAATGCAGGTGCCGAAAAAAGCGGCAATACAGTTGCAAAACCGAGCAAAAACTTTTTAATCAAACTGTTACCGTCACTTGTTACATTAGCCAAAACTATACATCAATCTACAAGCAATTGACATCTGCTAACAGAAGGATTTGCATTACTATAACATTGAAACGGAACAAAAAAGGGCCAGCGATTGCTGACCCTGTATAGTTTTAAATCAAGAATGGTTAAAGTGCTTTAAAAATAGACTCAACACTTTCTTTCGCATCACCGAATAGCATTGATGTATTTTCTTTGAAGAACAGTGGGTTCTGTACTCCTGCGTAACCCGTATTCATTGAGCGCTTGAATACCACTACGTTTTTCGCGTTCCATACCTCCAATACGGGCATACCAGCGATTGGGCTGTTCGGATCTTCCAGTGCGGCTGGGTTGACCGTATCGTTAGCACCGATAACCAATACGGTATCGGTTTCTGCAAAGTCATCATTGATTTCATCCATTTCAAGAACGATATCATACGGTACTTTTGCTTCAGCGAGTAACACATTCATATGCCCCGGTAGACGACCCGCTACTGGGTGAATCCCAAAGCGAACTTCAATACCTTGTGAACGAAGTACATCAGTAATTTCATGAACAGGGTATTGTGCCTGAGCTACTGCCATGCCATATCCTGGAGTGATGATTACTGATTTTGAGTTCTTCAACATCTCTGCAACTTCTTCAGCCGTTGTTTCACGATATTCGCCCTGCTCTTCGTCACCTGAAATCACTATCTCTTGACCAAAACCACCGGCAATAACACTGATAAACGAACGGTTCATTGCTTTACACATGATGTAAGAAAGAATCGCACCTGATGAACCTACCAAAGCACCTGTTACAATCAATAGATCATTTGCTAGCATGAAACCTGCTGCCGCTGCTGCCCAACCTGAGTATGAGTTCAACATAGAGACAACAACTGGCATATCAGCACCACCGATTGAAGCGACTAAATGGTAGCCGAATGCGAACGCGATCAAAGTCATCACAATAAGAGCGAACATGCTGCCATCTGCTTTTACGAAGTAGATCATAAGAAGCGTAGAAATAACAACCGCTGCGAGGTTCATTTTGTGCTTATGAGGCAGGTTAAGTGGCGACGAAGAAATCACACCACGCAGCTTACCAAATGCGACAATTGAACCGGTGAAAGTTACGGCACCGATGAACACACCCAAGAATACTTCTACAAGGTGGATAACATGCTCAGCATGTGTTGCTGCTTCTGGCGCATCTAGGTAACTGTTGTAGCCAACTAAAACCGCAGCTAAACCTACAAAGCTGTGTAGAATCGCAACCAGTTCTGGCATCTCGGTCATTTCTACTTTCTTCGCATAGAAAATACCGATCGCACCACCTATCGCCATCGCGATAATGATCCAACCAAAACCTTGCGCATCTGGGCTAAAGATCGTCGCTATCAGCGCGATCGTCATACCAGCGATACCGTAGTAGTTACCATTACGAGCAGACTCTTGCTTTGAAAGTCCCGCCAAACTCATGATGAAAAATAATGCAGCAACAATGTAAGCTGCTTGTACTAATCCTGCAGACATTGTGACTCCTATTTATCTTTGCGGAACATTTCAAGCATACGCTTGGTGACGGTGAAACCACCGAAGATATTGATACTCGCGATCAATACGGCAATAAAAGATAGGAATGAAACGACGCCATTACCTTGTCCAATTTGCAGTAATGCACCAACGACAATAATGCCAGAGATAGCATTCGTTACTGACATTAGTGGAGTATGAAGTGCATGGGTAACATTCCATACTACGTAGTATCCGACAACACACGCTAGAACAAATACAGTAAAGTGAGAAAGAAACGCTGCCGGAGCAACCGATGCAACCCATGCAAAGGCTCCAACAGCCGCTGCCACACCAATAATTTTCTTCGTTGGAGACGTAGGTTCTTCTACTTTAGGCTCTGGCTTCGCAGGCTGTTCTTGTTTCACTTGCGGCTGAGCTGAAACCTGAATTGGTGGCGCTGGCCAAGTAACTTCACCTTCTTTCACCACGGTAATGCCACGGATAACAACATCTTCAAAATCAATATTGATGTTGCCATCTTTCTCTTTACACAGCAGTTTTAGAAGGTTAACAAGGTTTGTCGCGTAAAGCTGAGAAGATTGTGTAGGCAAACGACCAACCATGTCAGTGTAACCAACAATTTTTACCCCGTTATCCGTCATGATAACTTGGTCTTTCACTGTATATTCACAGTTACCGCCATTAGCGGCTGCCAAGTCAACAATTACACTGCCCGCTTTCATGCTGTCGACCATTTCTTTGGTGATCAACTTCGGCGCAGGTTTACCAGGGATGAGCGCGGTCGTAATAATGATATCAACATCTTTAGCTTGCTCTGCGTATAATTCTGCCGCTTTTTTGTTGAAGTCATCAGACATTTCTTTTGCGTAGCCATCCCCAGAGCCTGACTCTTCTTGAAAGTCAACGGTCAGGAACTCAGCGCCCATCGATTCAACTTGCTCTTTTACTTCTGGGCGGACGTCAAACGCACGGACAATGGCACCTAAGCTACCTGCAGCACCGATAGCCGCCAAGCCAGCGACGCCAGCACCCGCAACCAATACTTTCGCTGGAGGTACTTTACCGGCAGCCGTAATTTGACCTGTAAAGAAACGACCAAACTCATGAGCTGCCTCAACCACTGCACGATAACCAGCGATATTAGCCATCGAAGATAGCGCGTCTAAGGCTTGTGCACGTGAGATACGAGGAACGGAATCCATGGCAAGAACGTTAATGTTCTTACTTGAAAGTTGTTCCATCAACTCAGCATTTTGAGCCGGCCAAATAAAGCTAACCAGTGTTGATCCATCTTGCAGTAACGCAATTTCGTCAATGCCTTGCTCATCATCCACAATTGGCGCATTAACTTTTAAAATAAGGCCAGATGCCCAAACTTCTTCACTAGAAACGATTTTCGCACCAGCTGCTTCATAAGCGGCATCATCGAAACTCGCTAGCACCCCCGCTTGGGATTCAATCGCGACATCGAATCCCAATTTTATTAACTGCTCAACCGACTTCGGCGATGCAGCCACTCGCGATTCACCCGCGAGTATCTCTTTAGGTACACCGATTTGCAAAACGCATACTCCTTGTATACATATCAATAAATTAGTCCCAAAACAGAGCGTCGCTCTACTCTAATTCTTTTTTATTTCTATCTGTTTACCACGCAAGACAATTGCAAACGAAAGATGATGTTTGGGGACACCCATTTGCACAATAACACCTTGACTAACAGCCCTGTTATTATTCTGTTTGTATCGAACGCGTCTCATTACTTCAAGTGTTTTGTAATTTAAATACTAAATTTCATTACATATAACGCTAAGTAATGAATGATTGTCGCTCTGTGCTCGAAAAATAACAACGCAACACCGTACTAGACTGAGGTCTAACCAGGTAACGATTAAATACTGACTTAACAGAGATTTAAGCGTTAAAAAGAAAGAACCACTAGCATATACACTAATGGCTCTTTTTAAGATGACTGGAATCAAATTGCAGTAAATTGCTAGTCGAAGATTTTATCGCCCATTTGATCAATAAACATTTGAGATTTCTTCAACATAAGGTCATTGGCATCTTGCTCTGAGCCAAGTAAATCGGAGCGAATAAACCGATGTGTTTTCACTTCATCATTGTCATGCTTTTCTATTCGACCAGCGATGCGATATTGTCCGCCCTCTGAAAGGCTCTCTGGGTAAATAAAGAAACCTTTATACTCAACTGGCTCGATAGTTTTAGCTTCAGCGGTTTTCTCACTACCACCAAACAAACGCGAAAAAAATCCCACGATTCCTCCTTGGGTCAACTCACTAGTCAACTGAGCGACTCTTACTTGATATTAACGTTAAGGATCGGTTTTTCATACCAATCCAACTCTTTGTCATCATCATAACTAGTATGGGAAAAAATTACAGGCACATCATACTCTCGGTTCTTACGCCTGTCTTCTTTCACCATTTCTGCGGCGTTTTTCACCGCTATATCCGCGCTTTGCTTAAACTGGCTTAATTTTTGTTCAGGAAGTGAAGACAAAAAATCAATATCATGACGGATATAGACAGGCTTGAGCTGGATAAGCGCAAGGCAAGCAATATCGGCTAACTGTTCGTTGTCATACTGTTCTAAAAATTCGGGCAAACTGAGAACCTGGCCTACTAATGTTTCCATGTAATTGTGCACATCTGAGCTTATCTGCATCTGTAAATCTCCTTTTTCCTATGAAATGAGTATAGCAACGACTTGTTTATAACAACTTATTGATTGCTCTTAATTTAATCAATCTCTCTCTTTTTGCCGTAATGTCTTCCAAAATACTTGGGAAAAGGAACAAATAGACGTATTCTTGCTAGTTCTCAAAGTTCGAAATTCAATAACGGATAAATATCCATATTGATAAAACGATTTACCTAACCAATTATATAGTCAACTATTTTCAGGCAGTTTGTAATAGATGTCCTCATCGTCAATGACTTCATCAGGCTTCAGATTCTTATTCCCTTTTTTGCTACTGGGCATAGTGAGTTCGGGCATGGACAGCATTATTCAGATGACTCAGGCAAACTGGGGCATTGCCGCAAACTTGCCGTACATACTATTAGGTTGTGCGCTACTCCTTTGTTATTCATTTAAGCAAGGCAGAGAGTCCATGGTGTGCTTGGCAATGTTGCTAGCCTATTTCGTGATACAGCACCGCCTACAAGTCCCGCTTCAAAGTGGTACCGCTTTACTTGAGCTAACCATTTTAGCCACGTTACTTCCTGTCTCGTTTCTTACGGTATTTTTGTTTAGTAAAGAAGGTTTTGACTCTAGAGCCATGTTGACTTACATCTTGATGTTAGCAATGTTCGTTCTTTGGTCTTATCTAACGCTAGCATATTACGTTGAAGGAGGGTTTGAACAATGGACAAGCGGTATTTTATTTATTGTACCTACGGTCTCTAAACTGCCTTTAATTCTTGTTTTATATTGCGTGGGTATTGTCTGTTTTCTTGGAATCCTTGTTTTAAAGAAGAATGAAATTATTCATGCGATGACCTACTCTGCCATGGTATTGGCGTCTGCGACGTTCATTTTCTTTGATGTGCAGTACATATCAAGCACCATGTTTACGCTAACAGGGCTGCTTATCATTATTTATGCCGCTTCCGCTAGCCATCAACTGGCTTTCACCGATAGCCTAACGCTGATTCCAAGCAGACGTGCACTTGATCTCGATCTAAAACACATGGGTAAGAAGTTCACGATCGCAATGCTTGATGTTGACCATTTTAAAAAGTTTAACGACACCTACGGTCACGATACTGGTGATGACGTTCTAAAAATGGTCGCTTCGCGCCTCACTAAAACCCCAGGCGGCGCAAAAGTTTATCGATTTGGCGGAGAAGAATTTACCATCGTTTTTAAAGGCAAATACGCTGACGAATGTAAGAACTTTTTGGAAGAAGCTCGCAAATCGATTGCAGAATACGAGATGATATTACGCGATGAAGAATCTCGCCCTGAGAACCATAAACAAGGACAAAAACGTCGTGGTAGCAACAGTTCGAAAAGAAAGTCGGTTTTTGTTACCGCAAGTTTCGGAGTTGCTGATAGCCGGAATGGGCAAGCTCCTCTGGACGTTATTAAATCAGCGGACGAAGCACTTTACAAAGCGAAAAAGGCCGGACGTGACTGCATAAAGCTTCGTTAGACCCTCACCAATCGTGAAAGTTAACGAGCTTGTCTGGGTTTAAAACAAAACCGAACTTCCCCATCAGCATAATAACTGCACTCATCGTTGCCACTATCCCGATGTTATCTATCTAATCAAAGGTATAAGGTATACGCCCGATTGCGACATTCCGTTCGCACTGTTTGCCTATCTTACTTTGAGTTAACTTTAAAATAATTACCAAAACGTGACAACGCAACAAAAAAGTGGTATTCATAAGACTTTGTTTTAAAAAGAATTAACTACAGTATGTGTGTTTCTTCCCAAAGATTTTGATGTATATAGTGCTTTATCAACGGTTGCATACAAGTCTGATTGCACTTCTTTCCCTGTTGGTTGAAAAACAAAAACACCCTGTGACACTGTCACTCTATTTGACACACTAGAATACTCATGTGGGTAATCGAGAAAATACATAGCCTCTTGTATACGCTCGGCTTCTCTTTCTGCTGTTTGAGTGTCGGTACACCCTAGCAACACAACAAACTCTTCTCCACCATATCGACCTACATATTCCCCAGAGCGACAAAACGTCGCCTTTAGTTGATTCGCAATCGCTTGCAAGCAACGGTCGCCTTCAATATGACCGTAATTATCATTAAACGGTTTAAAAAAATCGACGTCCAATAGAATCAAAGCCATTGGCATATTGTGACGGCCATGCCATGCAACCATCGATTCCAACTTATGGTCGATATAACGGCGGTTATAGAGTTTGGTTAGGCCATCTTCATTCGCTTGCTGAGTCAAAAGTTGATTAACTTGCTCCAATTGAGCTGTCGCTTGCTTAAGCTCTCGTCTCATATGAGCAATACGCTGCATTGCGATAAGTTTAGAGTTCAGTACCAGTTTATCTACCGGCTTAATTAAATAGTCATCACCGCCCGCGTCTATGGCTTTAGCAATCATTTCTGGCTCTTCGTGACTACTCAAGAAAATAATAGGGATCCAATCCGGAAACGTTTCTCTTATATGAAGAGAGACTTCAAAACCGTTCATATCTGGCATTGATATATCGAGTAACACCAGTTCCGGATCAAAACTCTCGTAGGTATTTAACGCCTCTAGTCCACTACCTACGGCTTTTACAATATGTCCAAGTTGCTTTAGACGAATAGCCAACTGCATCCTGTCTAGCTGAACATCGTCAACCAGAAGGATTCGCATCGATGTCCCTGTCGGTTGCATAACGCGTTCCATTTTTAATTATGTCTTTATTAAACATATACCATACTCATAGAGTTGTTGCATTCGACTCATAATTAAGTGCTATATTTTTGTTTGAATATCACGGAATCCATTGCATAAAGCAGTTAGACTGGACGTTACCCTATCTAATCATGGCCTGTGAGCAGAAGTTCAACAAACTCATTCACTTTGGTCATCTTGTGGATTAATGGGTATAGCTATTTGATGCATTTGGTATTAATATTCCCGCCTTTTTGTAATGAGAGACACACCATGTCAGAAGCAACTAACAGCGAAAGCAAAAAAATCGATCTAGCCAGCATTTCTCCAGAGCTACGTAAAGTTATCGAATTTGACGAAGTTCCAGAGCAAATGTTCGAAATGGTTACCTCTATCCATGAAGTGTCTGAAGAAGCGGTACGTGAATCATGGGACGAAATGCCAGCAAGTGCACAGAACATTCTAGACAACTTTGAACAGTTTCATGCTCTAGTTTCTGTAGGCCAAGCATTCGCTGGTATTAATGTGATGGAAGAGTTTCCGACTCTTAATCTGCCAGAAAACATGACAGATGAAGATAAAGAAGAATACCGTGCTCAACTACTTGATAATGTGCTTCACAACTGTGTGAAAGACATGGTTAAGCAACTTAAGAAAGCACGTCGTGACCCACTTCTTAAGCGTGAATTCAAAGAAGTATTCGCGAAGTAATTCCGACATTCTTCTAGTAACAAAGGCCGCACTTTGCGGCCTTTTTTGATCATGAAGCGTAAATCAGTCTAAACGGTTAATGAGGCGCTAGTGCCATATCTTTTTGTGTCACACTGACACCTTTAATTTGTGCAAAAACACGGCTACCAACTTTTAGGTTGAGATCATCAAGGGCCCACGGTGTGATCGTTGCCCACAAATAACATTTCTCGTCTAGCTTGAGTGATACATTAATACTCTGCTTGTCATCGGCTGCGTTAAACGCCTCGATGGAATCGACAATAGCAGGCAAAATATTTCGAATCGACGTCGCCTTGGGTTGCTCGAGCGTGATAGAAACGTCGTTGGCACGCACTTGCAAGCGTATTGGCGTGTCTGGTGTTCCGTCGATCTTTTGCACCCACAGGAATACATTAGGTGCAAGGCTGATACAAGTCAGTGCATAACGTGCATGATGTTCAGCAATCCGGCCTTCAAATAAGCTGCTTTGATCTGAGAAAGATTGCCATGGACGCATAGCATGAGAAGCCCACACTTCCTCAAGCTTACCTGAACTCGAAATTTTACCTTGGTCAATAATTGCAAGGTGCTGAGCAAGCCTTAAAATTTCCTGGAGACTGTGTGTGACATAGATAATAGGGATATTTACCTTCTCCGACAACTCCTCAAGAAAAGGCATTACCTCACGCTTTCTTGGCATATCGAGTGAGGCAAGTGGCTCATCCATCAAAAGCAAATTGGGTTTAGATAGCAATGCGCGCGCAATCGCAACACGTTGCTTTTCACCACCAGAAAGTGATACCGGAAAGCGCTTTAGTAACGGTTTGATAGACAAGAGTTCGGTGACTGCATCAAAATACTCGTCATCTTTTTCTTTAACGCCATATAACAAATTGCCTTGAACCGAATAGTGAGGAAACAGACGTGAATCCTGAAACACATAACCAATACCACGCTTGTGCGTTGGTAGGTTGATTCCCTGTTCACTGTCAAACAAAACATGCTCACCAACCGCAACATACCCTTGCCTTGGAGTGACCAATCCGCTGATGATGTTAATCAACGTCGTTTTACCTGCACCAGATCGTCCAAACAAGGCACTAATTCCATTACAGGGTAACTTAAGTTTGATGTCGAAGTCAGTCTCACCAAGCATTTGTTTAAATTGGACTTTAATCGTCATTGCTTCGCACCCAATCTGCTTGCCGCTTTACGATTTAGCCATTCAGAGATCATTAATGTAGACAAGGCTAACGCGATAGAAATGATACACAGACGAGCCGCCTGCATTTCTGCACCTGGCGTTTCAATAAAGTTGTACATTGCCAGCGGAATCGTTTGGGTCTCACCCGGAATGTTAGAGACGAAACTGATCGTCGCCCCGAATTCGCCAAGACTACGAGCAAATGACAGCATCGTGCCCGTAATAATTCCGGGAATGGTCAGTGGTAACGTGATGGTGAGAAACACTTTTAAAGGAGAAGCGCCTAACGTAGAGGCTGCGTGCTCCAATTTAGGGTCGACGCTATCTAAGCTTAAGCGTACTGAACGAACCATCAAAGGCAAAGCCACGACAATACAAGCGACTACTGCCCCTTTCCAATTAAAGCTAAATACTACCCCTAAGTTTTCATAGAGCCACTTTCCAAGGACCCCTTGTCGTCCTAAAGAAATCAACAATAAATAGCCGATTACCACTGGCGGCAATACCAGTGGTAAATGAATTAAGCTATCGAGAATCGATTTACCAAAGAACGTTTTTCGAGAAAGTAGCCAAGCAAGAAAAACGCCGAGAGGAATCAGCCAAAGTACTGCGTACGCGCCTACTTTGAGGCTTAACATTAAGGCTTGGTATTCCAGTTCTGTCACGCTTCGTTCCTATAATTGAAGGCCGGTTTATTGCTGAAAGCCATATTGAGCAAAAACGCGTGCGGCTTCGTCCGATTTTAGGTATTGGAAGAACTGCTCCGACTCAGTAGAATCATTCACAATTGCAGCCGGGTACACAATAGCCGCATGCGTATCACTCGCAAATTCGCCGACAATTTTGACTTTATCAGTTAACTGAGCATCGGTTTTGTAGACCACACCTAAAGGCGCTTCTCCACGTTCAACCAACGCCAAAGCTAAGCGCACATTCTTTGCTGGTGCGACGTGAGTTTGAACCGCTTTCCATACACCCAGTGTAGTCAATGACTCTTTCGCGTACATACCAGCAGGTACTGACGTCGGATTGCCTAAAGCAAGACGATTTCCATGCAATGCCTTCTCCCATGCCTTTGCATCAGAAAAGTTAAATGAGGTTAATTCTGAAGACTGGGGAGCAATCAACACTAAGCTATTGCGCACTAGATTTGTGACATTGTCACGAAAAATGACGTCTTTATCGACCAAATAATCCATCCATTTCGTGTTCGCAGAAATGAATACATCCGCTGGTGCGCCATTGATAATTTGTCGAGCGATAGAAGAAGAACCACCATAAACGGGAGTGATAGAAACGTCATACTTTTCTTCAAAGTTTTGCGCGATCTCGTTAATCGCATTCGTCATAGAAGAGGCTGCATACACTTTTAGGTTCGTTGCTGCGTTTGCTGAAAATGAAATGCTTAATACTGCCGCAAGGCAAGCATGCTGTTTCCATGCTTTCATAGAGATACTCCAATACAAGGCAAGCGAAAGAACAGGTTATTTGAATATAAAGTTCAATCAGTTAATGTGCTATTTAAACAAAAAATCAAGGCGCATATGTTGTTCTATCGCATCTGCGATGCGATTAATGCCTTGCTCCTTTAACTCTTCAAAGTCTTGTTGTTTGATTTGGGTGCCGTTTACCCATTCTGATACCAGGCTTAAGACATCTGCCTCGTCAAAGAACCCGTGAAGGTAGGTTCCCATGATTTGGCCACACTCGCTGATCGCCCCCTCCGCTTCACCGGAACTGAATGTAAGAGGTTGCAGGCCCCGTACTTCACTTCGCCCTACGTGGATTTCATAACCCTTTACATTGGCTGTTTTGCCGTTAAGAGAAAGCTGTGCTTGTGTGTTTGTAAGCTGTTTGCTGTTAGTTAGCGTCGTAGTGATATCAAGCAACCCAAGTCCTTCGCTTTGACCTGGTTGGCCTTCGACGCCGTTTGGATCATCAATCAAGTTTCCAAGCATCTGGTAGCCGCCACAGATACCAATCACTTTTCCACCAAGACGAATATGACGCAAGATATCGTTATCCCACCCTTGGCTTCTTAGATACTCCAGATCGTCTCTCACTGATTTGGTCCCAGGCAAAATAACCAGGTCGGCTTTATCTATTTTTTCGCCTTTACCTACATAACGTAGATTGATGTCTGGATTCAATCGCAGCACATCAAAATCAGTATGATTACTAATCCGGGTTAAAACAGGCACAACAACATTCAGTTTTACCTCAGAGTGCAACTCTTGCTGCGCAGTGATCGCGTCTTCTGCTTCTAAATTCAAACCATGGAGAAAAGGAAGTACACCAAGTACAGGTTTACCTGTTTTTTCTTCTAGCCAATCGAGGCCCGATTGCAATAAACGAATATCACCTCGAAAACGGTTGATAACAAATCCTTTTACTCGCGCTTGTTCAGATTCAGAAAGTAGCGCAAGTGTTCCGTACAAATGTGCAAACACTCCACCACGATCAATATCAGCAACAATGATCACTGGTACATCAGCGGCCTCAGCAAAACCCATGTTTGCAATATCGCCTTCTCGTAAATTGATTTCAGCAGGACTCCCCGCGCCCTCGATAATGATCGAATCAAATTCTTGAGTCAGACGAGAGAAGGAATCTAACACCGTATCCATCGCCACTTTCTTGTAATCATGAAAGCCAGCCGCATCCATATTGGAAATCGCCTTACCCTGCAAAATGATCTGAGCACCTGTATCACTGTTAGGTTTAATTAAAACCGGATTCATATGTACAGTTGGCTCAATATTACACGCCTGTGCCTGAACGGCCTGTGCTCGACCTATTTCACCGCCATCTTTGGTTACCGCACTATTTAGTGCCATGTTTTGTGGCTTAAATGGGGCAACATTTATCCCTTTTCGTGCTAATACACGGCATAAACCTGCCACAAGGACACTTTTTCCGGCATCCGAAGTGGTGCCTTGAACCATTAAAGATGGGATCGCTGATTTCATGAATGTTTCTAAGGAATAGAGGAAGATGAACAATCATAACGTCATCGTCCCCACTTACTCAAGCAAATGAATAGAATATGAATGTTGAAATCATCATTGGTTCAAACAAGCCCTGTTTTAATGACCCCATCAAAACAAACCGATGAGGATGTAACATGAAAAAGAATACAATTATCGCAACAATCGCCGCCTTAGCTATTGCTCCTTCTATCGCGTTCGCGAAAGATAACGCTCAAAACCAATCAAACTTGCAGTTTAACGGTCCTGTCACTGTGGAAAAATTGGATGCCTTGCTAAACGACTCCAATATGTTTACTGAAAAAGATGTGGTCGTTGAAGGTAACTTATTGCGTCAAGTTCGCGCGGATAAGTTTGTCTTTAGCGATGGTTCCGGTGAAGTGATGGTCGAACTCGATGACGATATTCAGCTAAATACTCCGATTGATCACACGACTAAAGTCCGTCTGTTTGGCGAATTTGAAGGCGGGAACAAACCAGAGATTGAAGTCGAACAACTCGTGGTCATGTAAAACAAACCCCGATTGCTGTGCATATCAACAT
This sequence comes from Vibrio sp. 1727, assembly GCF_033344415.1. Taxonomy (NCBI): domain Bacteria; kingdom Pseudomonadati; phylum Pseudomonadota; class Gammaproteobacteria; order Vibrionales; family Vibrionaceae; genus Vibrio; species Vibrio sp. 1727. The sequence continues at coordinate 365,500 of NZ_JAWPOT010000002.1, forward strand.
GATGTAGTGACGATTACAGCTAAATAGTGACGGCAAGCACTTAAAATGATAGCTTTATCAATCTTGGTCTGCTTTTTGCAGACCATTTTTTTGTTCATTTTAATCATCTTGCCCGGAGACACCATGCTAGGTAAAGCTCTAAAGGTTGCAGCCTTTGGTTTGTGTGCTATTTTGCCACTTTCCGCACACGCAAATAATTTCAACTACAACACGATGGAATTTCGCATGGGCACTAGCCCTGGTACATTTGGTGGCGAGTTCAATACCTACTTTACAGAGAATACCCATTTCATTGCTCGCGCAGACAGTGAATTCAGCGGAGACTGGGACATTGCTGGTGGTATAGGCTTTAATGGGCCAGCAGGCCAATTTGCAGATATTTATGGCCAAATGTTGGTACACAACATTAAAGAGAACGGCAGTGATAAAGTGGGCGACGAGTGGCGCACGGAAGTGAATATTGGCACTCGTATTTGGTTTATGCAAAATGTTGAGCTACATGGCCGTATCGGCCAAATCATAGATAATGACGATTCGAACACCATTTACAATCTGGGCGCACGATTCCACTCAACTCAGCAACTATCGCTTGGTGCAGATTTCAAAAATAATGGTGTCTATGGCCAGCAAATTGTAATGTCTGCTCGTTTTGCATTTTAGTGGACATGACTATGACTATGACTACCAGGGCATCACAAGCAAGCATATGATTCAATAAAAATGGCCTCCAATTTTGGAGGCCATTTTTTGTTAATCACGAATTATTAGCTTGTAGCAGAAACTAGCTGTAATACATCAGTTTTTAGCGGTTTTTTTAGGTTTATCTTGCACATATTTTTTCGATACATCTACAACGGCGATATCTCTAAAAAAGCTTCGACCAAGCAAAATTGGAAACGTCATATGTCCGCGATCGGCTAACGTAAACTCTGTCTTTTCTTTGTGATCCCCAACGGTAATGTAGGCTTTTACCACCGCTCGTTTATCCACCTCTTCTGACGAAGACTGCTTAACTTTAGCCCAGCGCTCAACGGGTACTTTAAATTCTTTGGTGTCTTTGTCACCTAAATCTATCTTAAATTTAACCCAGTCTTTACCATCACGCTCAAACGGAACAATGTCAGTCGCACTAATTGATGATGTTGTCGCACCTGTATCGACTCTAGCCTTGAAAGTCTGGTCAATTTCAGGAACATAAACCCACTCTTCAGAACCAAGAATTAACATACCATCGGGGGTTTTTGTGACCTTGACTGGCTTCTTAGGCTTTGGTTCCGGCTTTTTCTCAGGTTTCGCTTCTGGTTTGGGCTCCACCTCAGGCTTTGGATCTACCTCAGGTTTCACTTCTGGCTCGACTTTAACGGGCTCTTCGACCTTTGGCGGCTTTGGCTCAACAGGTTCCTGCGTCGTTTGAGTTGACGTACAAGCAATTAAACTGCCGCTCATCATAAGCGGCAGAATCAGTTTCCAGTTTTTCATCCACACTCCAATTAAGCTTGAGATACTTTCTTAATTGCGTCCGCTACGTATGGAATATGAGTTTCGGTAAGTCCGGCAATGTTAATTCGACCATCGCCAACACCATAAATGCCATAATCTTCACGCAGTTGCGCCATTTGGTTTCCACTAAAGCCTAGCACAGTAAACATGCCTTTGTGACCCTCAATGAAATCAAATTGAGCTGTATTATGGTTGTTTCTCAACTCGTTACACAAACTTTGACGAAGGCTAACCAAACGATGTTGCATTTCACTCAATTCTTGCTTCCAAACGGAAGTGAGATTGTCATCTTGCAGAATGGTCTTAACTAAAGCTGCACCATGGTCGGGTGGCATCGTGTAAGTCGAGCGAGCTAGAGTGAGGAGTTTACCTTTTGCATTGGTTACATCATGCATGTTCTTACCAACCACAATCGCTGCACCAGTTCGTTCACGGTACAGACCAAAGTTCTTCGAACATGAAGTAGTAATCAACATCTCTTCAACGTTATCTGCCATAAAACGAAGACCTTTTGCGTCTTCTTCTAGGCCATCACCGAAGCCTTGGTAGGCAATGTCCACAAATGGGATGAAACCGTTCTTCTGCGACAATTCTGTAATGGCTTGCCAAGCAGAGAAGTCAATATCCGCACCAGTTGGATTGTGGCAACAACCATGAAGAAGTACCACATCTGAAGGCCCAGCTTTCGCAAGATCATCCATCATTTTTGCGGTGTCTACTTGTTTCGTTTCCGAAGAGAAATAGTGGTAGAACTTAACTTTAAGGCCTGCTGCTTCCATTACTGGCTTGTGGTTTACGTAGCTTGGGTTGGAAATCCAAACCGTCGTATCTGGCTGTGCGATCTTCATCAGATCACCGAGCATACGCAGCGCACCACTTGCACCTGGCGTTTGAATTGCTGCAACACGATCCATTGCAGACGTTCCCGTCAGCAGCAAATCGATCATGCTTTTATTAAATTCTTCGCAACCCGCAAGACCAACATAAGACTTGGTTTTTTGAGTTTCAACAACGACATCCTGCGCCATTTGAATGGCTTCCATAATCGGCGTTTCGCCTGCGCTGTTTTTGTATACGCCAATGCCAAGGTCAACCTTGTTTGGACGTTCATCGTTACGGTATGCAACGGATAGAGATAAAATAGGATCTAATACGGGAGTTGGGAGATTAGAAAACATGAAAGTCATAACCCTTTGAAATTCAAGTACCGAACCTCACGTTAACACCATCGCAAAAAATGACGAAATGATTTTTCACTTATTTCATCAATTAGAGAACAAAATTCTGGATTGCGGTGAGTTTTGTGCGCTCTATCGTTTAGAAAAAGAACGATTCACTCCTCGTCGTACCAATCCACTCTACCGTTTTTTCTAAACTCTCTTGGTGTCATGGTCGACCACGCTTTAAAACGTGTACTAAAGTTAGCGCTGGTCGGATATCCGACTATTTCTCCAATATGCTGAATTGGCCATTCTGTTGAACGAAGTAACCTAGCAGCATATTCCATGCGCATACGCGTTAAATGTGCCATTGGGCTTCGACCAAACTGCTTTTGAGTCAGTCGATGCAAATGAGGCTCCGAACATGGATATAGAGCCGCTACCTGCTCAACGCTCCAATCCTTATGGAGCTGACGTTGGACAAGGTCAAATACACGCCGAAGCCTCAATTGGCTGCGTGATATCGACTCTGAGGGCGGCATGTTTAACATCAGCTCTAACTGAGCCACACTATGCTCACCTACCGCACCACCATAATCGATTGGAAGGTGAATGCTGCGTAGTAGTGTTTGGATACATGCATACATCACTTCAGGTGTAGATGAAAGCTGGTAGCGAACATCGCATTCTAATATCGGCCACTCTCTATCAGGAGCCAGAAAAAGCCACGCGATCTGCCAAGGTTCTTCTTCTATACCAAAACCGTTTTCAACACCTGCGGGTACTGTAATCAACGAGCCCGGTTCCAAATCGTATCGACAAGCCCCACTCTCTAGCCACCCTTTACCACGTACCGTATAGAGCAGCATGTGTTTCTTTTGGTTTTTACGATAAACAGAGAAGAAGTCACGACAAGTGGCAATGCCGCACTGCACAATGCCTCTCTCCTCAAGTGCTAATACTCGACTGTGATCAATAAACTCTTGATAAGTTTTTTCTGAAATCGCGTAGCGTTCTTGTTTATCTTCCATGATTTATTGCTCACATGTGCGTTAGTAGAGAGTTTTACAAAGGTTTTGGATTCCTTTGAAAAATACACCGCCAAATCATGAGGATAAACTACTCGCATTAATCTTTAAGGAGAAATGCGATGCTCTTAACACGCGAATACATCGATAAAGCATTTTGGCAAAAGCTGATTACGATTGGCCTACCTGTTTCACTTCAGTCCATGCTTTTTGCTTTGCTCGGTGTCGTGGATATTTTCATGGTAAGCCTACTCGGAGAATCTGCAACGGCAGCAGTTGGAGTTGGAAATCGTATCTTTTTCTTCAACCTAGCGGTTGTCTTTGGCCTGTGCGGTGCAGTTACCGTACTTGCTTCTCAATACTACGGCTCAGGAAACCTAGCCGGAATTCGCAGAACTTTGGCGCAATCTTGGTTTATTTCCATTTTGGTGACGCTGCCGTTTATCGTTCTTTATGCGATTTTTGATGAAGAGATCGTCTCTTTTATGTCAGACGATCCTGAATACGTCACTTATGCAAGTGATTATCTTGTGGTTACGGGCTTTAGCCTCATTGCTACGGCGATAGTAGTACCGATTGAAGCGGTATTGCGCTCCGTGGGCCAAACCAAACTGGCAACCAACGTTAGTATCTCCGCCATTGTCGTTAACGTCGCGCTTAATTATGTTTTGATTTTTGGTTTATTTGGTTTCCCTCAATGGGGCGTATTTGGTGCAGCCGTAGGTAGTTTTGTTTCTCGATTTTTCCAAACCGCCGTCTTGATTTATTTTTTCTACAAACGATATGCTTACCTAATTCCGACTAAGTTCGATTGGGTACAAGGCCGCTTAAAACAGTATCGAAAAAAGTACTTTAAGGTTTCTTTACCCATGTTGGTCCACGATGCGCTTTGGACTGGTGGATTGATCGTTTACAGCATCATCTATGGTCAATTGGGCGTTTCAGAACTGGCGATCATCTCATTCTTATCACCGATTGAAGGGGGTACTGATTTCAACCTTTATGGGATTTGCGGTCGCTGCATCCGTTCTTCTTGGGAATGATATTGGTGCAAAACATTATGACCGAGTCGAGAAAACGGCGTGGTGGTATGTGTTAACCAGCGCAATCTTAGCCACCTTGCTGTTTTTCCTAGTGTGGTTGAGCTCGCCCATGATTCATCACCTATTGGTACTGAGCCCGTTAACCGATGCAGACATGGCACTTAACGTATGTTTAGTCATGGCGCTAGGTATGATTTTGAGGGTGTTTAACATGGTTGGGATTGGCGGCGTACTAAAGAGTGGCGCTGATATTCGCTATAGCATTTTCATCGACACGTTCGGTCAGTGGGCTATTGGTGTCCCCCTTACTTATTACACAGGCATGGTGTTAGGGCTGCCTTTGCATTTTGTCTTGATGTCTCTGCTCGCGGAAGAGTTAGTGAAAGGCGTACTGACGACTTACCGTATTCAATCTAAACGTTGGATAAATAATATGGTTGAAGATGACCAATCGGTGACAGCGTAACCAAAAAGACATTAACGAACTCACACCAAAAGGGCTCACCCGTTATGCACGCGTGAGCCCTTTTTATGTGCGGAGAATGCTTGATTAGATGTCCGTAAAGCGATGAATGATTTGGTTTGAACTGCCACGCCATTCGAGATTGAGGTCTTTCTTGTCTTGTTCAAACTTACCATCAATCAAAACATCGATGTATTGCACCACTTCCCTTTGCGCGTCATTCAGTTCCGTCAGCGTGTAGCCAGTCCAAACCCAAATGTCTTTACCTGGGCACTCCTCTCTCACCCTTTTCACTATCTTCAAAATATGAGGCACATTAGCAGGGTGAAGCGGATCTCCACCCGACAACGACAAGCCACGGCGTTTGATACGCGTGTCGTTTAAGTCAGCGATGATTTTGTCTTCCGCTTCTTGCGTGAAAAGTACACCAGAATCCAAACGTTGCGTCGACTGGTTATAACAGCCACGGCACTGATGCACACAACCCGACACAAACAGCGTGCAGCGTGTACCCGGTCCGTTAACAACGTCAATTGGATAGTATTGGTGGTAATTCATAATGCGTCTCTGTGTTATCGAGAAAGAGAAAATCAACCTGTTTAAAGTTGATTTTCATTATTGGGTTTGAGCTTAAGTAAACCTTACAGGTGCTTAACTCGACGCTTCACTTCTTCTTGCTTACCGAAGTTAAACGGGCGTGCATCTGGGCTGCCTAGATAGCCACAAACTCGACGTGTTACTGACACTTTGGTTGAATCATGGTTGCCACAGCTTGGGCAAGTGAAGCCTTTACTTGTACAGTCAAACTCACCGTTGTAACCACACTCGTAACACTCATCAATTGGCGTGTTAGTTCCGTAGTAAGGCACTCGGGTGTAACTGTAATCCCATACGTTTTCTAGTGCTTCAACGTTACGTTGCATGTTCGGGAACTCGCCGTAACAGATAAAGCCGCCGCTTGAGATTTCTGGGTAAGGCATCTCAAAGTCGATCTTGTCGTATGGGTTCACCTTCTTCTCAACATCTAGGTGGAAGCTGTTGGTGTAGTAACCTTTGTCTGTTACGCCTTCAATTACGCCGAACTCTTTCGCATCGATGCGGCAGAAACGGCTACATAGGTTTTCACTTGGCGTTGCATATAAGCTGAAGCCATAACCTGTTTCGTCAGCCCATTGATTCGCAGCATCTTTTAGATGCTTGATGATCGCGACCGCTTTTTCACGCAAAACAGCGTCATCATAAACGTGCGCTTCTGTACCGAATAGCGCGTTAATTGTCTCATGTACACCGATGTAACCAAGAGAAATAGACGCACGACCGTTCTTGAAGATATCTGCGATTGAGTCGTCTGCTTTCAAGCGAACACCACATGCGCCTTCCATGTATAGGATTGGGGCCACGCGTGCTTTCACGTTTTCAAGGCGAGAGATACGTGTCTCTAGTGCTTTACGAGCAAGACGTAGGCGGTCATTTAGAAGCTCGTAGAATTTCTCTTCGCTTCCGTTTGCACGGATAGCGATACGAGGAAGGTTCAAGCTCACGACGCCAAGGTTGTTACGACCTTCGTGAATCAGCTCACCGTTTTCTTCGTAAGTACCAAGGAAGCTACGGCAACCCATTGGCGTTTTGAATGAACCGGTTACTTCCACTACTTTGTCGTAGTTAAGAATGTCTGGGTACATACGCTTAGACGCACACTCAAGCGCAAGTTGCTTGATGTCGTAGTTTGGATCTTCTGATTTGTGGTTCAAACCATCTTTGATGCCGAATACAAGTTTAGGGAATACCGCTGTTTTACGGTTCTTGCCTAGACCTGCAATACGGTTCTTCAGAATCGATTTCTGGATCAGGCGGGATGCCCAGCTTGTACCAAGACCAAAACCGAACGTAACGAATGGGGTTTGACCGTTCGCTGTATGCAGCGTGTTTACTTCGTATTCTAGAGATTGAAATGCGTCGTAACACTCTTTCTCAGTGCGCGCTTTTGCGAACTCTTCTGGCTCAGCAATGTTCCACTCTTTTGCAATCTCTAGGTGTTTCTCGTAGCTTGTGATTACGTACGGTTCTAGAACCTCATCAATACGGTTGATGGTTGTACCGCCGTAAATGTGGCTCGCGACTTGAGCAATGATTTGTGCTGTTACCGCTGTTGCAGTCGAAATTGATTTTGGCGTATCAATCTCAGCGTTACCCATTTTAAAACCATGCGTCAGCATGCCTTTAAGATCGATAAGCATACAGTTAAACATTGGGAAGAACGGTGCGTAGTCTAAATCGTGGTAGTGAATGTCACCCACTTCGTGCGCTTGAACCACATCGCGAGGAAGAATGTGCGTCTTCGCGTAGTGTTTCGCTACGATACCAGCCAACAAGTCACGTTGAGTCGGAATTACTTTGCCGTCTTTGTTCGCGTTCTCGTTGATTAGATCCAGATTACTTTCTTCAATCAAACCTTCGATTTCGCGAGTTAGTGCACTTTGCTTCTCACGAGCGATGTCGCGATCGTGGCGATATTCAATGTAAGAACGCGCTAGGGCTTTGTAAGGACCTTGCATGAGTTCATTTTCGACTAAGTCTTGAATCTCATGGATGTGAACTTCATCGTGTTCTCTTAACTGTAACTCGACAGCAAGAGCCACATTAAGAGCATAAATAGCGACATCTCTATCTTTGTTTTCCGCTGCTGCTTCAACTGCTGCTTGGATACGATCCCTGTTGAACGGAGCTCTTGATCCGTCGCGTTTGATTACGATTGGTTTCACCTTGTTCTCCTTACCCGAGCATACTCACAGAGTTATCCACAAACACACTATATGGGGTTATTTTTTATTCTAGCAACACAATATATTGTGGCGTATTTAACGAGAAGCACCACTCGAAAACATTGATTTTGATCAATAAAGATTGGCTAGCGAACAAGAAGAAATCGATCTTATTGGCGTTGATCTCAGTTGCGAAGAAAACCATGAAAATTGCAAAATTGGTACTAAATCTACTTGCTATTTTTGGAGGTCTTGTAGGATAAAGGATGGAAAGGAATACGCTAAAAGATAGGAGTGCAACAGGCCAAAATGCGATCACTTTTTGTTACGTTAATATTACTTTTTAGTTCTCTTTCATTTGCTCAAAACTCCATCAATCTAACCAGTTGGAACATAGAATGGTTATCTATAGATGGTGGAAAAGTGTCGAGAACACCACAAGATTTTGAAAAACTGACCCACTATGTGGATAAAACACAAGCCGACATTCTTGCTTTTCAAGAAGTCGAAAGTGCTGCTGCCATCCAAAAAGCCGTTGGCAATGACTTCACTATTTATCTTTCCGATCGTTCAAACGCCTCCAACCGACACCTTCAGTTTAACGACACCAACCAATACACAGGCTTTGCCGTGCGCAATGGCGTAAGCGTATTAGACAAGCCAGACTTCTCTATCACACGAGGCAACATCAAGCTGCGCTTCGCGAGCTACCTTGTTTTAAATCCAAACCAAGAAAACGAGACTCACCTACTCTCTGTACATCTGAAAGCGGGTTGCAGTGGCGCGTATCGTAATAACCGCGATTGTAAGATAGTGAAACAACAAGGACAGGCACTAGCTAAGTGGATAAAGGCGCGCGAGGACAACAAACAACATTATGTCGTGCTTGGCGACTTTAACCACAACTTGGGTTATCAAGGAGATTGGTTGTGGGACGTGATATCGGACAATACTAGTGCAAAGCTAGTGACTAAAGACACTAAAGCAGAATGTAAAGTGCGCTCTAATCGTAATCCGAATAAAACCCACCAATTCCGCTCGGTGATAGACCACATCATTGCGAGTGGTGATTTAAAGGCGTCGTCTGGTGTTCAAACCGTTTTCAAAACACAAGATGTACTCGACTATAAACTGAGTGAGCATTGCCCGGTTTCTACGACACTCACTTTTTAGCGTTTAAGTTCTCTGTTAACGTTGAGATACTCTTTTTTGCGTTGAAGAACTCTTTAGCCACGAACCATTCTTTTAGCGGTGAATGACCCAACCAACATTGCCGCTATAAAGAGCAGAACTTGTGTGTTGCCAGTAATAAGGCTGGCAACCGCAGGACCAGGACACACACCCAGTAAGCCCCAACCAATACCAAACAGTACAGCACCACCGACTAACTTTTTGTCTATCGCTTTAGAAGTTGGGCATACAATCTCATCACCAAACACAGATTCGCTTCTTGGCTTTATTAATAAAAGATAAGCTGGAACGAACACCGCAAGTGCTCCGCCCATTACGAAGGCTAAGCTTGGATCCCATGCCCCAGTAATATCGAGAAAGCCAATCACTTTTGCCGGTTCAGCCATACCAGAGACCACCATACCAATACCAAAGAGCACACCAGAAAATGCAACAACGGACATTTGCTTAATACTTTTCATTACGTGAGTTTTCATAACGACACTATTCCTCACGATACTAGCAAGACGGTTAACATGGCTGTGGCCATAAAAGTACACGTCGCGACCACAGAACGGATTGAGAAACGCCCTATTCCACAAATGCCATGGCCACTAGTACAACCATTGCCGATACGCGTACCAACACCGACTAACAAGCCAGCAACGATAACTAAAATAAGAGAACCGCTGTACTGATCTGGTACATGCCCGCCAAGAACATAAACAGCAAACAAGCCACCTAATACCATCGCAATTAAAAAAACAATTCGCCAAACGCGGTCTGCGCTCTCAACGGCACCGTTTAAGATCCCACTGATCCCAGCAGTCTTGCCAGTAAATAGCATCAGTGTTATCGCTGATACGCCAACTATTATGCCGCCCAAAAGCGACATCCAAGGAACTTCAAACATAGCATCCGCCAAACTAATTACTTACAGAAAACTTGCTTAAACGCTTCAACCAGCGGACCAACTCTTTCATCAGAAATTGAATAAAATACCTGCTGAGAAACCTTCCTAGCTTTAATGATGTCGTGCTTTCTCAATACGGTGAGATGTTGTGAAAAAGCAGATTGGCTTAATGATGAACCTTCAAACAGTTCACCGACCCCTTTCTCACCTTCAATCAGCTTACACATCACGATTAGGCGCTCTGGATGAGCCATAATTTTAAGCAGCTCACTCGCTTCGGTCGCACTTTGTAGCATACTGTCGCCCATTCTTATGCCTCTTCATTACTACATTACATTACATTACATTTTATTAGATATTACTAATTAATATTATTAAGTCAATGCTAATGTAGATTAAATAACATTAGACTCAGCTAATTTATTTAAGTAAGGTGTAGGCGTTTTCGATCATTCAGCAGGAGAAATCCATGAGCAAAATCGTGATTATTGGTGGGGTTGCTGGCGGTGCATCTGCAGCAGCTCGCGCTCGTCGTCTTAGTGAAGACGCAGAAATCATTATGTTTGAACGCGGTCCATTTGTGTCATTTGCAAACTGTGGCTTACCCTATCACATTGGTGGCGATATCCAAGAGCGCAGCAAACTGCTTCTTCAAACGCCTGAGAGCTTTCTAGCGCGTTTCAATGTTGATGTCCGTGTGATGAACGAAGTGGTTTCTATTAACCGTCAAGACAAAACGGTTACGGTTAACAATTTGCTTGATGGCTCGGAATACCAAGAGAGCTACGACTTTCTTCTACTCAGCCCTGGCGCAGGTCCAGTTGTGCCGCCTATTCCGGGTATTGATAACCCGTTAACGCACTCGCTGCGCAATATTCCAGATATGGATCGCATCATTAAAACGATCGAAACCAACAAAGTTGAACACGCTACGGTCGTTGGTGGTGGTTTTATCGGTTTGGAAATGATGGAAGCCTTCCACCAGCTAGGCATAAAAACCACATTAGTTGAAATGGCGGATCAAGTGATGACGCCCGTTGACCGTGAAATGGCTGGCTTCGCACATGCTGAAATTCGTGAGAAAGGCATCGACCTTAAACTTGGCGTCGCACTTGAGTCGGTGAAATTCGTACCTAACGAGCACGTGGCAAGTTTCGACTCTGGTGAGAGCGAAAAACACCAACATCTAGAAGGTGAATTGGAATTAACACTAAACAACGGTGAAAGACTCACCACCGATATTTTGATTATGGCAATTGGTGTTCGCCCCGAGACCAAATTAGCGAAAGAAGCTGGCTTAGAAATCGGCGCTCTTGGTGGTATTTATACCAATGAATACATGCAAACCAGCGATCCTTCGATCTACGCTGTCGGCGACGCGGTAGAAGAGAAAGACTTTGTGACTGGCGAGCAAACTCTAGTGCCACTTGCGGGCCCGGCAAACCGTCAAGGCCGAATTGCAGCAGACAACATGCTTGGCCGCCAAGAAACTTACCAAGGTACGCAAGGCACGGCGATCTGTAAGATTTTTGATTTAGCCGTCGCTTCTACTGGTAAAAACGAGAAACAGCTGAAACGTGAAAACATCGCTTATGAAAAAGTGTATGTGCATACAGCAAGTCACGCGAGTTACTACCCAGGTGCAGAAACCGTGTCATTCAAAATGCTGTTTGATCCAGTAACAGGTAAAATATTAGGTGCGCAAGCAGTAGGTAAAGACGGTGTTGATAAACGTATCGACGTAATGGCAGTTGCTCAGCGTGCTGGTATGACGGTAGAGCAACTGCAACACCTCGAGCTAACTTACGCGCCACCTTATGGCTCTGCTAAAGATGTAATTAACCAAGCGGCGTTTGTGGCAAATAACATCATCAAAGGCGATGCGACCGCGATTCATTATGATGAAATGGATTCACTGACAGAAGACCAACTGTTACTTGATGTTCGTAATCCTGGTGAATTGGAGTCCGTTGGTTATCTTGAAGGTGCAATTAATATTCCTGTCGATCAACTACGTCGTCGCATGCACGAACTTCCTAAAGACAAAGAGATCGTGATTTACTGTCAAGTTGGGTTACGCGGTAACGTAGCATACCGTCAGCTGGTCAACAATGGTTACAAAGCCCGCAACTTGATTGGTGGATACAGAACTCTCAAATTTGCTCGCTTATAACTTGATAATAAAAAAGAGAAAACCACGTGCTTGGTTTTCTCTTTTTTTGCAGGAAAGAAAGCGTAGATCATTCACCTTCAATTGCCAAACGGACTGCTGCTTGAGCATGGATAGAAGTGGTATCGAGTAGTGTAACATCGGTGTGACTTTGGTTTACAAGTAAGGCAATTTCAGTACACCCGAGAATCACAGCTTCAGCTCCGTGCTCTTTTAGTTTTTCAATAATTTGCAAGTATATCGTCCTTGACTCCTTTTTGATTTCACCTTGGCATAACTCTTTATAAATAATGTTATGTACTTTAGAGCGGTCGTCTTGATCGGGAATGACGACATCAAGCCCATAACGGTCGGAAAGCCTTCCTTTATAAAAGTCTTGCTCCATTGTGAATTGAGTACCAAGGAGTCCGACCTTTTGAACCCCTTTCTCACGAAGTAACTCAGCAGTCGCGTCTGCGATATGTAGTATGGGGATATTAATACTGGCTTCAATTTGAGGCGCAACTTTGTGCATTGTGTTAGTACAAATAAGAATGAAGTCAGCGCCCCCTTTTTCTATTGAAGATGCAGCATCAGATAGAATGCTTGCCGTTTCTTCCCATTTACCTTGATGTTGAAGTTTCTCTATCTCCGAAAAATTCACGCTATACATACAAATTTTTGCGGAATTTAGGCCGCCTAACGCCTCTTTGACTCCTTCGTTGATCAATTTGTAATAACTAAGCGTCGACTCCCAGCTCATACCACCTAGAAGACCGATAGTTTTCATATAACTCTCCAATCGTTATACACCACCGTGCCAGGGTGTTTTTACAAAAAAATCAGCCACTTAAATAAGCAGCATTCAAGCGTCTTCACTATTGAGCATTGGGTAACACGAAAATAAAATCATTCCCACAAGGACCGCTACGCGATTCTCATATATCCTCGCAATATCGTTACTGCATTTCCAGAAAGCTTAACGTGCTCAGTGCTTAAAAACTCTGTATGGACGACCCCACTTCTCTTGGAGGCTTGGAAGCCTTTCAGTTGCTTTTTGTTGAGCTCTTTAGCCCAGTAAACACATAAAGCGCAATGTGCAGAGCCTGTAACTGGGTCCTCATTAACACCTACCCAAGGCGCGAAGTATCGAGAGACAAAATCGGCGTCAGTGCTTGATTGAGCAGTGATGACGACGCCACGGCCTTTTTGTTTAAGCAGCGCACCAAAATCAGGGTCGAGCTGTTCAAGCACAAATTCATCATTAATGACGACCAACTGCTTATTATCAAACTGACCGTAGGCGACTACATTGGCGGCATCTAGCCCCAAACCATGAAGTAAGTCTTTGTTAATACTAGCTCGCATATCTAAAGTTGGAGCAGGAAACACCAAATGAATTTCTTCATGATCGAGTTGTGCGGTTAAAACCCCAGATAGCGTAACGAACTCAATCGTATCTCCAGTATTATATAACCCCTGCTCTTTCAGAACGTGCGCCGTTGCAAGTGTGCCGTGTCCACACAAAGCAACTTCCGTCCTCGGTGTAAACCAACGAAGTTGCATTGTACTGAGTGACAGAAATGCCGTTTCAGATAACGACATCTCGGCCGCGATGACCAACATCGTTTCCTCATCAAGGCTTGACTCTGTGATACAAACACCCGCGGGATTGCCTTTGAAAACCTCTGATGTAAACGAGTCAACCTGAAAAATTTTAACTTCCACGAAATATCCTTAAGTTCTATCAAACACGTAATTCTGTATAACGTGATTTTTAATATCTGTTGTTTGAGCGAAAAAAACTATGAAATTTTCTACCAACCTTATAGGTCTTGTGGGAAGCGCTAACAAACAGGAGAATGTAGTTAATTATGCAAAACGTAAAAAGCCATCATCAATGTGACTCAATTGGATATCTTATCGGAGTTTTCGGCGTTTCTTTAGTTCTAATATGGATTGGTATTTATAAATTCACACCTACAGAGGCCAAGCTTATACAACCGCTCGTTGAAAATCATTTTCTGATGAGTTGGTTGTATGATGTGATGTCAGTTCAAGCCGTATCAAACATCATTGGCGCAACAGAAATCATTGTCGCTATTGGATTAATCGTTGGCCTTAAAAACACACGAGTCGCTTATTTTTCTGGCATAGCCGCCGCAATTATTTTTCTTGCGACACTCAGCTTTCTAATTACGACACCGAATACATGGAAAGTGTCTGATGGGGTTTTGGTGACAAACTTCTTTTTTAGTAAAAGATATTCTATTTTTAGCCATTGCGATTAGCGTCATAGAACGAAACAAGCCAAACAGAGAATAACTCTAAATAGTTCGAAATCTTGTTTTTCCAGAACGTAGCCTGAAAGGTGCAAACGACTTACAAGTCGAATGGTTCTGTCAATAACTCTAAACAAAGACTCTTAAATTTAGAATGTTTAAGAGTCTTTGCCTTCTAATGATGCGAAACAACATCCTAGCGTAAAGTGAAAAGAAAAGCCTTTTACTCTACTGCTAAGATTTATTGATACTTTGCCGAAGTAATGAACTCACCGAATGTCTCGCACCATACAACAACCGTATTGTATTCAGAAATTGAAGTGCTTTGAGGAACCTCAACAACGAAGTTATCGAACGTTTTTACATCACCAATTAAGCTCATTTCAGATTTAAGGTCATTAAACTCTTGTTCCGTTTCGACAAACTTAGGAGATAGATAGAGTTTATAGTCTGGTCCGGGAGCGAGTTTTCCTACCAACGTAATGACTTCAGAACTCAAATGAATCTCTCCCTCTCCCCAATGAAAAGCATCGCTACCTTTGAGTTCCCTCTTAAACACTGCGCTGTATTCTGCACCTTGCTTGCTCTTAGCAACTTGTTCATCGGTCGGCGCAGGTGGTGCAATAAGGATCGGTAAAGTATAGATACCTATCGCAATGCCAATAGAAACTGCCACTAAGTGACTGATTGTTAATTTAATTATATTTTTCAAGGTCATAAGCATCTTCTTATTAGTTTTACTACTTGAAATTAGATTCAAATCGGCCTTATCTGTCTATTATCGAGCAGCATAATGTCATTAACATTATACACAAGCTATGCGCACTAAATGCAGACTGAGCGCAATTAAAAACGGCTGATAATTAATATCAGCCGTTTGCTTATCGGAAATGTCGTTGTGCCGGTTTGGTCACTATTCCGCTTCCACCAAAGCGATCTTATCGGATGTCGATTTTTCCAATTTTATCGCAATAAACTTAGAGGTTGGCGTAAACGTTCTATCCCCATAACTGTCCAAAGGAACTAATGGGTTTGTTTCTGGATAGTAAGCCGCCGCCTGACCTGCTGGTACATCATAGGCAACAAGCGTAAATCCGCTCACACGGCGCTCAACGCCATCTTCCCACAATGACACCATGTCCACTTTGTCGCCCGGTTCAAAACCGAGTTTACGAATATCCGCTTCATTGATAAACAGCACTTCGCGCATACCAAATACTCCACGATAACGGTCATTCAAGCCGTAAAGTGTCGTATTGTATTGGTCGTGTGAGCGCATGGTTTGCAAGATCAAATCTGGCTTTTGGCCTTTTTCGAGTATCGCTTCGCTGATCAACTGCTTCGGCAACTCGCTAGAGCTGAACTGTGCTTTGCCGCTTGGTGTATTCCATCGACGCTCAGCAGCTGGGTTTACCAAGTGGAATCCACCCGGGTGTTTAAGCTTATGGTTAAAGTCGGTAAAGCCCGGAATCGTGTCGGCAATCAAATCGCGAATACGGTCGTAATCTTCAATCGCCCACAACCAATCAATTGGTTTTGCCCCGAGTGTCGCATTGGCAATACCGGCAATAATCGCTGGTTCTGAACGCAAATGCTCCGAACGCGGTTTTAGCTGACCAAATGAGATATGTACCATGCTGAAGGTATCTTCAACCGTCACGCCTTGTGGGCCAGTCGCTTGCTGATCAATCTCAGTACGGCCTAAGCACGGAAGAATAAGCGCATCTTTACCTGTGACAAGGTGAGAACGATTTAACTTCGTCGAAATGTGTACGGTTAAATTACAGTTTCGCATCGCGTTGTGCGTACGTTCTGTGTCTGGCGTTGCTTGTGCAAAGTTACCGCCCAAACCGATAAATACTTTCGCTTGCCCTTTTTCCATCGCTTTAATGGCTTGCACAGTGTTGTGGCCTTCACCGCGCGGGACGGCAAAGTTAAATCGACTTTCAATGCGATCCAACAACAGATCTGAAGGTTTTTCATCAATGCCCATCGTACGGTCGCCCTGAACGTTACTGTGACCACGTACTGGTGAAAGACCCGCGCCCGGCTTACCAACGTTACCTCGTAACATTTGCACGTTTGCGACTTCTTTAATGGTTGGTACAGAGTGACGATGCTGAGTCAACCCCATCGCCCAACACATGATCACACGTTCTGCACGTCGATACATGCTCGCCACCATCTCGATTTCACTTAAATCAAGACCCGATTGTTCCGTGATGTGTTCCCAAGCGGTTGCGTCCACTTCAGCCAAATAGTCATCTATACCTATCGTGTGCTGCTTGATGAATTCACGGTCAAATACCGCTTTGCCACCGTTTTGCAATGCCTCGCGTTCCCATTGCAACAAGAATTTCGCGATGCCACGAAATACTGCCATGTCTCCGCCCAAAGCAGGACGCAGGTACGCCGTGTTTGTAGGCTCTGAGCCGTTACTCAACATCTCAATCGGCATTTGTGGGTTTTGGAAACGCTCTAATCCGCGCTCTTTCAGCGGGTTTAGACAGATAACCTGAGCACCACGTTTTACCGCTTCGCGCAGAGGTTCAAGCATTCGTGGGTGATTCGTGCCCGGGTTTTGACCAATCACAAAAATCGCGTCGGCTTCTTCAAAATCATCAAAGATCACTGTGCCTTTACCAACGCCAATGGTGTCTTTCATCCCGATTGCACTGGCTTCGTGACACATGTTGGAACAATCTGGGAAGTTGTTGGTACCGAATGCGCGCACAAATAGCTGATATAAAAACGCCGCTTCGTTGCTTGCACGGCCAGAGGTATAAAACTCCGCTTGGTGTGGTGAATCCAATTGGTTGAGATGTTTAGCCACAAGAGAAAAAGCCTCATCCCAAGAGACAGGCACATAGTGGTCGGATTCAGCATCGTATCGCATTGGGTGCGTGATACGGCCTTGGTATTCCAACCAGTAATCGGTTTGAGTTGAGAGAGAAGAAACGCTGTGATTGGAAAAAAACTCAGGATCAACCAGACGATTAGTCGCCTCCCAGTTTACCGCTTTCGCGCCATTCTCACAGAAATTGACTTTACCACTATCTGGCGACTCACCCCATGCACATCCCGGGCAATCGAAACCGCCATTTTGGTTGGTTTTGAGCATAGTGCGAATGTTTTTAACTGCATTTTCACTGCCCCACCAACTTCTGGTTACGGCTTTCAGTGCACCCCAACCACCAGCTGGACCTTTGTATGCTTTTATTTGTTCTTTTTGGCTCACGACTTTACTCCTCGCAGATATACCAGCAAGCAGGGTGCCCGTGAAAACAAGCGCGTTATTTATTGAGATAATGCGGAAGTATTGAAGGGCTTAGTTTCTAATCCATGTATTTTTTAATCCAAATAAGTAACCACTCAACACGCTCTCGCTTGTCCGAGCGTTTACTTATCTAGATTCTTGATATCGGATACCCGCCTACTGTTTCTAAGACTGGTAGATTCAATTCGCATTGCTGCGTCTTGATCTAAATCAAAGATTAAGTCGATATTCAATATGCGTCCAATTGATAATCCTGACCGAGTGATAAACAAAATCTATGACGAATTTTTCCACTGACGGTTATCACATTTTTAATCAATACAATTTATGAGGTTAATCGTTTTCCCATTCGATTCCACCTAGTTCGATTAACGAACTCAATAAAATCGGCACTCTTGATAATAGATAATATCTATCACACTATAGATACTTTAAATTTGACCCTAATTAATATCAGGAATAGCCTTGATTCAGATCAATTTTGAGTGTGGTTTTATTCTTGACTTGGTTTTGGTTTTCCATTCCCTAGTTAAAACGCTCCAGCGCTTAAAAAGTACGGTAGTGCTGTGCCCTTTTTAGGGAGTTCCCCCGTACATGTGACTCACAACGCAAGGTTAACAAGCCATTATGGATATCAAACAACTTAAATATCTCATCGCACTTGAACAGACCAAACACTTTGGTCAAGCCGCCGCATTGTGCCACATTACGCAGCCTACCTTGTCCATGAGGATCCGAAGCTTAGAGGAAGAACTCGATCTCGAATTAATCCAAAGAAGTCAACGATTTGAAGGATTTACAGAAGCCGGAGAACGCATTTTGGCTTGGGCAAAAACCGTCTTAGCAGCTCATGATGGATTGCAAGCCGAAGCCGCCAACTGCCGTGGTCAATTGGTCGGCTCTCTTCGGCTTGGAATGGTGCCACTCGCCAGCCAAAACCCTATGCAATTGCTCAAACCATTAGCTCAACAGTTCCCTGAGTTACGCTTTCAAATACTCTCCATGACGACCGAACAGATCATAGACCAACTCAATCGCAATCAACTAGATTTGGGGATGTGTTATGTCGATCAAGTTAACACCGCTTACTTCGATGTTATCGAGCTCGACTCGACCAAACTTGGCGTTTTATTCGATGAGCGTCATTTCGATTTTGCCGAATCTGAAGTGTTGTGGGAGTCACTCAATAACATTCCGCTAGGGCTGCTTTCGAAGGGTATGCACTATCGCCACTCAATTGATCTTAGCTTTGTGAGTAAAGGGCTGGTTCCGCAAACCGTCATTGAAAGTAACTCCACCTTTCACTTGATCCAAGCAGTAACCAGTGGCCTTTGTTGCGCCATTATGCCGCTGAACTGTGGATTGGAAGAGTTGAACGATACGCTTCGCATTATCCCTATCGAAGAAGCCGCCGTTCACGCCCCGCTAGGTTTGTTAAAGCGAAAACAAGAACCCTTTTCCGCGCTAACCGATCAGTGCTTCGCAGAAGCAAAAAACATATTCAATCGATAACAACAACCCACACGTCAATTTTTGGCATACATAACGGCTTATGAGGTGATTTCATGAGATGTACTACTCAATCTTATTTTGAACTATCCGATTTCAATCAAGCACCACCTCAACCAAGTGCGTTCAATTACCGAGAATTGATTGATGGCCGCCCAGTGCAACAAATGTCGCTGGCGAGTGAATCCGCCTTAGCTATCAGCTACAACGGCATTAGCCAAGCGGTCATGATGGTGACGCCAGGCCATCTGGAAGACTTTGTGAAAGGGTTTAGCCTAAGCACAGGCATCGTCCACGACTTCAAAGAGATCAAAGACATTGAAGTTGGTGGCGATCACGAATCTCACTATGCGGAAGTGGAAATCAGCAACCGCGCTTTCTGGGCGTTAAAAACACAACGCCGGAATCTTGCCGGCACAACTGGATGCGGCATTTGTGGTGTCGAGGCTCTGGAACAAGCTTTGCCTGATTTAGCACCGCTAACACCGTCTCTTCCTCCGCGCTCCGATGTATTCGAAGGGCTGCGAGACAAAGTCGCAGTGCATCAAGAAGCCGCACGTGAATCTGGCGCGCTACACGCCGCTTTATTTTCAGATTTACAAGGCAACATCAAGTTGTGCCGAGAGGACATCGGCCGTCACAACGCGCTAGATAAGTTGATTGGCGCATTGGCCAACAATCACATCGAACCTAAAAGTGGCTTCGCAATCATGACAAGCCGTTGCAGCTTAGAGTTGATCCACAAAGCCGTTCGCGCGCGTATCCCCACTCTGGTTTGCTTATCTGCACCGACAGCGTTAACTGTCGAATGGGCAAGAAGAAACCATTTGAACCTAATTCACTTACCAAAACACGGCTCGCCGCGTCTATACAGCCCTGCCCCTTAACACGTCAACCTAGCCGAATTCCTAATATTTCTAACAGAGACCTCTGGGTCTCTGTTGTTTGCTTCTCGTTCGCGATTGATAGCTAGCAACGAGACACTACTCTTCCAACCAAACGTACTCACCCCTTGTCAGCACTACGCTTAAGCATATTAATCCGCTTGCATTTGAACACTTTCTAATCCGATAAGAAACCAGTAAAAAACCCATAAATTAGTAAGGATTTTGTGTGACTCTTTTCACGCTTTTCTACCTTCCTAGGCATTTCTAGGAATTTTTCCTAGCCGATCTAGGCAACCATCTCATGTGCCTCACAAAACCACTCTCTAGAATTCCGCTCAGTCAAAGGTAACAAGAGCGCATAACGGTCTCCGTTGTGTTTCTAAAACAATTACAAGAGAGTTCATCATGTTAAAATTCCTCGAACAGGTGCGGAAGCCGACACTCGATCTTCCTGTCGAAGTTAGAAGAAAGATGTGGTTTAAACCGTTCATCCAATCTTACTTGGTCGTATTCATCGGCTACCTAACCATGTACTTGATTCGTAAGAACTTCAATGTCGCGCAAAACGACATGATCTCTACTTACGGTTTGAGCATGACAGACCTAGGTCTTATTGGCCTTGGCTTCTCCATCACATACGGCATCGGTAAAACCGTTGTGTCTTACTACGCTGACGGTAAGAACACCAAGCAATTCCTCCCTTTTATGCTGATCCTTTCTGGTCTTGCAATGCTTGGTTTCAGCTTCAGCATGGGCGGCGGTAGTGCAAGCCTGTTCTTGATGGTGGCTTTCTACGCTCTAAGTGGTTTCTTCCAAAGTACTGGTGGCCCTTCTAGTTACTCAACCATTACAAAATGGACACCTCGTAACAAGCGCGGCTCTTACCTAGGCTTGTGGAACATGTCACACAACGTTGGTGGTGCGGGCGCAGCGGGTGTTGCTCTTTTCGGTGCCAACTACCTATTCGACGGCCACGTAATCGGCATGTTCGTGTTCCCTTCTATCATCGCGATCATCGTTGGTTTTATCGGTATGCGCTTTGGTAGCGACTCTCCAGAAGCTTACGGTCTAGGTAAAGTAGAAGAACTTTTCGATGAAGCAGTGAGTGAAGAAGACACCGCCGCTGAAGAAAACCAGATGACCAAAAAAGAAATCTTTGTTGAATACGTTCTTAAAAACAAAGTTATCTGGCTACTTTGCTTTGCCAACATCTTCCTTTACATCGTTCGTATCGGTATCGACCAATGGTCAACGGTATACGCGTACCAAGAACTTGGTCTGTCAAAAGAAACGGCAATCTCTGGCTTTACTCTATTCGAAGTCGGTGCGCTTGTGGGTACTTTGATGTGGGGTTACTTATCTGACTTAGCAAACGGTCGCCGCGCATTGGTTGCTTGTGTGTCTCTTGGTTTGATCATCGTATCGCTTGAGTTCTACCAACACGCCACTAGCGAGTTCATGTACTTAGCCTCTCTATTTGTATTGGGCTTCTTGGTGTTTGGTCCGCAACTTCTTATCGGTGTTGCCGCGGTTGGTTTTGTCCCTAAAAAAGCAATCAGTGTGGCTGACGGCGTAAAAGGTACATTCGCTTACCTAATCGGTGACAGCTTCGCGAAACTTGGTCTCGGTATGATTGCAGACGGTACACCTATCTTCGGCTTAACAGGTTGGAAAGGTACCTTCGCAGCCCTAGATACCTCCGCCATGATTTGTATTGTTTTGCTTGCTTTCGTCGCTATCGCGGAAGAGAAGAAGATTCGACACGCGAAGAAGCTTCAACTTGCACAAAACCAAGCCTAACTTCTCTGCGCGCTTTACTTCGGTAAAGCGCGCAAGATCATTAAAAAGCATGGTTCAATTCAGTATCATTAAAGATTTTTCTATTGGCTCCTGTTGGAGCTTATTGCTGTTAGTCGTCTGCTCTATTTGGTTGTAATAATGATTCATGTTGCTCTAGTTGATGATCACGTCATCGTGCGTTCGGGTTTCGCACAATTATTAAATTTAGAAAGTGATATTACCGTTGTTGGTGAATTCGGCTCTGTCGCCGAAGCGCGAAAAGGGTTGCCTGCGGTACACCCACACGTCGTCATCCTAGATATTTCCATGCCAGATGAAAGCGGCTTAAACTTTCTCAGCGAAATACCAACTGGCATTGCCTGCGTGATGCTTAGCGTGCATGACTCCCCTGCGATGGTGGAAAAATCACTAAAGCTAGGTGCAAAAGGCTATCTTAGTAAACGCTGTAGCCCAGACGAACTTATTCAAGCCGTGAGAACCAGTGCTTCTGGCGGCTGTTACCTCACATCAGATATTGCACTTAAACTTGCAACGCCTAGCGACAACACCACCTCTCTATGCCAACTGACAAAACGTGAAAACGAGGTATGTCAGCTACTTGCCACTGGGTTGGATGTAAAGTCTGTCGCGGCAGAGCTTGGCTTGAGCCACAAGACTGTGCATGTTCATCGTGCGAATGCCATCGACAAACTCGGCGTGAAAAACAACGTTGAGCTCGCCAAACTATTTTCTCAAGAGTCCTTTTAATGCGAGCTTATGCTGTTACCACCATTTGCGGACTTTTTGTTATGGCTTGCGCTTGGTTTTGCTTGTGGGTGATTGCCTATTACTTTGTCAATGATCCCGAGTTGGCGATCTTATTGTTTCCTTTCGCTTTACGATTAGGTGTCGCCCTACACACTCGCACCGCTTATTGGCCGACGATTTACCTTTCGGAGTGGGGACTTTCTATCGCACTTGCAATGTTACTGGGTCAACCGCAGTGGCTTACCGTGCTGATTGCGAGCATTGCCAGTATCCCGGTCACTCTGATTGCGAAAAAATACTACTACGGAGACCAAAACCGCCATTTAGCCGTGATGAGCGCAGTCATTATCATTAGTGCGTTTATTAATGTGATGGCCGTTGGTTTTCACGTTCCTTCGGTTTACATGGTATGGCTGGCTAGCATTTCTGGAGGCTTGCTCGTGGTGCCTATGTGCTACTTGTTATGGAGTTATTTGTTCCAAAGTCGTTGGTCTCCGCTTAGCTCTCTCCTACTTAGTAATGCCGTTGTATTTCAGGTGCGTCATATCGTGCTTTATGCGCTGCTTTTGAGCGGCAGTATTTTGGTGCAAACCAGTTTGCCTGAAGAGCTAAAACGGTTTGCGCCGTTTTGTATGGCGATTCCAATCATCGTGCTTGCTCTGCGTTACGGCTGGCAAGGTGCTCTACTCGCCACCATGCTCAACAGCATTGCGCTGATTGCGGCTCGCAGCGGCGTATCAAATCTAGAAATCACCGATTTGTTATTATCTCTCTCGGCGCAAACCATCACCGGCATTATGCTCGGCTTAGGGGTTCAGAAACAAAAAGACCTCAATCACAAACTGCGCGGCGAACTTGCACGCAATCAGAATTTGTCTCGCCAGCTTATCAAAGCGGAAGAATCGGTAAGACGCGATATTGCGCGCGAGCTACATGACGAAATTGGACAGAACATCACGGCGATCCGCACACAAGCCAACATCATTAAGCGGGTAAATAACGCCGAAACACGCGTAGGTTGCGCCGACATGATCGAAGGGCTTTCCCTCAACGTGTACGACACCACTAAGCGACTGTTAAGCAAGCTAAGACCAAAAATGCTGGATGATTTGGACTTGAAAGAATCCGTCGAGCAACTGACGCGAGAGATGGAATTTGCCAATCACGGAACGACTGTTCAACTGAACTGGCAAGGCGATTACACCAACTTGAGTGACACGCTCAAAGTCACCCTATTCCGTTTATGCCAAGAGTCATTGAATAACGCCGCCAAATATGCAGAAGCGCAGTTGATCAGTATTGAACTGACGATCGGAGAAGCGGCGGTGTCACTAATGATTCACGATGATGGTGTCGGCTTCAAAGTTCAGGACAGCATGAAAGGCATGGGCGTTCGCGGCATGCAAGAGCGTGTGCACGCGTTAGGTGGAAAAATGGTTATCTACTCCACCAGCGATCAAATGATCGGCACACAAATCAGCATTACTTTACCTAAGGTGTAACTCAAGATGTTTGGATTTTTACGTTCACCTAAATTTACTCAACCGAGTCTGAGCAACGAGCAAATCGACCAGCGTTACCGCCATTGGCGTTTGCACATTATGTTGGGGATGTACATCGGCTACGCAGGTTTCTACTTTACCCGTAAGACCTTTAACTACGCAGCACCAGCGATGATCACCGACCTTGGCTTAGATAAAGGCGACTTGGGTCTTATCGGTACACTTTTCTACATCACCTACGGCTGCTCGAAGTTTATTTCTGGCACGATTTCGGATCGCTCTAACCCTCGTTATTTCATGGGATTAGGATTGATTGCGACAGGTCTGGTCAATATCGCGTTCGGTTTTTCTAGCTCACTCGCGGCTTTCATTACTCTGTGGATCTTAAACGCCTGGTTCCAAGGCTGGGGCTGGCCTTCATGCTCCAAGCTGTTAACGACTTGGTATTCACGTTCCGAGCGTGGCTTCTTATGGGCGATTTGGAACACCGCACACAACGTTGGTGGCGCGCTGATCCCTATTTTGGTGGGTTATTTAACGTTGCACTACAGCTGGCGTGAAGGCTTTATTCTACCCGGCATCATCGGGGTATTACTCGGTCTATTAGTTTGTTGGCGATTGCGCGACAAACCCACAACAATGGGCTTACCAAGTGTCGGACAATGGCGCAACGACGCACTAGAACTTGCGCAAGAAAATTACGGACGTGGCCTCACCTACCGCGAAATTCTGAAATCGTACGTATTTAACAACAAATACATCTGGCTACTCGCGTTCAGTTATGTGTTGGTTTACATCGTCCGAACCGCAATCAATGACTGGGGAAACCTGTACTTGACCGAGCAGCATCACTATAGCCTGATTAACGCCAACGCTGCTCTGTCGATGTTTGAAATCGGCGGTTTTGTTGGTTCATTGGTTGCGGGTTGGGGCTCAGACAAACTCTTTGGCGGTAACCGTGGGCCAATGAACTTGCTGTTCGCTATTGGGATTTTCTTATCTGTCTCCGCGCTTTGGCTGATGCCTCTGACCAACTTTGCATTCCAAGCGGCGGGATTGTTCTCCATCGGCTTCTTTGTCTTTGGGCCACAAATGCTTATCGGTATGGCGGCGGCTGAGTGCTCTCACAAAGATTCTGCCGGCGCGGCAACAGGATTCGTGGGCTTGTTCGCCTACATGGGCGCAGCATTGTCTGGCTATCCACTGGCATTAATTCTTGAAGAATATCATTGGACAGGTTTCTTCATCACCATTTCAGTTTGTGCAGCCGTCATTGGCCTTTTGTTGCTGCCATTTTTGCAAGCGCAACCATCACGAAAACCACTCGAACCAAAACCTCGGTTGTAAATCGACTTATCGCCCTCGGGCAAATTGGCGAGTGACCTAACCGCGCTCGCCCTCCTTATTTAACGTATCTCTGCTCAATTTTTCTTCCGATTCAGTTCGGAGGGTTAACTATGGGAAAAATTCATGAATTTGAACACTATTTCATCGCATAGCTTCTTTCAAATGAACAACAAAATCCAAAACTACGCTTGGGGAAGCACCTCTTCTATTCACGATTTGTTTGGCTTTTCTAACGAAACGAATGAGCCTCAAGCAGAAGTATGGATGGGTACTCACCCAAACGGCTGCTCTGAAGTTCAGGTTGAGCAAAACACGCTGCCTTTGTCTGAACTGATCAAACAAAACCAACCCGCTTATTTATCATCAGAAACCGCAGCAAAATTTGGCGACCTGCCCTTTCTGTTTAAAATCTTAGCGGCCGAACACGCACTGTCGATTCAAGTTCACCCAAGCAAGCAAGATGCCGAAATAGGCTTCGAAAAAGAGCAAAGTGCTGGGATCCCACTAAACGCGAGCCATCGTAACTACAAAGATCCAAACCACAAACCTGAGCTGGTATACGCACTGACAAGTTACCAAGCCATGAACGGTTTTCGCTCGTATG
Organism: Vibrio sp. 1727; assembly: GCF_033344415.1. Lineage (NCBI taxonomy): Bacteria > Pseudomonadati > Pseudomonadota > Gammaproteobacteria > Vibrionales > Vibrionaceae > Vibrio > Vibrio sp. 1727. The sequence goes on from NZ_JAWPOT010000002.1 coordinate 391,643, forward strand.
CCGATATTATTGAGGCATTTAGCCTTTGTGATATCGATGAGCTACGCGCACCATTAGATGCATTCAAACGCGAAATCAACTCACAAGATTTGCGAGATTTCTTTGTGCACATTCTTACCATGGAAGGAGAAACAAAAGAGCGAGCACTGAAACAGCTTCTTGCCTGCGCCTCACGTCAATCAGAGCAAGGCACTGACAGCGACGTTTTCCAGCTCATCTTGGATCTATCCACTCAATACCCTGGCGATGTCGGCTTGTTTGCGCCATTACTGTTGAATGTCATCACGCTGCAACCTGGCGAAGCGATGTTCCTGAGCGCAAGAACGCCACACGCTTACATTAAAGGCACGGGATTAGAGATCATGGCGAACTCAGATAACGTTTTGCGTGCAGGACTCACGCAGAAACATATGGATGTTGAAGAACTGGTTAAATGCACAGACTTTGTGCCTAAGCCGTTTCACAGCCTTGTCCTAAAACCCAATGCCAATGGTTGCCAGAGCCTTTACCCCGTTCCAGTGGCAGACTTTAGTTTCAGCATTCTTAACCAACCGAACAATGAAGTGGTTGATGCCAATAGCGCAGAGATTTTGATGGCGATTGATGCCGACCTGACACTCATCAGTGATAACGGTGAGACGTTAACTGCCTCGAAAGGACAATCTGTATTTGTTCCTGCTTACGTTGGTCATTACCGTATTCAAAGTGCGGGACGTGTGGCTCGCGCCTTCAACTAGTTTTTGAATAACTGATTCAAACTAACGTCTGACCCAAGGGACTGGGTTAGACAATTTATTCCTTTCATAGATTGAACCATTCCGCTTTTAAGGCACTCATGCTTACACCTTGTCGAATCCAAACACCTACAGGCCAGTTTCTCTAAGAGGCATAACCTCCCGGATCTGCCATTTACTGCAACATTCATTGTCAAAACCCATTTATGTCCGGTAAATTCGTCGCTCCAATATCAAATCACTTGGATAATAAAGGCGCTTGCACAGTGGTATTTGTTGCAAAACGTATAATCAACGTTGTAATCAAAGCCTCAATCACTACAATCTCTGGTTCGATTTTTCAGTTAACGTTTGTATGCCGAAGTTAAACCAAGATAACCCTGTTCAAAGCTCCGCCCTTTCCGATATCGAAACCAGCAGTAAGATTCAATCGGCATTAGAACCGAAGTTTCACAAGCCAGAGAAACGTCTCTGCTTAAGCCCTGGCCTGTCGGATAAGCATTTGGCGCGCCGTTGGCAAGTATTGGAACACGTGACCAATAAAGATCATCTCCTTGATCCTTTCACGCAGTCACATTGCGATGCTTACTCCAACAACATCGAGCACTTCATTGGTACTGTTAATGTGCCGGTCGGCATTGCAGGCCCTTTGCGCGTCAACGGCTTGTATGCGAACGATGACTTTTTGGTTCCGCTCGCAACGACAGAAGCCGCGTTAGTCGCTTCCTACAACCGTGGCGCAAATCTTATCACCGCCGCTGGTGGCGCGAGCGCATTGTTACTAAGTGAAGGGGTGAGCCGAACACCAGTATTCGCCTTTAATCACCTTGCTGACGCCGGCCAGTTCGTCAGTTGGGTTGTGACCCAGTTTGACGTATTTCGTCAAATTGCGGAATCCACCACCTCACATGGCAAACTCAAAGACATCAATGTAAATATCGAAGGAAACCATGTTTATTTGGTCTTTGAATACGTGACTGGTGACGCTTCCGGACAAAACATGGTGACCATCGCAACAAACGAAGTGTTCCATCATATTTTGGCGACCAGCCCAATCAAACCAACTCAAGCATTCTTGGATGGCAACTTATCAGGCGACAAAAAACCAAACGCACACACACTGCGCTCGGTACGCGGTAAGAAAGTATCCGCCGAAGTGACCATTCCTGCTGAGTTGGTGGAAAAATATCTGCATACGACGCCGGAGTCTATGGTTCAATTTGGCAAAATGACCACGGTGGGTGGTTTACTCAGCGGGACAATTGGCGTCAACGCGCATTACGCAAATGCCCTTGCCGCGCTTTACATTGCTTGTGGTCAAGATGCCGCTTGCGTTGCAGAGTCTGCCATTGGAATCACTCGTATGGATGTGGACGCTCAAGGCAACTTGTACGCGTGCGTGACCTTGCCAAACATCATGGTGGGAACGGTTGGCGGTGGTACTGGCCTTCCAACGCAAAAAGCATGTTTGGATATTTTGGGTTTGCACGGCAACGGCAATGCGAAAGCGTTAGCCGAAGTCGCAGCTTCGCTTTGTCTGGCTGGCGAACTCTCGATTGTTGGCGCATTTTGTGCCGATCACTTTTCTCGTGCTCACCATAAGCTTGCCCGAAAATAACCTTTGTTGCTTTGTACAAGAGAACATCCGTGTGGTTTTCTCTTGTGCAAACCAATGGACTTTATTTATTGGCTCAATAATTTCTTGAAACTAACTTAAGCCTTAACAAACATACCAATCTCTTGTTAACAGTACTTTAGCTGTCCCCCTTCTATATCCATTGCGATATCTCTGCTTATTACTCTTCACTGGCCATATTTAATATCAGTATCTTAGAAAAAATAGCATCAAAAACTTCTAGCACTATAGTACCAAATTGACCGTTTGAGTTTTTTGTTCACCACTTATAGCTACTATACTCGCCTATGCAGCTGCTTGATTTTCATAAATTTACTAAACAGCTCAAAAGAGCTTAATAACTCCCGTTAAATGGACTTAAATCGTTACTTCGGGTAAGCGAGTTAACTATGAGACGTCAGAAGCTAAATAAAATCTCTGCTTGGGTACTAGGATTGGCTATCTTATTGCTGAGCCATGTGTCTAATGTATCAGCACAAATACAGCAATCCCCATCCGATCAAACCGTTGCGCGTTTTCTCTATCAAACCTCTTTTGGACCAACACCTGCGTTAATTAATGAGGTTAGGGAAAACGGGTTAGAGGATTGGATACAGAAACAAATCAACCTGCCAGCAACCTACCATCAACCACTTTATCAAACGCCTTTTTCTAAAGGCCTACAGTCAAACCGAGAAAATGCTTGGTATCAAATTGTTGTTACTGCTGAAGATCAGCTTAGGCAGCGAACGGCTTATGCATTGAGTCAGATCGTAGTCGTTTCTCGTTATGGCGGCGTTCTTTCCAGCAAACCTACAGGGTTAGTGAATTACTACGATCTGTTGGTTGAGCATGCGTTTGGCAACTACCGAGACCTGTTGTATGACGTTTCCATCCATCCAGTCATGGGGAGCTATTTGTCTATGCTCGGTAGTGCAAAAGAAAATAGTGCGACAGGAACGCTTCCCGATGAGAACTTTGCTCGAGAGTTAATGCAGTTATTCACTATCGGTTTGTATGAACTCAATTTAGATGGCAGTAAAAAGCTAAACCACGCAACAGGCAAACCTATCCCCACGTACAATCAAACTGATATTCAAGAGCTCGCGCGAGCATTAACTGGATGGAAAAATTCCGACATCGCATTCGTGAAACCGATGCGAGTTATCAGTCAGCGACACGACACCGGCGAGAAGCGATTTCTAGGGAACGTGATCCCATCGGGTCTAACCGCACAAGAAGAGCTTTCAAAAGTGATTGATATGTTGATGTCTCACCCAAATGTTGCTCCATTTGTTTCAAAATTACTTATCCAACGTTTGGTCAGTTCAAATCCAAGCCCAGAGTACGTCGCGCGTGTTGCAACGATATTTAACAACAATGGGGAAGGAGAAAAAGGCGATCTAACCGCCGTTGTTCGAGCCATATTGCTCGACCCTGAAGCATTAGGGATGACGGATACCCCGCCTATAAAAGTGAAAGAACCGATACTGGTCCTGACTAATTTTCATCGAGCATCAGGTTTTACGGTTAAAGGATCACGTTACGAAGACGCAACAACGATGATGAACATCGCTAATCAAGGGCCGCTTCGTTCTCCTTCCGTGTTTAATTTTTACTCTCCAGACTATCAGCCGTCTAACGAGTTTACGGAGTCTGGTATTAACTCTCCAGAGTATGAACTTCTCAATTGGTCTGTTTATACCGATTTGGTCAACTATATGTTAACCAGCACTCGTAGAGGAGGTGGTGATTCCTACCACTTCGATCTTAACGAGTTTTATCTTTTTCTGGACGATCACCGTGCCTTAGTCGAATTGGTTAACGAGCGTTTCTTTGCTGGAACGGCTTCTGCTGAATTGAAAGAGCTCATGCTCACCGCCCTGAATGATTATCGTGGGGACTATGTGCCAACAACAAAACTCGCTCTAGTGATATTTACCGCCATTTCTGGCGACGAATTCTATATTCAGGATTAGGAGTGAATTATGGATATTTCACGACGACATTTTATACAAAGCACGCTATCGATGGGCGCACTAGCCTCTCTTAGTCTGCCAGGTTATTCTCTCGCAGCGCCATCTAATGACTTTCGAGCATTAATATGTGTTTATTTAGCTGGCGGAAACGATGCGTTCAACACCGTACTACCATTATCGGAGACGCACTATCATCAATATTCCAAAGTCAGAGGGCCACTCTCTGTCGCCAAAGAAGACATACTCCCTATCAATTTGAGTGCTGTCGATAGCTCAAATCACCCAGTGAAGCTCGGCTTACACCCCAAGTTAAATGCGTTAACTTCCGTTTTCGAACAAGGCGATGCCAGCATCGTGCTCAATAGTGGCATTCTCAACCATCCCGTCACCAAACAAGCTATTGAGCAAGGTGAAGCATCACTTCCCGAGCAACTGTTTTCTCATAATTCTCAAACAGACGCTTGGTTACTTGGTGGAATGAGCGAGTCTAAAAATCTTGGTTGGGCTGGCAGAATGTTGGATGTATTAAACTCTGAATCAGAAATAACACCGCTATACAGTGTGCATGGCAACTCGCTTTGGTTACGGGCAATGGAACACCGCCAAACCGTCCTGAAAAAAGATCGCGCAGTTCAGCTTACCGCGATTGATAGCCCTTTATACAAAGGTATCTATGATCGCCTTCTCTCTCATCAAACTGACAATCCATTTAATGGTCATTTTAATTTGATGGTTGATGAGTCGATGGTAATGAGCAGTGTACTGAGCGAGCAACTCAACCACATTGCTGACGAGCCGCTGTTTACGTCATCGACGCTCGGCAAGCAGATGCAAACCGTGTACAAATTGATAGCAAGCCAAGATGTCCTGAAGCAGCAACGACAAGTCTTTTTCGTTAAACACTCTGGGTATGACCTACACGATTCGCAACTGGCACGTCATCCAGTGCTACTTGAGGATCTCGCGACAAACCTTTTAGCAATGTATCGTGTAGTCGAACGGTTAGGGCTAAACAAGCAAGTCACCTCTTTCACTATGTCTGACTTCGGTCGACGGATGATGAGCAACGGAAATGGTACCGATCATGGCTGGGGTGGCCATCAACTATTAATTGGAGGCGCGGTAAATGGGAAACAACCTATCGGTACATGGCCGGAACTAATACTGGGCGGAAACGATGATTACTCTCAAGGCCGACTCATACCCAAAATTGCCGCTGATCAAGTTGGTTCAACACTAGCGCAGTGGATGGGCGTGAGTGATAACGCTGCACTGGAATACGTGTTCCCGAACATCCGTAATTTTACTCATTCAAACCTGGGTTTTATGTCGTAAGATATTTTACAGGTAGCTGTAGAACGCATCATCAAATAAGGGAGCCTCGCGCTCCCTTACTCATCTTATGTTTGCAAAGTGTCCGTTACACCTCGTCGCGACGGCGTTCGTTACACAGCTTAATGGCACGCTCAAGTAATTCTAACGCGGATTGCTCACATTCAGGCAGAACCGCATCACTTTCGCCAATTGGCGTTACGCGGTCACCCCATTTCAATACTGCCGCACCCCATGTCAAACCTGCACCAAACGCAGCAAGAAGCATATTATCACCTGGGTTAACTCGACCTTGCTCTACCGCTTCACACAATGCAATTGGCACCGTCGCAGCTGAAGTATTGCCATAGTTTTGAATGTTAACAAACGCTTTGTCGTGTGGAATTCCAGACAGGTCACACAAGGTTTGAATAATACGAATATTCGCTTGATGCGGAATCACAACATCGATTTGTTCCGTCGTTAACTGTGATGCTTTCAGTACGGTTTTCGCAGCTAGCCCCATGCCTTTTACTGCACGTTTGAAAATTTCTTGTCCTACAAAGTTGAAATCCCAGTAACCGTTGTCTTCCGCAAAGCGATCCATACAAGTACCAAACTTTGGTACGGACAGAATATCGCGGCCTTTTGCGTCACAACCGATTTGAGACTGTAGTAAACCCGTTTCTTTTTCCGTTCTTGATAACACAACGGCGCCCGCACCATCACCAAATAGAACAGCGGTATCTCGCATTGCCCAATCGATGTAGAAAGACAATCTTTCCGCACCAATAATGATCGCGTTACGATAGTTACCTGATTGAATCAAACGTGTGCCCGTTTCTAGGCCATAGACAAATCCCGTACATGCGGCATTTAAGTCAAAGGCAGCGGCTGCACGAATACCTAGGTTCTGCTGTACCTTAGACGCGATATTTGGAATCAATGAATCTGGTGAACAAGTCGCCACAATGATTAAATCCACGTCTGTTGCATCGACGCCTGCTCGAGCTAATGCATGTTTAGCAGCAACGGTCGCCATGTCTGACGTGTTTACATGACTAATACGGCGGTTTTCGATACCAGTGCGGGTACGAATCCACTCATCGGAAGTATCGAGGAAAGTGCTAAGATCATCGTTAGAGAGCACGGCTGGCGGAACACATTTCCCCCAACCTGTAATTTCAGCGTAGTAATTTGTCATCGCAGACCTATTTATTGTTGTATTTTAATAAAATTTCTTAGAACCTTAGGCTCAAATACAAACCTGCGCTGCGTTATTTCGGCAGGTTAAAAAATAAGTATACAAATAATGAGGCTGACTGGTAAGTCATGTTTTCATCAATACGTAATAAAGGAAGAAGTCATGTCATCGTTTAAAACTCGCTGCCCTTCGTGCGGCGGTCTAAATCGTGTCCCTAATGAGCGCGTTGCCGAATCTGCAACTTGCGGTAAATGTAAAAGTGCACTTTTAGACGGCTCGCCTATCGAAGGTACGCAAGATAACTTTTCTGCTCTATTACAAAGTGATATGCCTGTTGTAGTAGATTTTTGGGCCCCATGGTGCAACCCGTGCGTTGGTTTTGCTCCTGTTTTCTCTGATGTTGCTCATGAGCAAGCCGGAACGGCTCGTTTTGTTAAGATTGATACCGAAGCTCAACAACAACTTGCGGCGCAATTTGGTATTCGCAGCATTCCTACCATTATGGTTTTCAAAAATGGTCAACGTGTTGATATGATCAATGGTGCGTTACCTAAAACTCAATTCGATCAATGGTTAAATCAAGCACTTACTAAATAATCTTCCACGCCAACCTTGTTTGTAGGTTGGCGTTTTTATGCAACTTATCAACCTATCTAGTTAACAAATATTATTTGTCGAAACGACTTAAATTTATCATTTTACTTGCCTAACTATTAGCCTCATATTCGCGCCGAATAACCCTTAGATTTCATTTAACTTATAGGCGCAAAACAGTGGAAAACACAGTCGTTCCTGCAGCATCACCACGAGTTACAGTTCCAGTCGTCGCACTGTCTCTTTATGCGGTGGCTTCGGGCTATTTAATGAGCTTGATCCCTCTCATGCTCGGTGAATACAACATCTCAGCAGATTACGCGAGTTGGTTGGCAAGTGTGTTTTATGGCGGCTTATTAACTGGTGCGATTTTTATTGAACGTATCGTACGTCAAGTTGGTCACCGTAACGCGTTTATTGGTTGCTTGGCCGTATTTTCGCTAACTATCGTCACACTACCCGTGTTTGCTAACGGATTGATGTGGCTTGCCGCTCGCTTTATTGCGGGTATCGCGGTTGCTGGTGTTTTTGTCATTGTTGAGTCTTGGCTAATGTCTGGAGACGAAGCATCGCGTGCGAGACGTTTGAGCTTGTACATGCTATCGCTTTATGGTGGTTCAGCATTAGGCCAGTTTGGTATTGGCGTGCTTGGCGTAAGTGGCGGCGTTCCGTTTATTGCGATCACGACGTTGATCCTAATGGCGATGCTGGTGCTAATGTTCATTGAGTGTGAGCAGCCAAACAGCCATGAATCAACCGCTTTATCATTTAAGCAAATTGCCAAACTAAACCATGCAGCAATTATTGGTTGTGTTGTTTCAGGTTTGACCTTAGGTGCGATCTACGGATTAATGCCAGTTGAGTTAACTAACCGTAAAATTAGCCATCAAGACATTGGTACATTGATGGCGCTAGTTATTCTAGGTGGCATGCTAGTTCAACCAATGGTGACCGCGTTAAACAAATACATGAGCCGCACAGTGCTAATGGCGTTTTTCTGTATTTTGGGTATTTTTTCGATCGGTATGACCTTTATTTCCTCGTCAGCCGTGGTATTGGCTGCTGCATTATTCTTTTTAGGTGCAGCTACTTTTGCCTTGTACCCAATAGCAATCAACTTAGGTTGCGAAGGACTTGATGAACGCTTTATTGTCTCTGCGACACAAGTCATGCTGTTTAGCTACAGCATCGGCTCTGTTGCTGGTCCTGTTGTCGCTGATAAATTCATGGGCCAAGAACACGGCTTGCTAGGCTACTTGTTTGCCGCTTTGGTTGCGACTGGCGTATACATGCTACTTGCTGCGAGCAAAACCAAGCAGCGTATGGCCGCTGGCCTCTAATCACGCCGCTTCTACTCAACGAACTCAACGAAAACGAGGGCATGCCGCCCTCGTTTTTTTATTCTTCGCATTTTTGTTTAGATAAACGCTTGTGACGGTTTGACGCGTTCGCTGCAGGCTTTTCCGGTACCATGCGCTTTTCATGAAGCAAATGACGAACCGCCAAGATGGGATGTTTCAGTAACATTCTGGGGCCAGAGTAACGCATGACCAAACGCATTTGTTCTTTCGGCTCTGGTTTGTAGCAGTGAATCGGACATTTGTTACACGTCGGTTTATTCTCTCCATAAGGACAGCGGTCGAGGCGCACTTCTGCGTATTCAAGCAGCTCACGACATTCTGAGCATAAGTCACGTTTTGTTCCATGATGGTCATGACAGTAAACCTCTACCATGGCTTTTACTGTCTTAAATTCAGTGGCGAGTTTGCCAAGTAAAATATCGCTCATGCGCTATGCAAAAATCACAACATCATTGTGTAAAGTTCTAACGTGCGGCCATTATCATATTGCTGCTCAACTCGTTCAAACTCAAAGCCCAGTTTTTTGAGCAAACTTATACTACGAATATTGTCATTGTTGGTGATGGCAACCAAATTATCGAGTTTCATTTCCTCTCTAGCGTATTCCAGCACTGCGGTTGCAGACTCCGTTCCGTAGCCGTAGCCATAAGCGGAAGGTAAAAATCCATATCCGAGATCATAGTGTTGTAATGTGTCACGTTTAACCAACCCACAAATCCCGATGGGTTGCCCATCTTCTTTCTTCTCTACAACGAGTAAACTCACGCCTTTAATTTGTTGCATGCGTAGCATGTTTTCTTTTATGTAACGCGCCGCTTCATATTCGGTACGAATTTGTTTGTCTCCGACAAAACGGTAGAAGTCTGGGTGGTTATAAAGTTCTAGTATAAATGGTGCATCATCTACACTCACAAGACGCAGTATCAAACGTTCGGTGTACAGTGTTTTCATTTGGGCTCCATTAAAACGCGATAGATGATTGGACATAGGAACGTACTTGAATTTTGCGACCGATACCGGCGCTTATTTAGTTGTAACTTGATAAAAAAGTAACTATCCTGCCTCGCTAAATTAAAGGACCACCACCATGAACCGCAAGAAGAAAATCAATCAGATCTTGAAAGCGAAGCAGAAGAAGCATAATGCTAAGCTACATAAGAGCAACAAGCCGCGTTATATCTCCAAAGCTGAACGCGCGAAAATGGAAGCTGAAGAACAAAACCAAGCTTCAGAACACACGGAAAACGTTGTAGACACAGCGCAGACAGATCAAGCCTAAAAGAAAAGCCGCTTCAAGCGGCTTTTTTGATATTCGGAGAGAGTTAGCTTTAGTATTCGACACTGTAGTTCAGTGTGAATGTGCGACCTCTTCCTTTGTAGTCGTACGCTGCTGCATCGTAGTGTGCTGCATAAAGAATCTGCGCACGTTGTCCCCAAGCGGTTGTGTAGTCTTCGTCAAATAGGTTTTGAATACCAAAACCTAACTGCCCGATAGGTAGTGTTACGTTACCAAGAAGATCAAACGTAGTGTATCCATCTAGTTTGTTGTTTGCGTCATCTTCGTAATCAAACATCGTCTGGCTTTGTAGACGTAGTGAATAGCCATCCTGATAGTAAGCCGCCCACGCGTTCGCTTTTGATGTACTTGCTTTACCCGCGCTTAGATCTTCCCACTTACCGTTGGTTTTCAGCTCAGAAACCACATAGTGACCTGATGCACCTAACAAAATATCACGGTTTACCCAGTAGTTAATGTTTGCTTCGGCACCGTATACACGTTGCTCGTCATCAACATTGGTGATTAGGAGCGTCTTCTTGTCATACTTGATTGAGTTATCCGACACCGAGTAGTAACCCGCCGCTTGCAGTGCGACAGTATCCGTATCTAATCGGTAACCAATTTCATAGCTGTCCGTTTTGATGCCCGACATTTTTGAGTCAGATACATTAATGCTATTGTTCAACGCGTAGTGACCATTTGCATCCGCGGCATCGTAGCTACCTTGGCCGTAGTACTTTGCAGGATCAGCGAGTTCGAAACCTTGAGAGAAGTTCGCCCAAAGCTGAGATTCATCGTTAAGCTGATAAATAGTGCCCAAATTAAATAAGCTCACAGAGTAGTCGGTGCTGCCACCTGGTACCGCATCCGCTGATACACCATTACCCGATGCGATCTTCTTTTGTATACTATAGGCAACAAAATCATCAATCTTATTGTCCATGTATTGGTAGCGGTAGCCTGCTTGTACTGACCAATCTTGATTGATTTGGTAATCCCCCTGGACAAACATTGCGTAAGACGCCACATCAACATCTGGGTAACGTCCCACTTCGGCATAGGTTCGATTAATTAAGTTCCCAGAGCTGTTCGCAATGGTTGGATCGAACAGAGCCTGGTTACTTTCAAAACGGTCTAAGTACGCATCGACACCATAAACAAGTTTGAATGACTCCCAGCTTTTAGCTAACGCTAAGCGCCCAGCAAAAACTTCTGTTTTTTGTTGAGAGGCACTTTGGTAATAAGGAGTAAAGGTTTGGTCTTCACTACGGTAAGATAACTCGCCTATCAGTTGATGACCGAATACGCTGTCGTGAGCGTAGTTCGCACTTAAGAGAACTCGCTCTGTACCATGTTCACGGTCGGAATCGAACCCCTCTCGTACGTCAACAAATTTATTGTTAACAATGTACAAACCGTATGGCGAATCTTGCTGGCTGTCATAGTATTGTGCGACAAGGTTTAACTTGCTGGCATCGGAGATTTGAATCTCGGTCGATCCCATAACATCGAGCGTTGAATTATACTGCAAAGAGCCCTGTGACATGTCTGGGGTGACAATGTCGCCATTTGCGTCAAATGCACCTTGTGTCTCGGTGTACACAACCGAACCTCTAGCGGTAATTCGCTCATTACCACCCGAGATAGACTGAGCGAGTTTGTAATCAAAGTCATCGCTGCTATTAAAACCTGTAGTGCCACTCACGTAGGATTCAAACGACAAGTCATCCGAGTACGCTTTCTTGGTGATAATGTTAATAACACCACCAGTAGCGCCTGCACCATAAATGGAGGTTGCACCAGATAGTACTTCAATTCGCTCGATGTTGAATGGGTCTATTGCGTCTAACTGACGACTAATCGGGCGAGAAGACTGTAACGAGACACCATCAATCATTACCAACATTGCTCTACCGCGAAGGTTCTGACCATAGTTAGTTCGACCACCGGTGCCGACGTCTAAAGAAGGGATGGTTGCAGAAAGAATATCACCCAGTGTCTTGCCCGCACGATATTGCTGAGCAATCTCTTCTTGGCCAACAAACCAAACCGTTCCTGGAATATCGGAGATCGATTTCGGCATCACACTGCCTACAACAACCAATTGCTCATCGCTCGGAGTCGATGTTTGTTGAAGATCTTCTGCTGCTATTGAGCTAACTGCGTATCCACTGCTCATCGCAAGTACGATGAGATTGAAAGAAAACGTCCTTTTCATCATTGTATTTATCTTTTTGTTGTCAACAAGAGCATGCAATGATACTTATTCTCACTCTCAAATCGAGCACTGTTACACAAGTTAAATAAATGTTAATTAAGAACCTTCTTGCTCATAAGCTGTCGATTTTCCTCTAAACGAGGACAATCTGCACAAAGCTTTCTGCCTTCACACTTATAGACTAAACAACAACTTTTTCTTACTAACTTTAGCGGCTGATCAGATTCCATCTCATGAAGTGAGCGACTATTATCAACATCCAAACCCATTGCGCTTAGCCACAAGACCGCATGCTCCTGAAGTGTCGAGTTAGTCATTTGCGGAAAGCGCTGTTGGAGACGAATTAAACAAGCCATGATTCCGTCCGACATCAATTGATGGGTGAAGCCAGGACGAATGCGTGTCCATTGACTCATCTCTTGTTGATAGAAGTCGAACAGTTCTCGGATTTGACGCCCCGCCTCTTTTATCAACGCTTCTGGCTCGCCATGTATATGCGCTTCGTCGGCGAATCGGTACCCAGAAACAAAACAAGGTTTGAGGTGCTGCGCTATCTCGCGAATGTTTGGCAACGTGTGGTAACCGTAAATAGAGATGAATGCGACATAAACTGGCTGCCAACAAAGTAAATCCCACGTTCTTGTCAACCAATATGCTTTTCCCGCTTCCGGATGAGCCTCCGAGATTTGCTGGTAAAGGCCTTGGATGATCGGGTTGATATCATTCTCGATATGGATAGCTTCTTGCCCTATCTCGCCGATATCACCGTGTAGGTAAGGTGTAATCTCACTCGAAGTTTGAAACAGTTGCGGGAAAAATTGCTCAGACATGATGGCTTATTGTTGGTGTAGTCATTCTGACACCTTTATACCCAAGCACCAATCGCAATGCAAACTATTATCCTTTGCGTTTTTCATAACAAAGAAGCACTCTTAGGGTTAGTTATGAATGTATTTCCGAGTTCTGTGAAGCTGTAAGGTCTGGTTACGTATGCGATGAATAGCAACAAACTCTTAAACCTCTTCGCATTTAACGCTCACATGATCGCAAAAATACACAGCATAAAAACACCCTGATAAAACTGTGTTAACAGTTTCCCTGTGTAGCGTGAGTTATTGCCAATAATTGAATATTGCTGTTTCTTATCCAGCGGATTGTGAACAACATGAAGTATTTTCTTTCTGAATATCGAGACAATACAAAGAGGTAATTTGGCTATGTAGCCCTCTGTTTTGAATAAGGAAATCCACATGTTGTATCTTGAGTTTCTATTTTTGCTCGTGATGCTGTATATCGGCTCACGTTATGGTGGTATCGGCCTTGGGGTCGTATCCGGAATTGGCTTGGTGATTGAAGTCTTCATCTTTAAGATGCCGCCAACCTCTCCTCCTGTCACCGTTATGTTGATCATTTTAGCGGTGGTAACATGTGCTTCCATTCTTGAAGCCGCTGGCGGTTTGAAATACATGCTGCAAGTTGCCGAGCGTGTGCTTCGTAAGAACCCAAAACGCGTCACCCTTATTGCTCCGTTCGTGACTTACTTTATGACCTTCCTACTTGGTACAGGTCACGCGGTTTACTCTATCATGCCAATCATTGGCGACGTTGCGCTTAAAAACGGCATTCGTCCAGAGCGTCCTATGGCTGCCGCTTCTGTCGCGTCTCAAATCGCAATCACAGCCTCGCCAATTTCAGCGGCCGTAGTTTACTACTTGGCGCAACTCTCTGATATTCAACACGAGATCACTCTGCTCTCAATTTTGCTCGTTACTGTGCCTGCAACCTTATTCGGTACGTTGTTGATGTCACTTTACAGCCTAAAGCGTGGTAAAGAGCTAGACGACGATGAAGAATACCAAGAGCGTTTGAAAGATCCTGTGTGGAGAGAAAAAATCCTCAACACAACTGCAACGTCTCTTGATGAAGTACTACCAACAAGTGCTCGTAACTCTGTATTGCTGTTCATTGCATCGATCTTGGTTATCGTCGTTATCGCGATGTGGCCAGACATTCGTACCATCGTAGATGGCTCGAAGCCAATCAGCATGGCAGTTGTGATTCAAATGATGATGCTCTGCTTCGGCGGTATCATTTTGCTTGCGACCAAAACTGACCCGCGCGACGTACCAAATGGCGTGGTATTTAAATCTGGTATGGTGGCGGCGATTGCTATCTTCGGTATTGCATGGATGTCAGATACCTACTTCCAGTACGCTATGCCTCAATTTAAATCCGGCATCGTAGAGATGGTAACCAACTACCCTTGGACATTCGCGCTTGCGTTATTCATTGTGTCGGTTGTGGTGAACTCTCAAGCTGCAACGGCTCGCATGATGCTACCTGTTGGTCTCGGCTTAGGTTTGGAACCTGCGCTGCTTATCGGCTTGATGCCAGCGGTATACGGCTACTTCTTTATTCCCAACTACCCTTCAGATATCGCGACTGTGAACTTCGATACCTCGGGCACAACTAAGATTGGTAAGTGGTACTTCAACCACTCATTCATGTCTGTGGGCTTAATCGGCGTGATTGGTGCGTGTTGCTTGGGTTACTTGCTAGGGCAAATGATCATTCCTTCGTAACTAGCCAAATCAACGATAAATTAGAGGCGAGTCATTGTACATTTTCGTACAGCCTGAGTGACTCGCCTTTCTTTATTGCACTATTAACTACAGCAAGAAATCGTCATCAATCGCGACAAAATTGTCGGCACAATCAATCAGAGTTTGAGATGTAAGTTTAGGTACACCATAAACGGTCACCGTTTTATTGAAGCGCTGCTGAATTCTCTCTACTAGCAGACTAAAGTCTCCATCTCCCGAAACTAGAATCACTTCCTCAACTTCGGGAGCAATTTCAATTGCATCGAGAGTAATACCCACATCCCAATCGCCTTTCGAGCTTCCATCACGACGCTGGATGTAGGGTTTAAGCATCACCTCAAATCCAACACCACGAAGAATATGGTGGAACTGACGTTGCTTGGGATCATTGCTCGCGATGGCATAAGCACGAGCACTTACCACCTCTTTCCCTTGTGTGGCAACATACCAAAACTGGTTGTAATCAAAATTGCTTCGATACGCTTCGCGACAGGTGTAATACACATTCTGTACATCAACCAAAATGGCGATTTTTTGTTTGCTTTCCGAACTCATCTATTTCTACGCTCAATTTATTTGCTGCCTACCCTATGCCAGTTTTGGAAAAAGCACAATGAGCCAATTCCACTAAACTTAACGTATAAAAAGTTATTTGGGTTTCTAGGGGAACTGTCATGGGCGGAAAGTTACTAGTGATACTGCTTTCTTGTATCTTGTCATCGACAGCATTTGGTTATCCAGCGCACTCCAAATACTGGCCACATAGAAGTGTGCTCTACTTTGCGCCGGAAAATGATGAATACGTCAAACAATTCTTGCTAGAAACACTTATGAATGAGTGTGAGTTGGAAGACAGAGATGTCGTCACACTGGTCATTACAGAACAAGGTTATACTTTTCCTGCTTGGCTTAAAGAAGAGTTCGACCTAAAAATGCTAGCTCGTCTTTATGCGGTCGAAAAAGGTTCTCATACTGCTATTTTGCTTGGTAAAGATGGTCTAGAGAAGCACCGTTGGGGCGCAGAAACAGACTGGCCGTTTATCAACAACCTCATTGATCAAATGCCTATGCGTAAGCAAGAAATGCAGAGGCAACAAAGCCCCTGTAAAATATAGTCACTTCTGGGCAGTATTACTTTGCGAACCAATCCAATTTGTTGTGCAGCTGAGTAACGCTACCAACCACAATCAATGCTGGGCTCACAGCTTGCTCTGCCATGCTCGATAACTCGTTCAACTTTCCTTGGAACACGCGCTGCTCCGGGCGCGTACCGTTTTCAATAATGGCGCATGACATCTCAGGATCTAAGCCGTGAATGATCAGCTTATCCATAATGTGGCCGCTTTGCTTCAAACCCATGTAGAACACAAGCGTGTTGTTGGATTGCGCCAGTGAATGCCACTCAATCTCACGACCATCTTTTTGTACGTGACCAGTGATGAATTGAACGCTTTGCGCATGGTCGCGGTGTGTTAATGGAATACCAGCATAAGCCGTTGCACCCGCTGCTGCTGTGATACCCGGAACCACTTCGTATTTGATACCAAATTCCGCTAGTTCTTCTAACTCTTCACCGCCACGGCCAAAGATAAATGAGTCACCGCCCTTCAGACGCACAACACGCTTACCTTCTTGTGCTTTCTGCACCAAGATTTGGTTGATTTGATCTTGAGGCACACAGTGAAAGTCTAATTTTTTACCTACGTAGATCATCTCTGCTGATGCATGAGCCAATTCTAGAATGTCTTTCGACACCAAACGGTCGTATACAACAACTTCAGCCGCTTGAATGGCTTTTAAGCCTTTTACTGTGAGCAAATCAGGATCACCTGGACCTGCACCAACAAGAGAAACAAAGCCGCTGTTTAAAGATGAGTGAGCAGTAGTCATATCAACGCCTATCGAAAAATTTAGATATAAAGAGTAACACTCGCGTTATGCACTTAGGGCTAAAACCACTCTAAGGAGTTATTACTTTTTATAGCTAAATCAATAAAATATGTCGCGAAAGTGAAAGTTAAAAATTGAAATCTAGTTAGAGAATAGTCCCGCCCATCCAGAAGCGGGACCATATTAAGCGAATTACCCGTTAATGGTTATTTAGCCATTGCAGGTTGCGCTTTTACTTCTTCTTCAGCATTGATAGAAGGCGCAGTTTTAGCGTGAGTTAGGTACAGTGGAATACAAGTCATTACGAGACCACCAACAATATTACCTAGAATGGTTGGAATAAGGTTGAAGTTCAACCAAGTCGCGATACCAAAATCCGCACCTAGAATCATACCTAGTGGGAATAGGAACATGTTTACTACGGTGTGTTCAAATACTAGCGCAAAGAAGATGAAGATTGGGAACCACATCATTGCTACGCGACCAGACACCGAACGTGCCGTCATGTTGCCGATAACGCCTAGACACACCATTAGGTTACAGAAGATGCCGCGTACGAAACATGTGATCCATCCGTCCATACCCATGTTTTCAAAACCAAGGCTACGCGCCGTAGAAACAGCGACAAATTTCTTCGCTACTGCGTTCAGTTCTAGAGAGAAGTTACCTGTTAGAGAGATAGCCACTAGGTAAGCAACGATCAGAGAACCGATAAGGTTACCCAAGCCTACAAGACCCCAACAACGGAAGATACGACCCCAAGTGATGCCCGGACGGTTAGCAAACTTAGCCAGAGGCGCTAGACCAAAAACACCGGTCACTAGGTCATACCCCATCACACTTAGAATTACGAAACCAACGGGGAAAACAAGTGCTCCTACAAGGCCGATACCCGTTTGTACAATCGCGGTAATAGCAACCACCACCGCAAGCGAAAGAATAACGCCAGCCATCGTACCGCGAAGCAGAAGATCTCGCGTGCTTGTATTGGTTTTCGCTTCACCAACATTGATCATGGTTTGCACGAATTCTGCAGGCTTAAAATCAGTAGACATGAATGTGTCCTTATCCAAAATTGAAAGTTAAAAAGTTAAAGATTGAATAGAGAAAGGCTTCCCGTTGACACCTGAACGCTGTCTACAACACCTCGCTTCCCTGTTCCCCTGAGATGATGCTTGGAAAGCCTTTGTCTATTAAATCTAGGTTTCAGTTCATTCCCTCCCCCTAAGAGGAGGGAATGAAAACCAAGCTTACGCAGAGATTTCTACTTCGCCGTTGGTTACACGCGTTTTGTACGCTTTCACGCTAAAACGCTCGTCTTCCATGCACGCACCTGTTGTCAGGTTAAAGCGTTGCTTCTTAAGTGGGCTAGCCACCCAAAGCTCGCCTTGGTGCTCACAGATCAAACCGCGAGAAAGCACGTTTGATTGGAAGAACGGGTCTGTGTTGCTGATCGCCAGCACTTCTTCTGCTTGTGTTGGGCGAAATACCGCAACTTGCTGACCATTAACCAAAGCACAAACACCCGTGCCCGGTACGATGTCGCTGATTTGGCAAATCTTTTCAAATGACATAATCAAACTTCCCTTATGCTTCAGTGATCGCTACGTGTAGGATGTCGCCTTTCGCTTCAGGGTGTTTTTCCGTGAAGGTTGCTGGGCGGTGCTGTTCGCGCTCTTGTACAAACACGACGTTTTCATCGCGCTTGTCAGAGTTGATGAAGTGCGCGAAACGAGTCAGTTGTGATTCGTCGTTGATGGTCGCAGTCCACTCACACTCGTACTCGTCTACAAGCTTCGCTACGTCAGCTTCTAGTTGAGTGTTGATGCCAAGTTTGTCTTCAACAATCACTTCGCGTAGGTAGTCAACGCCACCTTCCATGTTTTCCATCCAAACTGATGTGCGTTGTAGTGGCGCAGCAGTACGGATGTAGAACATCATGAAGCAGTCGATGTACTTGATTAGCGTTTCTTTATCTAGGTCACTTGCAAGTAGGTCTGCGTGACGAGGTTTCATACCACCGTTACCACATACGTACATGTTCCAACCTGCGTCAGTCGCGATAATACCAAGGTCTTTACCTTGTGCTTCCGCACACTCACGAGTACAGCCAGAAACACCGAACTTCATCTTATGAGGTGTACGAATGCCTTTGTAACGGTTCTCGATGTAAGAACCTAGACCAACAGAGTCTTGAACACCGTAACGACACCAAGTAGAGCCCACACATGTCTTGGCCATACGAAGTGCTTTTGCGTACGCTTGACCTGTTTCGAAGCCAGCATCGATAAGCTTGCGCCAGATCTCTGGAAGATCGTCTTTTTGAGCACCGAACAGACCAATACGTTGAGCACCGGTTACTTTGGTGTATAGGTTGTATTCTGCAGCAACGTTCGCTAGCGCACCCAATGCTTGAGGTGTTACTTCACCACCCGCCATACGTGGGATAACAGAGTAAGTACCGTCTTTTTGGATGTTACCTAGGAAGTTATCGTTCGTGTCGTGCAGCTTAACCAGTTGTGGCTTAAGGATGTGCTCACCCCAGCAAGAAGCCAAGATAGAACCAGCCAGTGGTTTACAAACTTCACAGCCGTAACCTTTACCGTATTTCTCTAGAAGCTCATCAAACGTTTTGATCTCTTCAATACGGATTAGGTGGAACAGCTCTTGGCGTGAGTATGCAAAGTGCTCACACACGTCGTTCTTCACTTCGATACCAGATTTAGCAAGCTCAGCATTTAGAACAGACGTCACTAGGGGAATACAACCACCACAGCCTGTACCCGCGCCCGTCACGGCTTTGATGTCGCCCAATGTGTGGTGACCATCAGCAACCGCTTGTGCGATCTTGCCTTTGGTTACGTCGAAACAAGAGCAGATCACTGCACTTTCTGGTAGAGCATCTGCACCTAGTGCTGGTTTCTCAGCGCCTGCGTGTGCAGGAAGGATCAACGCATCTGGGTGTTCTGGTAGGTCGATTTCGTTCAACATAAGTTGAAGCAGGTCGCCGTAGTCAGACGTATCGCCAACCATAACCGCGCCAAGCAGTTTCTTGTTGTCTTTAGAAACGATAAGACGTTTGTAAACTTCTTGTTCTTCGTTCTGGTAAACGTAACTCTTACAACCTTCAGTACGACCGTTCGCGTCACCGATTGAACCTACTTTTACACCTAGAAGTTTCAGCTTCGCAGACATGTCAGCGCCTTCGAATTTGCTTTCTGTGTTACCTAGTAGGTGATCAACGGCAACTGTCGCCATCTTGTAGCCAGGAGCAACAAGGCCGTAGAACATTTCGTTCCAAGACGCACACTCACCAATCGCGTAGATGTTCTCATCAGAAGTCTGACAATGATCGTTGATAGCAACACCGCCACGAGGTGCCACTTCTAGCTCCATTTGGCGTGCTAGTTTGTCTTGTGGACGAATACCTGCAGAGAATACGATGAAGTCTGTTTCTAGTTCTGAACCGTCAGCAAAACGCATAACGTTGCGTGCGTTTGTGCCTTCTGGCGCAATCTCAAGCGTATTTTTGCTGGTGTGAACGTTCACGCCCATACGCTCGATCTTTTGACGAAGCTGGTTACCACCAGCCAGGTCAAGTTGCTCAGCCATTAGTTTTGGCGCGAACTCAACAACGTGCGTTTCTACACCCAGTGCTTTCAGTGCGCCTGCTGCTTCAAGGCCTAGCAGACCACCACCGACAACAACGCCTGATTTGCTCTTCTTCGCACACGCTTCGATCGCTTTAAGATCTTCGATAGTACGGTAAACAAAACAGTCTTTGCTTTCGTGACCTTTGATAGGTGGAACAAATGGGAATGAGCCAGTAGCAAGAATCAGCTTGTCGTATTGAACTTCACGGCCAGTGCTTGAGTAAACAATGCGGTTTTCACGGTTGATGTTAATCGCGCGTTCGCCGATCAGCATGTTAATACCGTGTTTCTCGTAGAAGCCTTCTTTTACTAAAGAAAGTTCATCTGCAGTATGGTGAGAAAAGTAAGAGGAAAGGTGCACACGGTCGTATGCGACACGAGGTTCTTCACAGAAAACCGTAATGTCTATATTAGACATATCAGCTTTCTCGACTAAGTCTTCAATATAACGGTGCCCTACCATACCGTTACCGATGACTACTAGCTTCAACTTGCTCATTATAATTCCTAAGGGTTAGGTTCTTATCACTGAGCTCATTGTTAATTGTGAAAGAAAATTAATACATGATGTAAATCAATTACAATTTCAAACTACCCTAAAGGGGTAGATGAACGTATTTATCTGACTATTGCGAAATAAAAAGTAATTTATTAACGGATATTGGTAGTTTTAACAAACTGAGATAACCGAAGCCATGCTAGCAACGGACTATACCGTTTTGCTTTTATGAAGTTAGGCTGACCATCGAAACCGAGCACACCTACGATAAATCCTGCTTTGCTTCTAAACGACGCACTCACTTGACTTCACCGTTTCAAGGTGATCAGAGAACAATATCTGAAGTGATTGAAAGATTTAGAAAAATCAAGCTTCACAACAAAAATTTTTTACTAGCTAAGTCGCACTATAAAGACTAAAATCAGGTTTAGTTCATATGGAATAGCGTCCATATGATTGATACCGTAATTGACATATAGAGTGCCGTCCCATTTTTGTGAGGCGGCCTTTTATTTGGGAGTCATAAAATGTCAGAAAACAATTCTATCTACATCTCAAGCTTAGATATGAACCGAATCACGGCTTTGTTGGATAAAATGCCAAACATCGCAGCGGAGCTTGTGGAATTAGAAGCAGAGCTCGACCGAGCAACAGTTCTTGAGCCAGAACAAATGCCAGATAACGTGGTCACGATGAACTCGACTGTAGAGTTTAAATTTTCAGGTGAAGATAGAACCATGACAAAGACACTGGTTTACCCTTCTGAACTGAAAAGCAGTGATGATATCTCTATTTTTGCACCCGTAGGCAGCGCACTGATCGGTTTGTCTGTCGGCCAAAAACTTGACTGGCCAATGCCAAATAATCAAGTGAAGACAATTGAAATTGTCGATATCACATACCAACCTGAGCGTTGTGGTGCACTAAACCGCTAACCCTCAGTAGTCCCGGTGCAAAGGCCTCCATTTAAGACTTTGCACCAGGAGAGCCCCTCGCTTACCCCCTATTTCCTTCTTTGTTTTCCAAGCATTTACTTTACTGCTCTTAAGTAACATCACCGATTCTTTATTATTTACCGCATATTCAATATTTATATCTCCAAGCTCAATCATAGAAGCTGCAAAGTATTTTTCGTATATTGTCGCTCCGAAAACGACGTAAATTATGCGCAAAATGGAAGAATATCTAACTCGAATTGCCTGCTTAGAAAAAGAAAATGAAGAGCTGAAGCGGAAGAATGCGCGACTACAAGAAAAGTTGAATGCTGCACTCGACAGTAATGGACTGTGTTTGTGGGAGCAGCATATTCCTTTAGGTACTTTGACGATATTCAATATGCAGTGGGGAAAAATGCTAGGTTATCAGCCCCATGAGTTAACCGCGACGGTTGAAACGTGGAAAAACAATCTCCACCCTGAAGATTATGATCTTGCGGTGGGTGCATTTGAAGATCACCTAGCAGGCAAGACCGACCTTTATGAGGTAGTGCATCGCATGATTCATAAAGACGGCAGTGATAGCTGGGTCTACGATCGAGGGCGCATCGTCGAGTATGGTTCTGATGGCGAACCACTACGGATGATGGGTACTCATATCGATATTACAAAAGAAAAGCGTTATGAGCAGCAACTGGCCAAGTTGGCTTCGAGTGATCCATTGACTGGATTGTTAAATAGAAAAGCAATTGAGGAAAACTTTAATCATCAACCTCAAACCGAACCGTCTCAGCAGTCTGCTTTAGTGTTTGTTGATATAGATAATTTTAAAGCAGTTAACGACCAGCTAGGCCATCATACTGGCGACACCCTCCTCATCAATATCGCCAATAGCTTAACAGAGCTTGCGTCAAGCAAGTCTCAAGTTGGACGCATAGGAGGCGATGAATTTGTTATCTTAAACTGGCATTCAAGTCGAGAGGAAATATCCCAACTTTGCAATCAACTCTTAGATTCAATCATTCCAGCGATAAATCAAGACTTACATAAAGTAACGATAGGAATGAGTATCGGTGTTTGTCTCTTTAACAAAGGAAAGCAACCGTTTAATGAAGTGTATCAAAAAGCCGATCACGCAATGTATGAGATAAAGAAAAATGGCAAAAATGGAGTACAATTTTTCAACTTAAAAAGTTGATATCTCTCCATAAATCATCATGTTATGAAATCAGTCATTTGCTACAACTTGAACTAACTCAAGATAAATTCTTTATATCTAAGCCAGTTACCGAAATTACCCCTAGGTACTCATAAATTTGGCACGATACAAATAAATCCCCTCCTCTCCTAGCATCAACCCAATAAGCAACTACACTCATTTAACTGATAGATTAATTACTACTATTATGAAGGGAGTTGTTTTTGATGGATACAAAACAGATTTCTACAGTTATCATAATTTTAGTTCTTTCTGCATTAGTAGTTGCTTATTTAAAATTAACAACGGTATCAAATGCTATCCACAAACCTACAACAATCGGTATATCTAAGACGCCTCTGTCAGCCCCTTTTATCATTGCAGAGCACATAGGTGCGTTTGAAGAAAACGATTTAAACGTCGAACTTATCATGTGCTTTGGAGGGGTCGAATGTTCAAACCTACTTCTAGAAAACCATGTTAATTACGCCACTTTTTCTGAAAGCGTACTGATGTTTAAAAGCTTTGAATACAAAGATTTAGCATTAATCACTTCTTTTGCATCTTCTACGAATGATATTAAGCTGCTAACTAAAAAGCGGTCTGGCATAGAAAGTATAGATAAATTACCAGGAAAAAAGGTTGGTGTAATAAAAAAGAGCGCTAGCGAATATTACTTAGACTTGTTGCTACAGGTAAATGACATTGATTTAGAAAAAGTAGAAAAAATATCATCAACAACGCAGGTTATTATAAATCATTTAATGCAAGGAAACGTCGATGCAATATCTACTTGGGAGCCATACGGATTTATGGCCAAGAATAGAATAAATGAAGAAGTAAAGAACATAGGAATTATTGGCGTGTATAAACTTTACTTTTTGCTTGTATCAAAAGAAATACACATTGAAAAATCAGATCAAGAAGTAATGAAAATAATAAAGTCACTTCATCACTCAATTAACTGGATGGATAAAAACCCTCATTTAACAATGAAAATACTATCACAAAAACTTAACATAACAGTTGAAGAAATATCTTGGAGTTGGGATGATTATAACTTTCGATTAAATTTAACGAATTCTTTATTATTTACATTACAATCAGAAGCTAATTGGGCATTAAAACAAAACTATGTAGAAGGACAGATTCCAAATTACAGAAAAATATTTAAAGAAAACTATATCAATTCATATTTTGATGGTCTAGATTAAAATGCATCGTTCGTTAAACCACTATTTAGCATCACTATTCAGTCTAAGCGTAATACTATGTATCAGCGTTATAGTATACATAAGCTTCATAAAAATAGAAGATTATAAAGCCAAGAAACAATTAAACCAAATAATGGACATACAAATATCATTAGAGTCATTAAGTAGTTATCTTTGGGCTTACACTCAAAATAGAGGAAAAAACAATTTCACACAATTCATGATTTCTCATAACAAATTAAACGAATTATTATCTCAAAATGAAGATGTTTTATACCTTACTAAAGACCTAAAAAAAATGAATCTCGAACTGTATTTTTTAGTTCAATACGAAAATAATCATTTACTAGACAAAGATCGCCATTATGATTCAGTTGTAAATTATAATAAATCAAATCCTGTCATACAATCCAGAATAAACATTGTATCCCAGGATATGAATAATGAAATAATATATATTTATAAAAAAATACTTAATAATAAGTCTACAAAACTACAAAATTTAAATTATTACACTCAAGCAGGTATTATTTTTATCTCTCTGGTTGTTATGCTATTATGCTTTTATATAAAAATAAAGTTCAAGAGAAGCTTTCAAAGGTTTATAAATGGAATAAAACAATTAAGCAGGTCAAATTTTGACTATAAAATCCCTTCAGAAAATCAATTCACGGAATTTGAAAATCTGTCTTGTTACTTCAATAAAATGGCGGCATTGTTAAACCACACAACAATATCAAAATCAAAACTTAAAGAAGAAGTAGAGAATCAAACTTCAGTTCTAAATCGTCAAAAAGAAAGTTTGGTATTTTTGTCTGAGCACGACTCCTTAACTAATATCTACAATCGTCGAGCAATAGAAAAACATTTGATCCAGCTTACGCGTAATTTCAGAGGCAGTGAGAATAGGTTTAGTTTGTTTTTTATAGATTTAAATTTATTTAAGGATATTAACGATAGCCATGGCCATGAGGCAGGTGATGCAGTGTTAAAATCTGTAGCTAGTAGATTATCAAGTATTATCGACGAATCAGACATGGTAGGCCGCTTTGGTGGAGATGAATTTATTATTATTCATCGTTCACACACAACAGGTACGTCTCTGTCTGCATGTGCACTACGCTATATCCAAGAAATAGAAAAAGTAATTCATTTTAAAGGTAAAGAGTTATGCGTCGGAGCTAGCATTGGTATTGCACTCTATCCTGAGCATGGGTCGAATGTACATGAATTATTAACAGCGGCAGACAAGTCTATGTATCAGTCAAAACGTTCTAAAGCTAGCTCGTTCACTATTGTCGACAACAGCAGTTCGCTGTTAAAGAGGCCTATATTTTAATCTAAAGTAGCTGTGGAAACGTTCTACATGCGAATATTCAACGACATCGACCACTGTGGCCACTTACAGTAATAAAGCCGCTTTTATCACATAGCAAAAGCTAAACTCGTAAGCTAAACGCTCTCCAGGCATTGAAGAAAAATAATCCATTGTGAATGGTTAATCCTCCCCTTTTAAACGTCAACTTTCACCACCATATGATAGTTAAGATTCATTAACAGGCTATAACTATCCTATGTCTTTTCCTCGTTTATCTGTTCTGGATTTGGCACCCGTGTCCGACGGAACAAACTTCACCGAAACGTTCGAACGCTCCGTTGAATTAGCTCAATCAATCGAGTCCTGGGGCTATCATCGGTTTTGGATGGCTGAACACCATAACATGCCCGACATCGCCAGTGCCGCAACCAGTGTATTACTCAGTCATATTGGAGCGCACACGAACTCGATCCGTTTAGGATCAGGTGGAATCATGTTACCTAACCATGCACCACTAGTTATTGCAGAGCAATTCGGAACGTTAGAGGCATTATACCCTGGTCGTATTGACCTCGGATTAGGACGCGCACCAGGCACCGACTACCAAACAATGCATGCATTAAGGCGGGAACCAGAGCATATGGATCCTGACTTTGAAGAGCTGTTGGAGGAACTTAATTTCTTTCTTGGTCCCGTATCTCGAAATCAACCAGTCGCGGCTTATCCAGGTAACAACACATCTCTGCCGATTTGGCTTCTGGGGTCGAGTACATACAGCGCACGTTTAGCAGCTAAGAGAGGCTTACCTTTCGCATTTGCTGCACACTTTGCTCCAGATGCAATGTCTCGTGCTCTAAACTTTTATCGAGATGAGTTTGTCCCATCCGAGCATTTAGCTCAACCCTATGTGATGATTTGTGCCAACGTTATCGTAGCGGATACTCAGTCACATGCAGATTTTCTCGCGACAACAGAGAAGCAAAAATTCTTAAAAATGATTCGCGGCAATCGCGAAAAACTTCGCGCACCAGTGAAAAGTATGGCACCACTATGGTCAGCACAGGAAAAGCTTCACGTTGAAACTCAATTACGTGAATCTATCCATGGTGATCAAACATATGTAAGACAGAAAATTGAGAAACTTTTGGAACGCACTGGGGCAGATGAAATTATGGTAAACACGATGGTGTTTGAACAATCTGAGAAGTTGAGATCCTACAGGTTACTATCGGAACTCATGGACAAGTAAAAGAATGGAGGCGCCTCCCGGAGTCGAACCGAGGTCCACGGATTTGCAATCCGCTGCATAGCCACTCTGCCAAGGCGCCTTTCTGATTTTGTATCTCTGTCACCAAAGATTTTGATGGTGCCCCGGGCCGGACTTGAACCGGCACAGCGCGAACGCCGAGGGATTTTAAATCCCTTGTGTCTACCAATTCCACCACCAGGGCAACGCAATCATGCGATGGGTTAGACACCATCTGTCTCAGCGACCTTTGCCGTGAGAACGAGGCGTACTTTAACGGATTAATTTATCTGGTCAACAAAAAATATTCTATTTATCAACTGACTGGAGATAAATCCACCTATTTGTATAAATTAATACCAGAAATGTCGATTCCTATCCCCTTTTTGTACTAGCAATTCGTTGCCTGAAAACATATCGTAAACGCATACTTCTGCTAGTTTATAAATCAGACATTTACAATAAGTAAAATATTCTTTATTCGCTAACTTTTAACCTCAATAAATACAACTCATTTTATATCAACCTATTGCAAACAAATGGGCTCATTTCTTTTAACTAAACTCATACTATTTCTCCTACTCTCCATTAATAATCAACTTTTTTTACTACTATGCCAAAGTCTGTGCTTTCTATAGTTTGAATTGTTAAACAACGAATGCAATTGAACAGATAGGGGCGAGTAAATGACTAAAATATTTTTTACTCTTCGTAGATTCGTGATAACGCTAACGGTTATGAGCCTATCGATCCCTTTCTATGTCCGTGCGAACACCTTGACCATGGGGTTAGCAGGTCAAATTAAAGATCGTTGTGAGATTACTTTTTTATCAGGCAATGTGATGACCTTTTCTGAGCAGAAGACGCAATCATTGCCCTTCTCACTATATTGCAATCGCCCTTTGGGGATCACCATCAATTCTCAATATGGTGGCCTTAAATATGAACATCAGGGCGTTGAATTAATTGAAAATTACGAATTATCGTTGCAAGTCGATGAGCTTCGATTAAATGAAAGTCGACTTAGTAGACAATTGCTTTCGCCCGCAATGATAGACAGCTCTGGTGTTATTCCTTTTACTCAACGAGGAGTACTTAGGGTAACGCTCGAAAATAACTTGCTTTATGCGGGTTATTATCATGACGTTATTGAAATTGAAGTATACCCTTCAATTCATAGCGTAACAAAGTAGGAACTCTGCAAATAACTGCAGAGCAATATACGCTCAGCCGTAATTGAGCCAACAATCAAAAGTGAAAGGAATTTCTTATGAAAAAGCTAACACTCTGTGCAGCTGCTGTAACCGCTATTTTTGGTGCTAACGCTTACGCCGCTCCAGGTGACGTTCAGTTAGTTGGTTATGTATCACCTGTTTGTGAAGTGACTGGCCTTGCCACACAGTTAATTGACTTTGGTAACGTCTCAACAATTCAAAGCGTTAGTGTAGGTGGTCTGGAATTGAAATGTAATGATGCAGATGGTGCGACCGTTACCATGACCAGTGCGGAAGGTGGTTTGGAGTCGGATGATAATGAAGACTTTGCTCTAAAATATGACGCAACATTTAACCCTGCTGGCGGTTTAGCATCCTTTACATTGAACGCACCGGGTGGCCCTGGTCTAAACGATGTTTCAGCTTCTCAATCTTATGGTGGTTCAGGCAATTTGGCTACTGGTGTAGGTGCATCAATTGACATTGTTACTACCGAGACATCTCCTTGGGCTGGTGGCTACTCTGACACATTAACTGTGAATATCACCTCAAACTAAACGTACAGAATGAGGGGGCGTATTTCGCCTCCTCCTTTATTGTCATGTAAGATTTTTTTGATGGAGCTCACTGCTATGATTCGTTGGTTCACATTTTTCTTTTTGTCGTTTACGTGTATGTTCGCACATGCTTTTAAAGTAGAACCGATGTCTGCCGAGATGGCACCATTAGGGAAACGTGCTCAAATGACGATGCGGGTGGAGAATACCTCTACTGTGCCATTGACGGTAGAACTACAACCCTATTTCATGACCATGGATGAATATGGTAACGAGACCATTGTGCCTGCGGATGAAGAATTATTGGTCATACCCGTCACTGCCATTATAGAACCAGGCCGGGCACAATCAGTTATGATTCGTTACTTAGGCGATCCATCCATCACTGAATCTAAAGCGTATCGGGTTGCGGTTAAACAAGTTAAAGTGGAACGAGCCAGCAGCAATCAAGGCCAAGTGAGTTTACTTCTTCGATTCAACACGCTCATCAATGTTCGTCCGCAAAACACCTCGCCCCAGTTTTCCGTCACAAGTATAAAACAAAACGACAAAGACAATTGGGTTCTAGATGTGCTGAATAGCGGCAACAGTTACGGACGATTAACCAACACGACGTGGAAAGTATCCGATGGCACTCAATCTACTTATTTAAAAGGAAATGAAATTTCACAACGTATCTCAGGGACGTTAGTATTGCCCCACTCCAAACGTTCTTTTGAAATGTTGCCACTCGAGAACTTCAACATTCGTACACTATCAATTGATATTGAACAGGAGGAGTAACGATGCAATGGCGTTTATTAGCCGGAGTGATAGTGTGCTTTATATATACTCAAGCGTTTGGAATTACACTCTCCCCCACGGTCATTGAGCTAAATACGGATCATCAACTAACTTCGCAGTTGGTAGTTTCCAACAACTCAACCAAAACGCTCGCACTTGAAGCCAACGTTCGACGTTTGACATTTGCGCCTAATGGTACGTTTGAAACGTCTACGTCTAGCTCACCAAATGAAGACATTTTGGTGTTTCCGCCCGCAGCAATGCTCGCGCCCGGAAAGCGTCAAACATTTAGAATACAATGGCTAAGTAAAGTGCCTCTCGAAATGTCGCAAAGTTACTTTATCCGCTTTAGCACCGCCGATATAAATCGAAGCAGTACTCAAGTTGAAAAGGTGAATGGTTTGTCTACTGGGATTAATCTACAGATCCACTACAATGCACTGTTACACGTTCACTCGTCTTCTCTTCAACCGGACATAAAGTTACATATTGGTGAACATGGTAGTTTAACGCTCACTAACACCGGGAATCGATTTACCTTCACTTCATTACTCAGGTTCGACAACCTTCCTGATGATATTAATCAGACCGTGCATAAGGCGCTGGGTGAGCAGTTTGTTCCGCCTCATTCTACTATTACTGTACATTCTTCTTCGATTCAATTACCCGTTGGCATATATCATGGTTATGAAAACTGACATTTTTAAGATCATGCGCACGTTGGTTACGCCCACTTTCATGTGCTGCTTGGTTCTATTCATAATAAATTCTGCTGCCCACAGCCAAGAAATGGTGCTTAATCCAACTGGCCGAGATATTAAACTCACCTCTTTACTAAGGGTCAGTGATACTATATTAGGTGAAGCAGACATCACCATTACGGCAGACAACCAAATTTTATTACCCAAAGAGGACACCCTGTCTCTCCTAACGTCAGTTGTGACACAAGAGGTAATAAATGCGCTTAAAGAATCCAGTGGTGATGACATATTGTCTCAACAGCACTTCGCACAAACAGGGGTAAGTTTAACCTTTGATTTTGCTTCATTAGAATGTGTCTTGACAATCCCACCACAGTCCAGCCTGACACAGAATTTATCTATGAGCGAAGCGGGAAATTTATATAATTATGCGAAGCCAAGCCTTTTGAGTGGCTATGTGAATGTGTCGCTTTCCGCCAATGAAAGTCAATTTGTCGACGAAGACTCTGCTCGAGAAAGCCTATATCGCAGTCGATTCGACTCAGCATTCAATCTAAGCATGCTTAATTTTGAATATGAATCCTTTATAGAAAATGGTTCTCTAACCGGTTCAAGCTACATTAGAGAAGGCACACGCCTTAATATCGATTACCCCCAACAAGGTACTCGAGTAGTAATAGGCGATATGTACAACAGTGGTCAAGCTTTTCAAGATGGAACAGACATTTTGGGAGTTGGCGTGACGCGTGACTTCACTCTTATACCCACCAAAAATGTACGCCCTCGTGCAAGTCAATCATTCACACTCCAGCGCACGTCTAATGTCGATGTGTATATCGATGGCATCCCTGTACAAAGATTAACCCTTGGTGCGGGCAGTTATAATCTCAGTGATATTCCACTAGCACAAGGAAACAATGATATTGAGCTCGTTATTACTGATCGTTCAGGAAATGAAGAACGCATTGAATTTTCGATTGCGACCGGTAATGATTTATTAAACAGTGGCGAATTCGAATACAGTATCATGTATGGCGTTCCATCAGAAATCCAAAATAAACAATTAGAATACCTCACGGATGAACGTATTTTTCACGGTTATCTCGATGTTGGTGTCTCACCTTGGTTAACCTTAGGAGTTAATTCTCAAGTGCGTGAAAACCTATACCAATATGGTGCTAGCGCACTTTTCGCTTCTAAACTAGGCATTACTGAATTAAACGCTTCACACAGTGATCATCCGATTTATGGTCGCGGTGACGCTTATAAAGTAGCATTCGATGCCGAATTTTCTAAATCAAACTCACTAGAGCCACAGTTAAGCCTCAGTTATGAATATTTAAGCAATAGCTTCAGTGGAATATCGGCATATGAAGCATCAAGCAGTGATATTAATTTAACGACTCATTATGCTAGTGCTTTTGGATCCATCTATCTTTCACGTTCATTACGCGCGGCTGTTACTCTAAATTATCGAGCTGGCGTTGATAAAAAAAACGACTATTGGATTGTAAGCCCCAGCCTATCTGCAAGATTATTCGATACACCCGCCACGTGGAGCGCTCGTGTTAATTATAAGAATAACGAGAGGGGGAGCGATGACATTAGCACGACTCTCACCTTAAGTTGGCCACTCAGCAAACAAACACGTGTCGTTGGTCGTTATTCAACAGAACTCAATGAAAGTGCCTTAGATTATAGTTATCAAAATAATATTGGAAGCACTGGCGGCGTTTCTGCATTTGCCAGTGCCATTAATAACAAAGAGACTGACGCGGATGTTAATCTTGGGGTTAACTATACGGCAAACCGCTATGAATTAAGCGCGAGTCACACCTCTCGCCTTGAGAGCATCAGTGATAATACGAGAAATCATAGCACCGATCTTAAGCTTAGTAGTGCGGTGGCATTTGCAGGGTCATCAGTGACAATAGGAAGACCCGTTAGAGAAGCGTTTGCCATCATTAATAAACATGAAAGCCTTGCAGAGAACGACATTGCCATCGACCCTACCCGAGACGGTAAGCAAGCACGCGTCTATCTCTATGAAGACTCTTCTGCGTTGGTTCCTGACCTTGTGGCCTATAGCAGCCAAGTGATCGGATACGACGTGGAAAACTTACCACCCGGTTACGATCTCGGAGAAGGCGCTTTTTGGGTTAAACCTGGCTATAAAAAAGGATTCCAACTGCAAATTGGTTCTGATGCGGTATTAACCGTCATTGGTAAACTGTTCGATCGTCAAAGTAACAGCCCTATTTCACTTGTTGCGGGCTTTGCGCAGTACCTTGGTAAAACACAGCAACAACCAATTGAATTCTTTACAAACCGTAGTGGTGTTTTTGCGATTTCTGGATTAAAACCGGGGCAATACAAACTCGTTCTTGACACTAAAGAACAAGAGTCAGTAGTTATTAATCTTAGTGAACGAAGTGACACCTTGATCAGATTAGGAGAGTTATATGTCGATTAAACAACTAAAGCGGAGCGCGTTGTTCTTGCTACCATTGGCTAAT
Source organism: Vibrio sp. 1727 (assembly GCF_033344415.1). Classification (NCBI taxonomy): domain Bacteria; kingdom Pseudomonadati; phylum Pseudomonadota; class Gammaproteobacteria; order Vibrionales; family Vibrionaceae; genus Vibrio; species Vibrio sp. 1727. The sequence goes on from NZ_JAWPOT010000002.1 coordinate 424,265, forward strand.
ATACCTTCTGTTTGGGCTTGTGAAGCTAACTCTCTGTCTATCCAACCAGTATCAACACAAGCAAAATACGATGTCTTCAATAACAGCAGTTTTGCAACAACCAATACCTATCGTGTGAGTGCAAATATTATTGGTGAGGGCTGCAAACTGAACTTAGTTTTACAGCTTGACGATACAAGTAAATCATTGAAAAGTAGCCGTCAAGATTCGCTCTTTTTCGAGTGGAGTGGGCAATCAGGTAACACAATAGCTAATCAATGGCGCTTTACTTTGACCGAGAACCAACCTGCTGCAACCGTACAAATGCGCTTTCCCGCTAAACAATGGTTAACGTCAGGGATCTATCGAGGCGTATTAGAAGTTGCTACGTCATATGCACAAATAGACGGCAAAATAGAAATAAGTCCTACTTTGCTTCCTGTCACTGTGGATGTACCACCAGCAGCGAAAATTCATTTTTACGGATTATCACAACCACATTATGACCTTGACTTAGGAACGTTACACTCAAACAAAGTAATCAATTCATCGCCTAACCTATGGGTTCAAAGTAACTCTGCCTATGCGGTTGTTTTGGAGTCATCAAATCATGGTGCATTACGCCACGAATCACATGAACCCAAGTGGGATATTCCCTATCAAATTATCTTCGACAACGACTACGTCAATCTTACACAATTTAGTGTACGTATCCCACGTCACGCTGCTACGACTGGTCAACCTATTCCTCTGATCTTTGTTATTGGTAACGCAGAAGAAAAACCTGGAGGTCAATACGAAGACACATTGCAGATATCAATCGAACCTAATTTATCCCAACAGCCATAAAGCGATACATATATCAAAATATGAATACCACATTGGCAAACTTCCGCGTTGTTACCTAGAATTGACTAATCTATAAGTGAGCACAATAAAAAACGGAAATTATAACTATGAGTTATGTAGAACAAGAACATAATTGTAATCGGGCTATAAAGCATATACTTTTGATAGGCGATGACGGGATTAGCAACCAATTTATAATACAAGAAATAAACAAAAGTGGCTATTTTTCTTTTGAAAGAAAATGCTTACAAGAAATTAATAAATCTACTAAGACCATCAGCTCTGATCTCGTTCTTATTAGTTATCTAACCTTAGAAAAGGTTATCGATATCCAAGTAACGTTATCACAGGTATTATCCAATAAATGGATAATTTATGATTTTCCTAAAGAAATTGGAGAAATGATAGTAGCAGAAACACAATTAATGTATCTCATAGATTTGAAAGGGATTATCTACCAGGATGCACCTATAGAGCACTTTACGCGTTGTTTAAAAAGCGTAATTGATGGTGATCTGTGGCTGCCAAGAAAAGTAATGACAGAGATGATAACCGACATTCGTCCTTATGCACTACAGCTGCAAGCGAAACAGACTCATTTAACCAAGAGAGAGATTCAAATATTTAAACTTGTCATCAAAGGCGCATCCAATCGTGAGATATCTGAAGATTTATTTATCGCTGAATGTACCGTTAAAACACATGTTTACAACATATATAAAAAATTAAAAGTAAATAACCGTAAGGAAGCCATTCAAAAGGCAAGCTTTATTTATGATAAAATTTTATTTACCCAGTATCATCACTAACCTTTTCATTGCTTGCAAACTAAATTCACGGTGAAAACATCTAATTCATCTATCAGTTCTTTGATAGTAACTATTCACCCGCGAGCTGGCTTTGTTGCTTAAATCGATGGAACTAAATCAAGAAGCTACGATCTGATCGGCTACACCCATTAATCATCGTAGCCTCATGCCTAAACCTCGTTACAAAACAACTAACTGGACGCAGTACAACAAAGCCTTAATAAACCGTGGTT